>CAWZYX010000035.1:0-24895 GCA_963966315.1 uncultured Winogradskyella sp. | reverse complement strand
TAATTAACAAGCTCTTATACTTGAGAAGTGAAGTCTCAAAAAAAATTTTAAAATAAATATTAGAACAGATTAATTATATATATCCAACAACTCAAACTTCCCGATAATGGATTATTATAGTATTTGATCGATATTATATGCATGATCCACAAGCAGAATAAGACATTTAATCGTCAAGAATGACTTTTTATCGACAAAAAGATTGTCAGGAATTTAGATTTATATTATCTTTGCATCAACAGACCACTGCCGCCTCTTCATAATGCGTATTAGCAGTGGTGTTTTATTTTATACCCCAGCTAATCTTGGATTTATACACCAAAAAAGCCCTCACATACCAACAACAGTTGGATCTTCTAGAATCTCGTGGACTAATTATTAATAATAGAGATAAGGCTCTACATTTACTTGAAAACTTAAGTTATTATAGATTAAGCGGCTACTTTTACCCACAGCTTACCGCCGCAAAAAGTGAACACACTTTTAAAGAAAATAGTTATTTTGAAAGCTCATTCAAGATGTATTGTTTCGATCGTGAGCTCAGACTCTTGTTATTAAGCAATATCGAAAAAATTGAAATTGCCTTTAGAGCCAAACTCACCTACATTCTTTCACACCGCTATGATTCCTTTTGGTATACTTATGATAAATTATTTAAGGACCAAGATATGCACAACCGCAGTGTTGAAAGCATAAAGCAATCAACCAAAGACAGTACAGAAGAATTCGTCCTTAACTATCGCCGAAAATACTTAGACAATTATCTGCCGAGTTGGATGGCTCTTGAGATTGTAACATTTTCCCATCTCTCGAAAATCTATGAAAACCTTACAGATACAAAGTCAAAGTCTGACATTTCAGACCATTTTGGACTTCCTTATCAATTGTTTGAAAATTGGTTACTCATCGTGACTTACATAAGAAATATCTGCGCTCATCACTCAAGATTTTGGAATAGAGAGTTCTCACTAAAAGCTCGAAAAGCTACTAAACCTTTATCTTTTAATTGGATCGAACAATCAGGTATTGAAAGAAATAAATCATACTTATATATCTCTATTATTAAGTATTTAATTGATAGGATAAATCCCTCAAACTCTCTAAAAAATGGCTTAATTGATCTTTTTGAAAAATATGAAAATATTGATTATACTAAGAGTATGGGGTTTCCTCTAAATTGGCAGGATCAACCACTTTGGAGTGACCACCCTTAAGCATTGAATTCATTAAAAACAGATATCTCTGAAGAAATACCAATCAAAGAAAAAATTCAGATTTCAGTAATGCGTAAGGTTAATGCAATTTTATTTGAGTAGTCATATACTCTATATAACAACTCTCAAAATCATCGAATCCATCCCAAGACTGATATCCATTTTGGTCAATATACCGGTAGCCTTTGTTTAATGTACCGTCCATATCCTCAACTTCTTGATAGATGATTATTGGTCTATTATTTGAATCAAAGTAAACCACATTTGTTGCAAAGGGGATTCTATCGCCTGAATAACCTCTTTCAATTCTTAAACCAGGTTTTGTTTCTTTCTCAAAATAATGGTCCAATCTTCCATTACAATAATACTCAACAACATCTAACTCCCCTCTCTTAAAAACCTTTTCATACGTTAGTGAAGGCACCCTAAACCCAGGCTTATCAATAATTAAAATTTGATTTTTGATATTGCCGTTATCTTGGAATTTAATTTGTAACCCCACTCGCATTAAGTCTTTTTATAAGATTCGCAAGAAATAAACGTTTCACTCCAAATTTAAATGTCATAATTAGATAAATCTAACTCCTTAAACCCATTCATGCCATTCTTTTTGAGAACTTTTAGGATTTTCTTTTTTCTTGCAAGCTCATACGGAGCTTTTAATGAGATTTCAGGAATAGAGACGTTTATGGTTTCAATTCCAAGTCCTAAACACTGCTCAAGAAATGTATAATCTTTCGAAATTCTGTTCGCAAATTCAAAACCCTGAGAATCTATTCTATTAATGTGTTCCTGAATTTTCATCGGACTGACTAAAGCACGATCCATTTGGGCATCTCTTTTCAAGAGAGTTATAAATAGAACTTTACCATAGTCCTGAAAACTACATTCAAATTCAAATGGAAGGCTATTTTTTTTTACTTCAGATTCTATTGCTGATGCTTTGAGCCCTTTTCCATAACCAACTACTCCTTTACCAATTTCAGTGGTGATTTCTGATAACCCTTCTTTAAATCTAGATTTTGCGGATGATTGGCTATTTCCGGCCGCCGCCATTACCACACCAACAAAGAGTAAAATCCCTACTATTATATAAATCATGAACTAACTAAGTTTAAAACCGTTTAATTTAATTAAATGAAAATTCTTTATTCTCCTTTAGGCATGTTCCTTGACGTGAAATTATAAAATACTATTGAGGATTTAATAATATCAGAGAACTAATCAACGAGATAGAGAACTTACGTTAGGAAAACTAATTCATTTTCATTACAATCAAAAGGGAAGTTATTCACTTCCCTTGAGTTTATCATCAAGTTTAATTATGTGCTCACTCAGCGATCTACTAATTACTTTCGCATAATGCCTTTGTGTAATTTCGAGTTTGGAATGCCCTAACAACTCAGAAACAACTTCCATTGGCACATCGTTTGATAAAAGCACAGTTGTAGCAAATGTTTTTCTAGCAACATGATGCGTCAGCCGCTTATCGACACCGGTTATATCTGCTATCTCTTTCAAGTATGAATTAAATTTTTGGTTTGAAATCACAGGTAACACCTTGTTATCGTCATCATACTTACTTAAAATCTCTCCAGCCTTGTTTAATAAAGGAATAGATACTTTTGAATTTGTCTTTTGTCTGAACATTTTTATCCAGATTTTACCATCAAATCCTTTCACCAAATGCTTTTGAGAAAGGTTACTCATTTCAGCATAAGCTAAACCGGTATAGCAGCAAAAAACAAACATATCTCTTACTTGAGTCAATCTCTTTTGAGCAAACTGATAGCCTTCTAATACTTGTAGCTCCTCTTTGCTGAGAAAGACTACCTGATTCATGTAGCGTTTAGGCCTATACATTATAAATGGATCTTTTTGCAAATACCCCTCTGCTAAAGCCAACTTAATTATTTTTCTTACCCGTTGTATACTCTTATTAATCGTGATTTGCTTATGACCCAATTCCGATTTCAAGTAAAAATCAAAATCTTGAATGAAGTTCATGTTGATGGCATTCAATAGCATATCAGTCTTATTATATTTATATTTAATGAAATTTGAAGTATGGTTCCGTGCTTCTATAAATTTACGATAGGTTGAGTTTTGATACTCCTTTCCTATCAACCTCTTCATACGTGAGTTGTGTATATCAAATACCTCTAATAAGGTCTTATTAGCTTTTGTACTTTCACCCTTGAACTTTAAATAAATATCTTCCACATCGAATAATTGATCACTGACTTGTAAAATCAAAAAAGCCTCATTAATCTTTTGACTAATAAGGCTCAGTTGTGAGTTAATATAAATAGTATCCGGATTCGGCGGACTAGCTTTTTGCTGTTTGCTTTTCCAATAGCCTGGATTTAAGAATAATCCGGTTGAAAAAGTCTTCCTCTTACCTAAAAATGTTAACCGACATTTTATCGAACAGGTTCTTTTCTGGTTTACTCTTGCTTTGTTCAAATAGAACAAAACACTCAACTTGTTATGATTCATAGTTTTATTTTTTTGATGGGTGTCTTTTTTATTGAAAGGGGTGTCGATTTTAAGACCTTATTCTAACAAAACTGAGAGCATTTATAATGGGAATAAATTCTGTAAACCCTTGAATCTACTGCATAAAAAAAGAGTAACCATTTCTGATTACTCTTACTTTGTAGCGGGAGCTGGACTCGAACCAGCGACCTTCGGGTTATGAGCCCGACGAGCTACCTACTGCTCTATCCCGCGATATTGGATGGCAAATATAACACTTTTTTACAATCCGACCATAGTCATCAATAGAAAACTCCCGGAAAAAAATGATCCCGGGAGTTTAGCTAACTAACTTAATTAAAACCAGATTAAATTATTTTTTGTCGTCGTCAATCTCAACATCCAGCGTTACCAGCGTTCCTTTGGTATTGGCCTCATCAATGTCCAGATTAACAATGTTTGGCAATTGTTTTTGTAAGTTGGCATAGTTGCCTTTAAAATCGTTGTTGCTTAACAACAGTGTTTTTAACTTGCTTAGTTTGGCCAGGCTTCCGGGTAGCTCACCATAAAATGCGTTATTGGACAAAACCAGTTCTTCTAAATGCTCCAGCTCGCCGATGGATTTTGGCAGGTATCCGAATAACTTATTATCGAATACGCTCAGTACCTTTAAATTCTTACACTGCGCAATTTCATCGGGCAGTTGACCTACAAAATTATTACTGCTTAAGATCAGTACTTCCAATTGAGATAGCTTACCGATAGATGCAGGGATGGGACCGGTAAAATCGTTATTGTACAACTCCAATATCCCCTTAGCCTTTGTAGGTTAGAAATATCTTCAGGAAGGGTCCCCTTGATCTTGTTAGAAAACAATTGAAGCTCTTCCAAATGAACCATGTCTGTAAGGCTAGCCGGTAATTTTCCGCCAATGGCATTAAAGGCAAGGTTCAGCCGCTTTAGATGGGTAAGTGTATTAAGCCCATCAGGCAACTCTCCTTTTAGATTGTTAAAGCTCAGATCGATGGCAACTACCTTGTCGTCCTCGATCGAGACTCCATACCAGGAATCAACCGGTTTGGACAAATCCCAGGATCTGGTCCATTTTTCTCCAAAAGTAGCGTGGTACAACTCGACTAGTGCTTCCTTTTCCAAAGGCGACACGTCTGCATAGGTAGCAGCAAATAACAAACAACATAGCAGTGTTAATTTGAGATTCTTCATAATAGTAGATTTGGTGGAGGGACACAATCAAGGGCCAAGATAGAATATATTGGATGAAGTGACAAAAATAATCGATGAAACGCAAATTCATTTCATAAAATATTGATTTTTAAGGATTTAAAAACTACTGCTCTATGCTCTCCGCGCTAAAATTGGTGACGTTCTGCTCCTCACAGTGTACCGAAAACTGGATGGGATTACAGCAAACCTCACAGTCTTCAATATAAGATTGATGTGGTACCGACAGATCTATCAATACCGATATCTCTTCCCAACAGTAAGGACACTGACAGTAATACTCTTCCATCAAGTACCGCTTTAAAAGATATTAACGTTTAATAATTCACCACTCAATTGCAGGACCAGGACCTCGGCAAGTTTAGCGTCGTATTTGGCCTGATTTCGATTAAGTTCTGCCAATAAGAGGTTTTGCTGAGCCTGCCTGAAGACGATGGACGTCACCTGTCCCAACCTGAACTGTTCTTCAGTGCGCTGAAAATTGTTCCTAGCGGTTCTAATGTTATCTTCCTGAATGTAGTATATATTGAGTTTGTTCTGGTAGTCGGTCCAGGCATTGTTAAAATCGCGCTGGATGTTTAGGGTCAGGTCTTGTTTGGCCAGTTTTTGATTCTCGAGAATAATTCGAGAGTTCTTTACCCTTGTAATAGTGCCCCCACCGTCAAAAAGGTCCCAGGTGAGATTGATCCCGCCGGAGATCCCGGTATTGGTTGAGACTGCAACGAAGGCTGCCGCATTATTATTGTTTTCGTTCCAGCCATAGGTTCCAAAGAGCCCAATGGATGGTAAGTAACCAGACTTGCTCGCCTTCAAACTGAATTCACTGATGCGAATGTCCTGCTCGGCCTGCAACAAGGTCACGTTATTTTCCAGAGTTCTTCTCATTAGCTCTTCTTTATTCAAACCACTCAGAAAAGTAACTGTGGTATCGATCTGAAAGCGCTCAGGAATGGTATTCCCTGTTACCACATTAAGGTCTCGTTTGGCATTAATCAGGTTCTGTCTCGCGTTAATGATATTGATACTATCGTTATTAATATCTACCTCGGCGTTGAGCACGTCTAATTTGGTGTTCTGTCCATACTCAAACTGGTATTGTGCCCTGGTTAGACGACCTCTGGAAATGGATAAGGTCTGCTCCAGTGAGCTCACATTTTCCGATCTTCTGGATACATCGTAATAGATACTCAACAACTGAACAATGGTAAGTTCGATCGTTTGCCTGGCTTCTAGTTCCGTGAGATTATACTCCTCCTTTAACTGTTGGTAGTTGTAGTACCTGCCCAGCCCATCAAACAATAAATAGTTGAGATTGAGGCTAGCGTTGTATCTGGAGCTCTCAGCCCCATCCAAAGTAGCCGTTTCGCCGCTGGAGAACTCGGCCGTAATATTATCGCGGTTATAGGTAGCTCCTGCATTTCCACTTAAAACAGGAAGGTATCCCGAATTGAGAACATCCTTGTTATTGGCCGCCAGTTCAACATTGTTATTAGCTATTTTTATGCCGTAATTGTTTTCCAGGGCAAGGGCAATGGCCTCCTGCGGACTCACTACTTCCTGTCCATCAAGGTCGGGAATAACACTCATGATCACCAAAAGAAATACATATAGTCTATTCATGGGTCTTAACATCATTACGTTCTTTAATCGCGCGCTCAACTTCTTCTTTGGAGATCTGTTTACCGGTTGCCAGCCATTTGGAACCAACTTTTATATTATTGCTTATGGATAGCAATACAGGTAAGACCAGTAAAGTGAGTAGGGTTGCATAGCCTATTCCAAAAGTGATGGAGATGGCCATAGGCTTTAAAAACTGTGCCTGCCGACTCTTCTCCAATAGCAAAGGAGCTAATCCTGCTATGGTTGTGAGCGATGTTAGGAAGATGGCTCTGAATCGCGATTTTCCGGCTTCTCGCAAGGCCTGATCAAAACTCAATCCTGACACCAGGTTGCGGTTAAATTTCCCAATGAGTACCAATCCGTCATTCACCATAATTCCAATGAGTGCAATAATACCAAGTAATGAGAGTACGTTCAATGGAAAACCAAGCAACAGGTGGCCCCAGGCCACAGCTGTTAAACTGAACGGGATAAGCAGAATAAGCAAAAGTGGCTGAGAATAGCTTCTGAAGGTAAAGGCAATGGTCGCATAGATGAGAAAAATAATAATAAGTCCTACTGCCTGCAGGGAGCTACTCAGTTTTTCGCGCTCGCGGTTCTGTCCCTCAAAGGAGGCTCCTACCGTAGGATACTTTGATTGTATTTCCGGTAAAATGTTTACCCTAAGGTCTTCCATGACCGCCGTATTACTGCCGTTAGGGTCTTTCATATCTGCTGAGATCTGAATCTCTCTTTTGCCCTCCAGATGGTTGATCACCACATCCCCACGCTCAATACTGTAGGCGGCAATATCGCGTAAATTCACACGCTCCCCCGTAGGAGTGATAATACGCATCTGATCCAGGTTATTAATGGTCTCCCTATTAGAACGGTCGTAGCGTACCCAGACCCGTATTTCGTCCTGCCCTCTCTGAAAGCGCTGGGCCTGCACCCCAAAAAAACCTGCCCTTACCTGATTCATCACAGTGCGTAGATCAAGGCCCAGTAAATAGGCACTTTCTCTGAGCTCCAGTCTTATTTCCTTGATCCCGGCGGGATCATTGTCTTCCACGTCTTTCAGCAGGGGATTAGCGTTCATCACAGCTTTTAGCTCCTCCTTCGCTGCCTTGAGCTCAGCAATATTATTCCCAAGCAGAGATACCGAAATGGGGCTTCCTCCAAAATTACTGTTAGAGCCAAAGGTGAGACGTTCTACACCTACCACCGGACCAACGACCTCTCTTAATCGGTTGGCCACCATAAAGGACGAAATATCATCGGGTCGTTCTTCACCCGGCAAGAGGTTGATTCTCAGTGTAGCACTAGAGCTACTGCTAATGGTGCGAATGGTATTTTCAAATAAAGGCTTTTCATAGTCGGCCAAATAAGCCTCGGTGAATTCCTGATTCACCAGTTCTGCCTTTTCATCGATCATGGTGATGATTGAATCGGTCACCCGTTCGTTGGTGCCATTGGGCATGTCTAATGTTACGGTCACCTGATCACTGGCGATTCTTGGAAAAAGGGTCACACTAATGATGCCTCCACCTACAGCCCCAAAGGTGAGAACCAGAAGCGCTATAAAAATCCCCAGTCCCAGAAGCTTATAGGTCAGGAAAAAATCGAGAACAGGCTCGTAAACCTTATCCCTTAGAAAGCTCATCAGTCGGTCACCGAATTTATTGATGGAACGCATTCTGGCAAAGAACTGCTGAATCCCCGTTTTTTCCTCTTTGGGAACGGGAGGGGTCAAAGCTTTGGAATGTGCTAAGTGCGCCGGTAGGATGATGAGCGCTTCTATTAGTGATACGGACAAGGTAAGAATAACAATGACCGATACCTCACCAAAAAATTCACCGATCCTGCTATCCAAAAATAAAAAGGTTGAAAAGGCCAGGAGGGTGGTGATGATGGCAGAGACTACCGGAGGAATCACCTCCATCGTACCATCTATGGCAGCCTCCACAGGGCTTTTCCCCCTTTCGTAATGCTGGTAAATATTTTCGGCAATCACGATCCCATCATCTACAAGAATTCCAATTACAATGATCATCCCAAAAAGGGATAGAACGTTGATCGTCACGTCAAACTGCCCGGCAAACATAAACATACCAAGAAAGGATATGGGCAGGCCAAAAGCCACCCAAAAGGCGAGTCGCGTATTGAGAAAAAGCGAAAGGAAAATAAGCACTAATACAATCCCTGCAATTGCGTTTTCCATCAGTAGTTGGGTGCGTTGCACCAAGGTGATGGATCGGTCGCTCACCACATCCAGACGAATATTATTATGACGTTGATTATAGGATTCGATATAAGCCTTTACCTGATCGGCCGAAGAGATAAGGTCTTCGTTATTGGTGCTGGTAATGGTCACATTCACAGACAGGTCTCCGTTGAAGAATGTGGCGTTTGGTGACTCGGAAAAACGGTCCCTAACAATGGCAACATCCTTTAAACGCACAGTCTTACCCGAAGGTGTGGCCTTTACAACCACATTGGCCAGCTCGGTCCCGTAATAGGATCTGTTATTAGCTCTGATTAGGTATTCCTCTTCGTTGGTCTTTATGGTTCCTCCTGTGACCAGTATATTGGTTTGACCTACAGCCTGAGCCACCTCATTAAAGGACAGGTCATAGGCGAGCAGATTATTTTCATTAACCGCGATCTCGATTTCTTCATCCGGAAAGCCCGAAATTTCAATCTGGGAAATACCGTCTAAAACACGCAGTTCATTCTCTATCTGTCTGGCTATTTGCTTTAAGGTCACCAGGGGTATGTTCTCACCGCTCACTGCAAAGCTGATGGTCTGCCTCACCTCTTCTCTCTTGGACACTACAAGCGGTTCCATACCTGTCGGGTAGCTAGGCACACGATCTACTGCGTTTTTCACCTCGAGAAGCATGAAATCAATATTCTCTCCCTTTTCGATTTCTACTGTAATGGTACCACTGTTCTCTCTCGATTGTGAAGTGACCCGATCCACTCCTCGCAGTCCTTTGAGGTTATCTTCGATCTTTAATACAACACCTTCTTCAATTTCCTGAGGGGATGCTCCTGGGTAGGTAATGTTTACAGTAATGATCTTAGAGTCCACCAAGGGGAAGAAACTGGACTTAAGTCCAAACATTCCCATAAGCCCAAAAATAAAGAAGGCACCAATCAGCACATTGACCGCCACGTGATACCTGATGAAAAAAGCAATAATCTTCCTCATAGATTTACTGGGCTTGCACTTTCTCTGCGGGTTTAACAATCATTCCGGCATATGCCCCCGGAACGGGCTTAGAAATGATCACCTCACCATTTTTTACACCTTTGATCACTACTTTTTTGTCTGAAAAGTAGACAGGTTCGACACTTATCACATCCAATAAGCTATCTTTAACTACAAAAATTTTGTCGTTCTCAAAAAGCAGGCTTCGATCAATCTCAATGGCATTGGCTTCCTCTTTTGCAGATATTTCAGCTTCCAAATACAAACCTTCCCTTAAGTCTGGATGTGCAACTTCTATGAAAGCTGTAATGGTTTGTGTGGTAAGATCCACACTGCCATTAACCCGCGAAACAACTCCTGAATAAACAGAGGCACCGTCCAGGGTCCTCAAGACCACCGACTCCCCCACCTTGAGCAATCCTGCATAGGTCTTTGAGATAGCCACCTGGATCTCATAAGAGGATGTATCGATGAAATCACCCAGCTTCTGACCATTTCGAACTAGTGAGCCTTCTGTCACCAAAGCTTCCGTAAGGATGCCATCAAATGGAGCTCTTATAAGGTATTTGGATAAGCGTTGCTCGAGGTTTTTAACATTGTAATATCTGGAAATAATTCCGCGGCCTGTGATGAAATAGTTCTCAGTCTCCGAGGTCATTTTAGGTAATTTGGGCGTGCTTTTTTCAATGTCGTAACCTCTGATGTACCTCAACCATTTGTCATACACGTCAGGATAATCCAGACGCAGATCGGGCATAATGGCAGCGATGGAGTTGTACAAATCACTCTTGGCAGATTGAACACTTGCATAGTACTCCGAATCATCAATTCTTATAAGTGTTTCACCCTTCCGATAGATCTGTCCGGGTCTGAAGAGTTTTTTACCCGGTTTAAAAACCCCCTGCACCTCAGAATAGAGTTCGACACGGCGTTTGGCAATAAGATTCCCACTGGATTCAATAATAATTGGAACAGTGCTGTTCTGTACTGTATCTACAAAAACGGTCTTTACAATTTTAGACTCCTTTGGCTCGGGGTTTTTTTTACTCTCGATCAGATAGATCGATAGAAGGATAGAACCAACAACTAAAATTAACCCCAGAAGGGATAGTAATATCTTGCGTAACATAGGTGACTGTGGTCAGTAAGGCGCAAAGTTACCTTTATGTGTTGTTCTCGCAGTTAAAAATATCTTAATTGTTAAAAGGACGCTGAGTCAATGCTTATCTGTAGTTCTTCCCATTGGTTCATCAATTGTTCCAGTGATTTCTTTTTATCCTGATACCTGTTAAAAAAAGCAGGGTCTGAAGCAGTTTCATCATAATTGGTTTCCAACTTAACATCATCATTTTTGATGTCCTTCTCCAAAGTTGCGATCTGCTGTTCAACTTTACTCAATTTATTTTTCAAACCTTTTAAACGTTTCTGCTCTTCGTAATCAAGCTGACCGGAGGAAGTTTGAGGACCAGCTTTTTTACTATGTTCGGATTTCTTTTCAGCTTCTCTAAGGTTATTGATACGTCTTTGCTCCAGATAAAAATCAATATCTCCGAGGTACTCTTTGATTTGCTGGTCTTTGAACTCGTAAACCACATTGGTAAGTCCCTGTAAAAACTCGCGATCGTGAGAAACCAAAACCAGGGTTCCTTCAAATGATCTCAGGGCTTCTTTCAGGACGTTCTTGGAAATAATGTCCAAATGGTTGGTGGGCTCATCCATTATAAGCACATTTAAGGGTTGTAACAATAATTTAGCTAGGGCTAAACGATTGCGCTCCCCTCCTGAAAGCACTTTTACATACTTCTCTACGGCCTCTCCTCTAAATAAAAATGCACCTAATATATCCCTTACCTTAGAGCGATTATGCTCATTAGCCGCATCGATCATGGTGTCCAAAACGGTCTTGTTACCATCGAGATAATCGGCCTGATTCTGCGCAAAATAACCCAGCTGAACATTATGGCCCTTTTTAACGGTTCCACCGAACTCTATCTCACCAACCATTATTTTGGCGAGGGTGGACTTACCTTGTCCGTTCTGTCCAACAAAAGCGATTTTAGAGCCACGTGCAATCATCATGGATACCGACGATAGCACGAGCAGGTCGCCATAGCTTTTTGAAACCTGATCCAGTTCCAAAATCACTTTCCCAGGTTCTGTCTGAACGGGAAATCGAACGTTCATCACCTGATGATCTTCTTCGTCAACCTCTATGCGGTCCATACGGTCCAATTTCTTAATAAGCGATTGGGCCATGGAGGCTTTTGATGCCTTAGCCCTGAACTTTTCAATGAGCTTTTCCGTCTGCTGGATCTGCTTTTCCTGATTTTTTTGAGCTGCCAGTTGCTGTACTTTCATTTCTTTACGCAGCTCCAGAAATTTAGTATAGGGTTTATTATAATCGTAAATAGATCCCAGAGAAATTTCAATGGTGCGATTGGTCACCTGATCCAGAAACATGGTATCGTGTGAGACGAGTACCACGGCACCCGAAAAATTGTTCAAGAAGCCCTCCAACCAAAGAATGGACTCGATGTCCAGGTGGTTGGTAGGCTCATCCAGAAGCAGAAGATCATTTTTCTGCAGCAGTAGTTTGGCCAGTTCAATACGCATGCGCCATCCCCCTGAGAAGGTATCTGTTAACTTGTTGAAATCGGATCTTTGAAATCCAAGACCCATCAGAATCTTTTCTGTTTCACCCTGATACTGATAGCCTCCCAGAACTTCGTACCGGTGTTGCAACTCGTTAAGACTTATCATCAATTGTTCATAAGCCTCAGACTCATAGTCCTTGCGGTTGGCTAGTTCTTCATTGATAATGCTCAGCTCTTTTTCAATCGCTTTGATCTTGGTGAAGGCCTTGTAAGCCTCCTCAAGGACCGTAGATCCAAATTCAAAGTCGATATCCTGTTTTAAAAACCCCGTTTTAAGGGCTTTGTCTGCTGCTATCTGTCCTTTGTCTGCCTCCATTTCCTTTGAAAGGATCTTTAATAAGGTGGACTTCCCGGCCCCGTTCTTACCGATTAAACCCACTCGATCCCCGGGTGATATCTTAAAACTGATATCCTCAAACAGATAGGTCCCCTGAAAGGCTATGGAAAGGCCGTGAACATTGAGCATAATTGTGACTTTTGTTACTTTAGATGCTGGTCAATGCAGTATCTTTATGTCTTCAAAAACAGATTGCTAAATTAAAGAATAAAAGATGATTAAAAAGGGTTCGAAATTATACAGCATTTTATTTGGCGTTTGCCCAAAATGCCATAATGAATCTATGTACTTGGAAAAAAACCCCTATTATATTACAGAGACCTTAAAGATCCACGACCACTGTTCTCATTGCAAGACCAAATACCGTTTGGAACCCTCATTTTTTTATGGGTCCATGTATGTGAGCTATGCCGTTGGGGTGGCTTTTGCCGTGGCCAGCTTCGTGATCACCCATCTATTCATTGGGACTTCACTGATGACGTCCTTCTATGCCATCGTGGGAACGCTCATCTTATTTATGCCAGTCATTATGCGTCTTTCTAGAAACATATGGATCAATATGTTTATGAGCTATGATCCGGAATTGGATTCGAAAACATCGGGAAGCTCTACAAAAAACGATTAAGGTCTATTTCGGGCTCCAAAGCTCCCTTCCCTTCAATAAAATTAACCAATTGAGCTGCCACATAGGGTGCGATCATCACTCCTCTGGAACCAAGCCCATTCAGAAGGTACATGTTTGGATACCTGGGATGCTGACCAACCAGCGGGCGTCTGTCCTTTACTGTGGGCCGTACCCCGGCCCTGTGATCCACCACTTCTATTTTCCCCTTGATGAAGGAGCTTAGTTTTGTAAGCAATTCTTCCCTGCCTTCTTTGGTTGGTTCATTGGTTTTATCCTTATAGCTGTAGGTAGCTCCTACTCTGTACAAATCCTCCCCAAGTGGAATAATAAAAACAGAGGATTTTATGGGCGTTTCAAGTTGCAATCCTTTGATTCTAACGGTCAGCACCTCTCCCTTGGTGCCATTTAAAGGCAGGTCTCTGAAAAATGGGTTTTGCCTAACTCCAAACCCCTCGGAAAAAACAATGTGTTTTGCTAGAATATGGCCATAGCCGATCCCGTGGTTAGATTGCAAAAGATGATCATATCTGAAGGTCTCATGGCAGAGGAGCCCTGCCCTATCCAACTCTTCTCTATAGGCCTGAACATATGCAGCAGTATCTACACGTCCTGCCCCCTTCACAGTACCAAAACCAAAAGGAGCATCTATGTTCTTATTACTGTTCTGTCTAATGTTCAGGTCCAAAAAGGGAGCTAGTTTTGGGCGATCGGCAGCTGTAAACCAAAGGTTTTGTTCTTCTACGGAGGCAAATCTTCTGCGCAGTGGAAAATGGTGGTCTATCTTTATTTGAAGCCGGCGTTCTGCCGCTTGGTATCGCGGGATGGATGTCTCCAGCTGTTCAGCTGCACGCCATACCGGTGTAAAACGTTTTAAAATGACCGGGTTGTACATACCGGCAGCTACCGAAGAAGACTTCTGGGAGTTGTTCTCAAACACAATGAAGGAGCGATCCCTTTCCATGAGGATGTCGCACATGGCTATTCCTGCAAGGCCACAGCCCACGATGATGTAATCAAACTGTTTCACAGCTCAAAAATACGTTGATAAAGGGTATAAAAAAACCCGTAATTGAATTACGGGTTTTAAAATTTATTGGACAGGTTTAGTAACTCCACATGTCCTGTTCGAAATTTCTAATTTTCTCACGAATACGTTCCGATTCAAGAAGCTGCATCAAAGCATTGTCTGCGATGTAGTCTTTCACTTCTCTATCACCGTATACGTTTTCTTCCTTATACATCAGTCCATTGAAGCGTCTGGTATTGAGAAGATGGTCAAACGATACTGGCACAGCACTGTTATAATTATTAAACGCCTTAGCCTCGTAGAGAATATCTCTCACCTCGGGGTAGAAGACCCAGAAGAGACCAATTGGTTCTTTGTTTGCCTCATCATCAGAATCGATAAAGTTCACATCTGGTGCAGCAGGAGCGATACCAAGTATTCTCCATCTTAATTCACCCTGTCTTTTATCGAAATACCATAATCCTTTGATCAGATAGGCACTGATATCCCCTGCTCCGATCTCTCTTCGTTTAATGAATTCTTCAGGAACATCATCAATTGATGTAATACCTTCAGCGTTCATATAATCCACACCGGCATCCAGGATTTCAGCCTTCTTTAAAGAAGGGGCCAATTCTTCAAGGGTTCTCTCAGTCGTGAAATACGAATCTGCATACACCTTGGGGATCATACCCGTTTGGATGTTCTCCATAAGCACATGCCAAAGAGATCTTCGGTCTGAACTCATGTTAACCGTATCAATCGGATACAGTAAAGGAAAATTTACTCGCTCATCTAAAACTACTTTTTCCCAAGTCATTTTAGAAAACAGGATGTCTCTGTCATCTACATAACCATACTCTAGGGGACGGTCATTATCTAAGAGTAACTGAGCTTCTGTCTTTAAGCCTATTTCCTCTGGTATCTTAGCGTTGAGGATATTTGCCTGAGCAACCATTGATTGCGCAGCTATCAATCCTACTAGAGTTAAAAAATATGCTTTTAGTTTCATTGTCTTAAGTTTATAATTTGGGACACTTCATTTCAAACGAAACGAGAATATCTGTTGATTAATTTGTTACTTCTATGGTTAATGGAAGTGGTGTTTTCAAATTATACTTGCTATTACCCTGGATCTTTGCTTTAATATCAAAGATCTGAATAATATCTCCAGGTCTGGCTCTGGTAATAACTCCTTTGGCCTGAGCGTTCATTTTTGTGCCCTGCACTACTACTGTAGGTTGACCAGGTACTTTAATTTTAAACGACTGCACCTGAATTGGCAGGTCAAAATCAAAATCATCCAATTTAGCTCCTACCGTACCGATCTCAACATTACGCTTTGGTAGTTTTACCATACCGTCCTGTCCACCAATTGTACCGGTTGGCTTAGGAATATCCTTAATTCTATATAGTTTGCTATCAGAAACAGGGCTTCCGTCGTCCAAGGTAGCTGATACCTTAATATTAACTTCTCTACCAGATCCCGGGTTCATTACATACTTACCATCACCAACTTTTCTCAAGCCAGGTGCAGAGGCATTTACTTTATTGTCAGGAATACCGGCAAAAGAAATGGTCATTGGGTTCTCAACACCGCGATAAACCACATTCATTTTGTCTGCAGCAATAGTCGCTGAATTTGGACGTGGCACTACCACGTAGTTTCCTTTGATTGGTATTTCCAATGGCTGACCATCCTCTAAGAAGGTAAATGTACCGGTGATGTCTTTTTCACCAACATTTCCTACGTTAAAGTTCAATCTGGCCGCACCACTTGAATCCACTGCTTCAGCAACATCAATGTCTTTTCCTCCCACAGACATCGCCGTAGGCTTTACATTGGCATACTTTCCAAGTACTACCTTACCCGAGAACTGCTCTCCGGCAAAGAAGGCCGATTTATCAGCAAGAACAATGGCCTGGTAGTTTTTAAGAGTTACCGCTTCATCAAGGGTATTACCAAGGAACAAATTGTACATATTGGTCTCGGTCACTTTAACATCATTCTGCATTGCCGTTAACTTAGTATAAGAGGCAATTGCGGGAAATCCTTTATAGTTATAATCCAAATACCCAATTTTGGCGCCGTCCTTAGGTTTTACATCACTTAGATCGAAGCGCTTATCAAAATTCTCAATAGCAGTCTGGTATTTGATGTCATCGCCAATAATGGCTTTGATGTCTGCCTTATACTGCTCGATGGTCTTCATCACCTCATCACCTTTTTTAGTGAGTCGGTCTCCGGTAAACCAAGCTTCATCCAGAATGTCGGTTTTATCCATGGCCTGGAACGGTAATTTACCGTCTTCATCCAGCTCATAGCCACCTTCTTTGATAATGAATTGTTTCTGAGATTCGAGATAGTTGTAAAATTTCTCAGAAACTACAGCGATCTGGTTGGCTTTTTCTGCCGCCTCTGCAAACTCTTTTGGCTTTTCATTAGCCTTGGTTACAAGATTGGCCAGCATTCCAGCGTTTCGCTCTGTTGCCGATTCATTAGATCGTTCAAACTTAGCATCCATCAGTCCGAATGCTGAGAGTACTTCTTTAGACATGTTCATTGCCATCATGGCAATAAACACCAAGTACATCAGGTTAATCATTTTCTGCCTTGCAGATAGTTTTCCTCCTGCCATAATAATTAGTTTTTTCGGTTAATTAATTCTAATATAGATTGAGTTCAAAAAACTAATTAGCTTTTGTTCATAGCAGATAACATTCCTCCATAAACACCGTTAAGTGAAGACAGGTTAGAAGCTAATGACTGCATTTGCTCTTTCAATTTAGTAGCATTCTCGACAGCCTCTTCATTAATTGAAGCCTGACGGTTAATACTATCTAATTGCACTTTATAAAGACTATTGAGTGACTCCATCTGAGCGGCTGCCAATGAAAGCTCCTCACCGTATTTCTTGGTAGCTGCCATTGAATCAACCGTTGGGTTAAGGTTCTTGGCTGCTCCTTCAAAATTCTTGATGCTATCACCTAAGCTGGCCATCAATTCACCATCGATTTTAGCCTCTTTAAGAAGTTCATCTAGTTTCTTAGATAATTGAGCTTCAGCATCCTTAGGAGTTTGTTTTTTGTTTTTTCCTTGAGATTCACCACCGGCTAGCTCGGGATATACCAGAGACCAATCCAGGTCGCCTTTTTGTCTTTCAAAAGCAGAATAAGTAAATACAAGGGCTTCAACGATCATACCAAGGGTAAGAATTTCTGAACCAAAAGGCCAGTGTTGAATTTTAAATAAAGCTCCAACAATAACGATTGCAGCTCCTAGTCCGTAGACCATGTTCGTTAGGGTTATTTTTCCATTCTGTGCCATAATTTTAATTTTTAGTTTAAGTTAATGGATTTAACTTAAGTAGGTTAATAATAATTTTTAAGTATTTGTTGATTTGTTGTTTTATTAATTTGTAGCGGCATTTTTAGTTACCTCAGTACCCATGTAATCCTGTACTGTTCTGAAGCCTATATAACTTCTGGCAGAATCCGCATATTCGTAATCTCTTGAACTCACCTGCAGGAAGTAAGCTACATCTTTCCAGGAACCTCCTCTAACCACTTTTCTGTTGTTATTAGGATCGTTTACATTAGGATTAATGCTAGACGAATAGTTGTAAGATGCGGGATCGTATGAACCGTTCACCCACTCAGACACGTTTCCGGCCATGTTGTAAAGGTTAAAGTCATTAGGATCGTAGGCATCCACTTCTACAGTATACAGAGCCATATCGGCGGCATAATCCCCACGCAAGGGTTTAAAGTTAGCCATAAAGCACCCTCGATCGTTCTTGGTGTAAGGACCACCCCATGGGTAGGTCGCACCTTGTAATCCGCCTCTCGCAGCATACTCCCATTCTGCTTCAGATGGCAGTCTGTAAGAGTTCACCGGCTGCTTCCCTTTACTCTTCTGGTAGGCGTTATGGTTTAACGTTCTCCACTGACAAAAGGCCTGTGCTTGTTTCCAGGAAACACCAACAACCGGGTAGTCTCCGTACGCCTGATGCCAGAAATAATCGTTGTGCATAGGCTCGTTATAGGAATATGCAAAGTCACGGATCCATGCTGTGGTATCAGGATACACCTCGATTTCCTCTTTGATGATCACATCAGAACGCTTTAAGTTTCTGTTCTTAGCCGCTTTCTGAATGTCCATATAGGTGTACTGGAACTTAAATTTTTTGACGTCCCATGTGCGCTGGCCATTGTACGACTCTTCAAGGGGCAGATACATCTGGTCCATTACCTCGGCATACAGTTCATCTGGATAATCTTCGGTATTGAATACAATCTCTACATCTCTGTTTATTTTGCGCTGCTCGTTACCATAGGTATTAAGCATATAGCTTTCGTAAGCATTTAATTGATCGTTCTCTGCATCCATGTAGGCATATTCGCCTATATCGCCGTTTCCTGGAGTTTTACCTTCCAAATCGGCCATTTCAGCGAGATTTAAACGGATGATTGAATCACGTACCCAGTAAACGAACTGTCTGTACTCACTATTGGAGATCTCAGTTTCATCCATATAGAACGCTCGAACGGTAGCTGTTTTTGTAGGTGCATCCATCACGCCTGCTAAATCATCGTCGGACTTACCCATAATAAAAGCACCACCTGGGACAAGGGTCATGCCATAAGGCTTTTCAGGGTGCCATTTTTTACCGGGGACCCCTACTAATTGTCCTCTATCACCAGAGTTACAACTAGTGATAAATGCAAGGACTAATGTTAACAAAGTAAGCTTCTTAATATTCATAGTAACTCGAGGTTAAATTAGTTGTTCATAATTTTTGAGGTGGTAAACATATTTATATATTTTTAGATAAACAACTTTTTTTCAAGTTTTTTTGCACTTTATCCAAAAAACATGCATTTTATCGATGTTTTTAGTGCTCGTATATCGACGAAATGCATATTTATACGATATTCTTCCTGTAGGCTTTAAACCAGCGCTCGGGTATCTCATCGTTGGTTGCGCGCACGTAATCATCATAGCTGCAAGGTAATAACGTGTGCTTCTTTAATTTATTACTGACGTCTGGTAAAAAGGGAATTTCGATCCACCACCGATTTGTTTTTAAACTTTTATAAAAGATCAATTCATCTTTTTCAATGAGAACACGGTATTTCTGAAATGCCTTTTCATTTTGAAAATCATCATCGTTCACCCGTGAATTATAGCCCTCCATAAAATACCAGATCATTTGGGCCATCAGCATGTTGTTCATTCTTCCTTTATCGCTCATTTTGTATTCATAGATACCAAATGACGATACTTTATTACTGATGCCAGCATATCTGGTAATCGCGCAAATATCCTTTCCGTTAAATCCATTGGGGGAAAACTTTTGTCGGCCTTCCAGCTCCGAAGCACGGATAGATCTTAAATCGATACTTACAATATGGGCATCTCTAAGAATAGGTTCTGCCAGAGCAATATTGGATACAATATCGCCTAGTCGGTAGGGTTCAAAATAAAGTCGGTCCATCAGGTCTATTTCTTCCTGAGAATTGAAATAGGTCTGATAGCCCAAAGTGGCATAATTAAAAAGGTTATAGGGTTCTTCAACGATGATCTTACCAACATAACTGTTATTCTTTATAGGTAAAGCGGCGTCTCCAAGGTCAAACTTAGCATCAACATTAACAATATTGATCATGGGTTGAAGTTCGTCGTAAGCTCGGTAGTTGATGTAAGTAAGGTCCTGACTACCCCCTATAATAATAGGTACAATGTCTTTTTCTATTAGAACGCTTAAACATGTTTTCAATGCGTAGTAGGTATCCTGTATGGTTTCTCCGGGAAGAAGGTCACCGAGATCGGCCATATGCGCATGCCAGTTTCCCGAATACAAACTGTACAGGGCGCGTCTTACACCGTCAAAACTTAACTCTTCACCAATGTAGTCAGCGTCGTTTCGGTTTTCAGCAACACCGATAATCGCCAGCCGGACCCCCTCCAGATCAGGAAGACCATTTTGATGAGAGTGAACTCTAATTTTTTTTCCCAGGGTTTGATTTGTTAGTAGTTCAGCATGTGCTAAAACATCATCTGATACCGGAGACAAAAAACTAAAATTCATTCGTTATTTCTTTTTTGTAGCTTTTTTACCTGTTTTTTTCTTCTTAGGAGAGTTCTTTTCGAGCATTGCCGAAGCTTCTTCGAGGGTCATTTTAGAAACATCTACTGTTTTGGGCAGCTCAACCTTTTGCTTTCCTTTAATGATTCGATGTCTTCCCCATCTGGCTTTTTCAACCCGAACACCGGCTTCAGGCCAATCGTGTATTAACTTGTCTTTCTCCTTCTGAATTTTTTCTTCGATCAAAGTTACAATATCAGTTTCAGAAAGATCATCCCAATCGTATTTTTTATTGACATTGATAAATAGGTTATTCCATTTAATGAAGGGCCCAAACCTTCCTTTTCCTTTGGTTACATCCAGACCCTGATATTTGTAGATAGGCGCATCCGCTTTTTCTTTTTCCTTAATATATGCCACCGCATCATCGTAATCCACACTTAAAGGATCCTCTCCTTTGGGAAGCGATACGAATTTCTTACCGTAACGCACGTAAGGCCCATATCTGCCAATATTCACCTCTACCTCTTCCTCATTGTAATGCCCTAAGCTTCTGGGCAGTTTAAACAGATCCATCGCTTCTTCAAAAGTGATGGAGTTCAACTGCTGATCCGGTGCCAGGCTGGCAAATCTTGGTTTTTCCTCCTCTTCTACAGTACCAATCTGAACCATGGGACCAAAGCGCCCCAGTCGTACACTCACCTGACGACCCGATTCCGGGTCCACACCTAAAATCCGTTCTCCCGATTCGCGGTCTGCGTTTTCCTTCACGTCCTCGACCTGTGGGTGAAAACCTTTGTAAAAATCCTTCATCATCGAACGCCAGTCTTCCTTACCTTCAGCAATATCATCAAAATCTTCCTCCACTTTTGCCGTGAAGTTATAGTCCAGAATATTCTCGAAGTTGTTTACCAAAAAATCGGTAACGATCATGCCGATATCTGTAGGCACCAGCTTTCCTTTATCTGAACCCACTTTTTCAGTGAGTTTCTTTTCACTAACCGTACCATTTTCGGCCAGCAGCTGAATGTAAGCACGTTCTGTACCATCAACCGTTCCTTTTTCTATGTAATTTCTATTCTGTATGGTTGAAATGGTTGGCGCATAGGTAGATGGGCGCCCAATACCCAATTCTTCGAGCTTTTTAACCAGCGAAGCTTCCGTATAACGGGCGGGTGGACGCGTAAAACGTTCAGTGGCCGTTATATAATTAGCAGATAGTACATCGTTTACTTTTAATTCGGGCAGTAGACCTGATTGTTCTTCCTCTTCAAGGTCGGTCCCTTCGAGATACACCTTTAAAAACCCATCAAAAGTGATGATTTCACCATTAGCAGTGAAGGTTTGCTCAATCGGCTTCTTGGAGTTCACCAAAATTTTCACATTAGTTCGTTCTAAGCGTGCCTCACTCATTTGCGAGGCAATGGCACGCTTCCAGATCAGTTCATACAAACGTGCCTGATCGCGCTCTGCGTTGACGGACTGATTTCCGAAATCGGTTGGTCTTATGGCCTCATGAGCTTCCTGCGCTCCCTTGGCTTTCCCTTTAAAATTTCTAGGTTTGCTGTATTCCTGACCATAACTTTTGGTGATGGCATGCATCGCTCCTTTTCTGGCCTCATCCGACAGATTCACACTGTCGGTTCTCATATAAGTAATAAGACCGGCCTCATATAAACGCTGTGCATTTCTCATGGTTCTGCCCACCGAAAAACCAAGTTTTCTGGAGGCCTCCTGTTGCAGGGTTGAGGTGGTAAATGGCGGTGCCGGAGATTTCTTTACCGGTTTCTTTTCCAGGTTCGATACCAGAAATGAAGCATCTACCACAGCATTTAAAAAGTCCTCTGCCTCGGCTCTGGTATCAAAGTTTTTAGGGAGCTTCGCACGAAACGATTTCCCATCTGAGGTACTGAACTCTGCGTCCACACGGTAAGATCCAACGGGATCAAAGGCTTCAATTTCACGCTCGCGTTCAACAATAAGACGCACCGCTACCGATTGAACACGGCCTGCCGACAAGCCACCCTTTACTTTACGCCAAAGGACAGGTGAAAGCTCATATCCTACAATTCGGTCTAGAACGCGTCTGGCCTGCTGTGCATCTACCAAATGGTAATCAATACTTCTTGGGTTGGCCACAGCGCGCTCTATGGCACTCTTAGTTATTTCGTGAAATACAATTCGCTTGGTTTTTTGCTTGTCTAGTTTTAGTACCTCTGCCAAATGCCATGCGATGGCCTCTCCTTCTCTATCCTCATCACTAGCCAGCCATACAATTTCAGCCTTTTTTGCGAGGTCTTTTAGCTTTTTTACAACATCACGCTTGTCTTTTGAAACCTCGTATTTAGGCTTAAAATCACCATCTACATCAACACCCAACTCCTTAGAAGGCAAATCTGATATATGGCCAAAACTGGACTCCACGCGATAATCTTTTCCAAGAAATTTTTCAATGGTTTTGGCCTTTGCCGGGGACTCAACGATCACTAAATTCTTTGACATTCTGATTTTTTTGAGGTTACAAATGTAGCTCAAAATTAAGACACAATCCTAATATGGCTTAAAATGACCTCTTAGCCAGGCTCCTGCAATAGTCTTTGAAGTGCTTCACACAGCAGCTTGATCCAATAGCTCTGGAACCTTAGATTTTACTGACACTTTGTCATTAAGATTAAAATTAGTCGTATCTTTGTTCCTCGAAAAAATAAAAGCGAGACAGAGCAATACATATGGAAAAGGTCATTGACGAATCTAAACAGGGAGAGGCACTGGTTCTGGAGCAACAAAAAGGTAATCAGAAAAAACTATTTATCGAAAGTTACGGTTGTCAAATGAATTTTAGCGACAGTGAGATCGTCGCCTCAATTTTAGCCAAAGAGGGATTCAACACCACTCAGCAACTTGAAGAAGCAGACCTGGTTCTGGTAAATACCTGTTCCATCCGTGATAAGGCAGAGCAAACAGTACGAAAACGGCTCGAGAAGTACAATGCCGTCAAAAAAATAAATCCCGGGATGAAAATTGGCGTACTCGGATGCATGGCAGAGCGACTTAAGGCCAAATTTCTCGAAGAAGAAAAAATGGTGGATCTGGTGGTAGGTCCCGATGCTTACAAAGACCTACCCAATCTTTTGGACGAAGTGGAAGAAGGTAGAGAGGCCATCAATGTCATTCTCTCCAAAGAAGAAACCTATGGAGACATTGCTCCTGTTCGACTAAACAGTAATGGAGTTACCGCTTTTGTTTCGATTACAAGAGGATGCGACAACATGTGTACCTTCTGCGTTGTACCATTTACCAGAGGGCGAGAGCGGAGCCGAGACCCACAAAGCATCATCGGTGAGATCAGAGACCTATGGTCCAAAGGATACAGAGAGGTGACTTTACTCGGACAAAATGTGGATAGTTATTTATGGTATGGCGGAGGTCTTAAAAAAGATTTTGAAAAGGCCAGCGATATGCAAAAGGCCACAGCCGTTAATTTTGCCAATCTTCTCGAAATGTGCGCAAAGGCTGCCCCTAAAATGCGGTTTCGATTTTCGACCTCCAATCCTCAGGACATGACTTTGGACGTCATTGAAGTGATGGCCAGATACCATAATATCTGCAAATACATTCACCTGCCGGTCCAGAGTGGCAGCAATCGCATTTTAAAAGCCATGAACCGCCAGCATACACGCGAAGAATATTTTGAGCTTATCGATAGCATTAAAAAGATCATTCCGGACATCGGTCTGAGTCAGGATATGATCTCCGGGTTTCCCGGGGAGACCGAAGAAGATCATCAGGATACACTTAGCCTAATGGAGTATGTGAAATACGATTTTGGTTTTATGTTTGCCTATTCTGAGCGTCCCGGAACGCTTGCTGCCAGAAAACTCGAAGACGATATTCCACTGGACGTCAAGAAAAGGAGGTTACAGGAGATCATCAACCTGCAACAAAAACACAGCGCCTATCGCACCAATGCTTTTTTAGGTAAAACAGTTGAGATCCTTATAGAAAAGACTTCTAAGAAATCGGAAGAACACTGGTCTGGGAGAACCACACAAAATACGGTGGCCGTTTTTCCAAAAGAGCACTACAAAGTGGGTGATTTTGTCGATGTTAAGATTTCTAACTGTACCTCTACTACCTTAATCGGAGAAGCTGTAGGCTACTCCAAGCAGTACCAGGACCTTAAATAATACAGCATGGAATCAGTACAAGCCATAAAACAACGATTTGGAATCATTGGTAACGACCCTCAGCTAAACAGAGCCATTGAAAAGGCTATCCAGGTAGCACCTACCGATATTTCTGTTCTGGTAACCGGCGAAAGCGGTGTTGGGAAAGAAAGTATTCCAAAGATCATTCACCAATTATCTCACCGCAAGCACGGAAAATACATCGCTGTAAACTGTGGCGCCATTCCTGAAGGCACCATTGCAAGTGAAT
>CAWZYX010000034.1:0-24976 GCA_963966315.1 uncultured Winogradskyella sp. | reverse complement strand
CCCCACAATAAGGGATACAAATGCTCCAATTGAGATGCCCGGAATAAAATTGATAAACAAAAAGAAGTCGTAAGCACCATGGAACACAACTGCAAGCAGCAATCCTGTGATATTGAACAAGGATCTTTTGTGAGTAAATTTTGCTTTCCCCATAAAATATCCCATGAGTATGCCAAAGGTGGCGTGGGCAGGTACTGCTGTGAACGCTCTCATGAATGCTGTGTACTGCCCTCCTTCAAGAACGTACAAAATATTTTCAGTGCAGGCGAAGCCCATGGAAACCATAACCGCATAAATGATTCCATCATAAGGTTCGTTAAATGCTTTTTTGGGTTGGGCATAATAACGGACAATTATGTATTTACTGAACTCCTCTGTTAATGCCACGCCTAAAAAAGCATGAATAAAATGCTGACCAACACTTTGATTATCAGTGACACCAGTGACATTTCCAGTGATAAAGTAAATTATGAAGACCAGAATGACACTTAGTACAGCTCCCAGTAAAAAACTACCGATGAGGAGGGAGGGCGGTTCCTTTTCGTATCTGTCGTGTATGTATACATAAATGAGTATAACAAGAACAGGTGCCACTGCTATTAAGAGCAAATTCATGTTCTCTTAAGATTAATCTGATCTAGAATAAAACGGTAATAGGATTTATTTTCAGGAATAAAATGACCGTTAGTTTCACTTGACTCCAGCAAAATCTTAAAACTCCTGAAATCTACCAATTTGATCGCCTCAACTTCCTCCTTATTAATTATCAACGTATTAAGTGGCACTGTTAGTTCTGCAATGAACATCTGGTGAAATTCATAGTCTTTGATCCGGCCATTATTGTACTCACCTTTGTGCAATTGACTGCCAATGTGAGTGAGATCGGATTCCAGAAGATGTATTCCGATCTCTTCCTTAGCCTCTCGTATTGCTGCCGCTTCAAAGGATTCACCAGCATCGATATGCCCTGCAACAGAAACATCCCATAGCAATGGATGGATCTGTTTCGAATGGCTGCGTTGTTGCAGGAGGATCTCACCCTTTTTGGTATATAGCCATAAATGCACGGTATTATGATACCAACCGTTCTTGTGTACCTCAGATTTAAGTGCAGATCGGCCTGTGGGTATTCCTTTTTCTGTAACTATGTCTATAAATTCGTCCATGAAAGTAAAAACCTCCTTAGTAGGAGGTTCGGTTGGCATTATTCAAAGTAACTGAAGGTATCGCCAGTTTTTATTTTGAGCAAGGTTTCATAAATGAGACGTATCACATTTTCAACGTCGTCACGATGTACCATTTCAACCGTGGTATGCATGTAACGAAGTGGTAATGAGATGAGAGCAGAGGCCACACCTCCATTGCTATAGGCAAAGGCATCCGTGTCAGTTCCTGTAGCTCTGGAAAGAGCTGCTCTTTGGAAAGGTATTTTCTTTTCCTCGGCTGTTTGGGTGATCAGATCTCTCAATTTTTGCTGTACTGCCGGGGCATAGGCTACTACAGGACCTTTGCCAATCTCGGCTAGTCCTTGTTTTTTTGGGTCGATCATTGGAGTGGTAGTATCGTGGGTTACGTCGGTAACAATTGCCACATTGGGTTGAATGGTTTCGGTGATCATCTCCGCTCCTCGCAAACCAATCTCTTCCTGCACCGAATTGGTAATGTACAACCCAAAGGGTAGTTTTACCCCGTTTTCATGAAGTAAGCGAGCCACTTCGGCGATCATAAATCCTCCCATTCTGTTATCCAGGGCTCTGCACACAAATTTGTTTTTGTTAAGGATGTGAAATTCATCGGGGTAGGTGATTACACAGCCTACATGAACTCCCATTTGTTCCACTTCTTCCTTGTCTTTCGCCCCAATATCAATGCAGATATTTTCCAGCTTTGGAGCTTCTTCTTTTGCCCGATCTCTTGTGTGAATGGCGGGCCAACCAAAGACACCTTTGACTATGCCATTCTTGGTGTGGATGTTCACTACTTTACTAGGTGCTATCTGGTGATCACTCCCTCCATTTCTGATAACATAGATGAGCCCATTATCTGAAATATAGTTGACGTACCATGAGATCTCATCGGCATGACCTTCGATGACTACTTTATACTGAGCTTCGGGATTGATCACAGCAACAGCACTGCCATAGGTATCTGTAATAAAGGTATCTACATAAGGTTTTAAGTAGTTCATCCAAAGCTTTTGGCCGTCCCATTCATAACCAGTTGGAGCAGCATTATTTAAATAATGTTCTAAAAATTTGAGTGAGGAATCGTTCAGTATACTATCGTTAGGCATAGGTCTTTAATTTTTGTCTAAATTAACAATATTCGCACGATTTTAAGGTTTAAGGAGTTATTAATTCTTAATTTTAAGACGGCAAAATTGAGAGGCTTTTATGCGGATGACTAGGCAGAAATACATGCCATTTATTGTGCTACTTTTTATATGCTTCAGCCCTTTTTCAAAGGCCCAGGTAGTTCCTGTAAAGAAAGATAGTACAGAGACCATATACCTTATAGAAGGAGACTCCGTACCACGTTCTTCCATAGAGCTGAGAGAGGTGATTGTTCTCCCCAGGTTGTCCTTTGAAAACAACCAGGAGAGAAGGCGATACCTAATCTTGAGGAGGCGCACCCACAAGGTTTACCCTTATGCAAAGCTTGCAGCAGAACGTTTTGTGACACTCAAAAAGCGCTTGACAGCCATTGAAAAAAAATCCGATAAAAGAAGGTATGCTAAACGCGTTCAAAAATATATTGAAAGTGAGTTTTCCGCAGAATTAAAAAAACTGACCAAAAGTGAAGGCCGTATACTTTTGAAACTTATATACAGACAAACAGGTGAGACAGCTTTTGACCTGATTAAAGAACTGCGGAACGGTTGGAAGGCCTTCTGGTACAACAATACAGCCGCTGTTTTTGATTTATCGCTTAAGGTGACCTATGACCCGCTGAACGTTGAGGAAGATTATCTCATTGAAGATATTTTATTGCGAGCCTTTCAGAATCAAATCCTTGAGCGACAAAACCCCGCATTCGAGATTAATTTTTATGATGCCTCTGATAAGTGGGCCGTCACTCATTTAAAATCAACAGACTGATGCGCAATCAAACTTCAGTAGAAGAGCGTTGGAATACCTTAACTCATGGTATTGCTGCCCTTCTCGGTATCATTGGAACGGTATTGCTTTTGCTCAAAACCAACCCGGATCAGCCATACAGAGTGTCAAGTTCAGTCATCTATGGTGCGTCGATCATTATTCTCTTTACAGCTTCAACCCTGTATCACTATTCCAGAGACGAAAAACAGAAACACTATTTCCGAATTGTGGATCACATCAGCATCTATTTGCTCATTGCCGGTACCTATACACCAGTTTTGTTGTTGGGGTTACTGGATTCACGTGGATGGTTACTCTTTGCCCTGGTATGGGGTATTGCTGGTCTTGGGATGGTATTGAAATTATTTTTTACGGGCAAGTTCGAAGTTTTTTCAACTTTGCTTTACCTGGTTATGGGTTGGCTGATTGTGTTTGACTTTACAAATGTATCCGAGTTTTTAGGCACTAACGGAGTATTTTGGCTGTTTGCTGGTGGATTGTTTTATACTGTAGGAATAGTCTTTTATGCATTTCAAAAAATGCCCTTCCATCATGTGATATGGCATGTTTTTGTTATGGGGGGTGCCTTCTCACACTTCATCATGATCTATTCATATGTGGTATAGGAAATTATTTCTTCTTTTTCTTTTTGCTGTCTTTATTGATGAGAGACTGCACACCTTTTCCCGGAACTATGTGTTTGGCTCCATCCAGCACCCCGGCTACAATATGCTGAAATAGTGACCTGTAGATATTTCTGGGCGTTTCATAATATGCCTGGATGTAATGTTTGTCTTCCGGCAAATTATGGTGCCTGATGGCTGTATTCGCTATAGCGCTCAGAAACCCTTGTTTGTGCTGAGAGCCATCATCTGCCTCTTTGTATATTGTCAGATGGAAGTTCTCATAATCCATGGCAAGGTGATTTTGCGACTGATAGTACCCGGCCTCCATCCTAAAGTCCAGTCCATGCAAAGAACCCTCTTTAAATTCAACACCCAGTAATGGAACGAGACTGGAATTTAATTCGGTCATATTCATTGGGCCTAATGTGGTATGAAGACTAAAGGCCTCCTTTTCATAGGGTATACTAAAATGAACACCCATGGTGCCTGCACCATTTAATTTAGAGTTGAAGTGAGCTTCGAACGAACCGTAATTCCTTTGCTGCTCAGGAAACGTGGTAAACTGGGTGATAAAGCCGTCGATCTCATTAATTTCTATGACTCCCGTATGTTGTTTATGAACACTTAATTCCCCGTAGCCTATCGCGCTATTTCTTATGATAATGGAGTCGAGATCAACTTTGTTTGGTATTTTGTCTACCAAACCTTTAAACAATGGCTTTTCTACATCAGGAGGTCGTTGCAGGTTTTTATTTCGCCTCAAACCCAATGACAGGCTGTCTATTTCCATTTTCCGGGCTTTTATATCGAGTTGCGACCAGAAGCCACTGGAAAAGCTCATTCCTGAAATTTTCAATGTTCCTAATTTGAATTCAATTACATCATCCTGAAGTCCACGCTCCTTACTTATATCAACCCAGTCCTTATCGTAAAGCAGTGAAACATCCTTAACAAGGATACTATTATCGGCTATACTGTAGTTAAAAGTTCCCAATTTCGCTTTGGTATAGTCGTTGAGCTGGTAGGACATACTGTCGAGCTCAACCTCAAGATTACCGAGCTGAAACGGGATGATGTGGGTTAACTTTACAGAATCGGTTTCAATTTCAGTGGCACTGATGTTAATATTGTGCACTTGACCTTTTAAAATACTGTCATTCTCAGTGATGGTTATTGTTCCTTCACTGATCTGAAAATCATCCAGATCTGCACGTGAGAGGATATCACTGAAAAGATTTTGCAGAGAATTCTCTTCGCTTTTCTCTTTTGTTGTGGAATCTGCCACAATGTTAATTTCAAATTCCGGTGAAACAAACTGTAGCTCATTCACTTTTACACTATTAGCAAACAAAAACTTTGTCCAGACAAATCCATTTAATTCAGCATAGTCCACCTTGCCATTGATGAGGGTGCCTTTTGTTTTATTTAGAGGGGAAATCTCAACTTTGTCAAGGGTGATCCCTTTAAAGAAGGTGTGCAGGTCAAAATTGTTGTAGGTGATATTGTAGGCTCTGTCGGGATTCTTGTTTATAAGCTTTTCAAAGCGCCATTCCAGATACCATTCAGTAAATTTAAACAACCCAAAGATGATCAATAGTACAACGATAACTATTCTAATAGTTTTTTTCATCTGTAAATATTATTGTTTTTCAATTGTCATATGGAACATCCAAATTATCATGCTGTCGTGTAATTAATAATGGATGTCTCATGCGCCTATCCTTCTGGTGAGCTCTTTCAAATTAGTATCTCAAGAACGTGATACATCTGGTTGAAGATAAAAAAAAATAGAACAGCTTGAGCTATTCAATTTTAAATTTCACCTCTACATCCATGCGCACAGCTATCTTACTAAAATCTACCTCGATGGGCAGGTAGTTATCATCTGAGCCTCCTAATGCATCCATTTCATTTGCCAAACTGAAATTCTTGTGCCGCTGGTATACTTTATTTCGATCTGAAATATACAGCGCAGTTCCAATATGCTGTCCAAGAGGTTTCACTAATGATTTGGCCTGTTTCAGTGCTTTTTTTACGGCTCTTGATTTCAAGAGGAGTTTGAGGGAATCCATATCAGAGTATTCCAGTTTCTCCAGTGCCACATTCGAAATTTCGACCCCCTCTAATGCCATCAGTAATTTTCCGAGCATGGTTCCATCATAAATGAGCAATTGATAGGCTTTTTGTTTTTCAATAGTTTTCCCTTTCAGGAAATAACCTTGAAATTCTGTCGATGCATCGATAAGACTCAACTGTTGTGACCTATCTATTTTGAGTTGATCAAGCACTTGAATCAGGCGGTTCTCCAATTCTTCAACTGATGTATTGTTTTTACTATCTGATTCTTTCAATAAAATTCTAATAAAAATACGGTCAGGAATAACCAGTGTATCTGAACTGGCGGTGGTTTCAAGAAAAGGTTGATCGATAAAATTTTTTGTCTGTGAAAAACTCTGATGTGTTGATAGGATCAAGATCATCAAAAGGAGGATCCCATGAATGTTTTTGAATGTGTACATGACTGATAATTTTAGTATTCTTGAACCAGTGAACAAAGACCGGACCAAAAAAACAATAAGAACACTTCATAAAGTTGAAACTTTCGTTGTTTTATGTTATAAATCCAAAGCTAACAATTGACTTACCGTGTCAAATAGAAAAAAATAGTATATTGACCCTTAATAGAGGGAGCGTATTTAACATGAAAATTAAATGTTTATGAATAGGACGATAAGTATATTTGGGTATAAGTTTTTAGACCTCAGTAAATAATGTTTTTTATCGATTCCCAACTTATGTGTTTAATCAGCATCGAACCGACCAAATAATCCATGAATATTTTAAAAATAGCTGCGCTACTCATTACCACACTTCTTATAGTCCCCGTTTTTACTTACTACTTCGGAACTCCGCTTGACGAAAGGGAGTATTTAGCATTAAAATCGGTCGTTTATGTAAATATTGGTGTTATTCTGTACTGTTTTATTGTCGGGGAACTTACCGGCAACAATTCTCAAGTTGATAAGCTTTGGAGCCTTATTCCCATCGTTTATGCATGGATCGTAGCGGACTATGGTGACTATTCTCCACGATTGGTCCTAATGACCCTACTGGTAGCGATCTGGGGCTTTCGATTAACCTACAATTTTTCGAGACACGGGGCTTTTTCCATCAAATTTTGGGAAGGAAAGGAAGACTATCGATGGCAAATTCTTAGAGATAAAAAGGAGTTTCAACCCAGGTGGAAATGGACTTTGTTTAACCTGTTTTTTATCTCCGGGTATCAAAATATCTTAATATTATTGTTTACACTTCCCATACTTGTAGCGCTTCAATTTAATGATACTCCGCTGGGGACATTAGATATTGTGGCCACTATTTTGATGCTTTTTTTCATCGTGTTTGAGACGATTGCCGATAACCAGCATTGGAATTATCAGAGCAAAAAGCATCGGATGCTCAAAGAACAGCAGCCCTTGACAGGAGATTATAAAAAGGGCTTCCTTGATAAAGGTTTATGGGCCTTTTCTAGGCACCCCAATTACTTTGCAGAACAAGGGATTTGGATCAGCTTTTACCTGTTTAGTGTAGCTGCTTCGTCTCAATGGTTGAATTGGAGCATCTCCGGTTGTTTATTGTTGGTAGTGCTCTTTCAGGGTAGCTCGGAATTTAGTGAAGAAATTAGTGCGGGTAAATATCCAAGTTATAAGGACTACCAGTTGAGAGTACGGCGATTTTTGCCGATTCCTAAATCAAAAAAGAATTCATCATTACATAACTAACTTTAAAACTTAATTCAATGAAAAACACAAAGATCTTTTTACTTTTCATATGCTGTACCCTTTGGGGCTCAGGGCTTTTTGCTCAGGATACAAAATTTGGTGTACGCCTCGGAGTCGGGCTTCCCGATTTAGAAAGCCGTGATAATAATATATTTAGCTCAGGTTTTAATTCCGTTGCCGGATTCGATGGGGGTGTATTTCTAGATTATGGTATAACGGAAAACTTCTCATTAAAATTTGAGGTGGCCTTTGCCAGAAAAGGGGGAGAGCGCGATGGTTTACAACCGATACCAAACAGTTTATTAGATCCGGCTCTTAGTGCTATTACTCAAGGCCAAACGGTTTATGCTAGTTTCGAAAATACGGCTGTGTTCTCCTATATCACGGTTCCTATTCTGGCCAAATACGAATGGCATCTTGGCAGTAAATGGGGTGTTTATGTAAATGGTGGGGTTTATGCTGACTTCATTATCAACCCAACGCAGCAAACTTCTGGTACCAGTCAACTGTTTTATGACGCAAATGGAACCGTTCCTGTACAAATTCCTGCCAATCCTCAAGACCCACCCCAGGACTGGATTTTAGTTGACCTTCCAGCACAAGATTTTAATACTGACAACGACATCAATGATGATATCTCAGATATGGACTTTGGGTTCATGCTGGGAGTTGGGGCTTCCTATGCCCTTAATTCCAAGCATGAGATCATTGCGGATATCCGGGGGAGCTATGGATTAATTCCACTTCAAAAGGACACAGATACCTATGGGGATGTACATATGGGAAGTCTTGTGTTTTCATTGGGCTATGCCTATACTTTCGACAAAAAAAACAAAAAAAAGGATGATTAAACCTTACACATTGGTATCTTAAATGTGCTATCTCATATAGGGCATGGGAGACCCTAATAATGGTATTAATGTCTCCTGTAAAGGTGTATGAAATCGACTCAAAAAGTGAGCAAAAAAGGGGTGCTGATGCCACCGGCAGTAGGGTATTCAATAAATGTACTTTGGTTTTTGCTGCGTCACTTTAAAATTGATTTGAGGTATGGGCCTCGCTTTTTTTTAACGCTTTTAATTAATCTGATCAATTGGCCTTTCCGGACTTATGAGCGTCTTTTTATCAACCCCAGGTATAAGCAACTTAAGGAAGGAACGGAAATTATTTTCATTATCGGTCACTGGCGCAGTGGTACCACGCATTTGCACAATTTGATGGCTCAGGATCCCCAAATGGGTTATACAACAACCTATCAAAGTGTGTTTCCTGATACCTTATTTAATCGCCTTGGTTATTTCCTCTTTGAAGGTTTTGCACGATTGCTCGTACCAGGGAAGCGTGCTGGAGATAATGTACGACTGGGGATGCAACTCCCCCAGGAAGAAGAGTTTGCCTTGGGTGCTAAAACTCCCTTATGCTTTTATTATTTCTGGATGTTTCCCAAGGATATAAGACGTATTTATGAAAGGAGTATTCGGTTTAAAAACGCCAGTTCAGAACTAATTAACCAATGGACTCAGGACTATGAACTGTTAATTTCAAAATCATTAAAAAATACGGGTAAACGGGTTTATCTTTCCAAAAATCCAAGTCATACAGGTCGGATCAAATATCTTTTGAAGAGCTTTCCAAAGGCAAAATTTATTTTTATTCATCGTAATCCTCTTGAGGTCTTCCTCTCTACGGATAATTTTTTTAAAAACATGATGCCTCATTTACAATTACAAGCTATTTCAAAGAGGGAGCGCCAGCAAAGCATCATTGATTTGTATATGTCCATTATGGTTGACTTTTTTAGTCAAAAGGACCTTATCCCTGAGGAGCAGTATGCAGAAGTGTCCTTTGAGAACTTAGAGAAAAATCCTTTGTCTAGTATTGAATCCATTTACAAGGATTTAAATATTGAAGGATATAGTACAGCGAAACCTAAGTTCCAATCCTATATCGATCAAATGAGGTCCTACAAAAAGAACAAACATGTCATCTCAAAATCTCAAATGGAATTACTTTTGGAGCACCTCCAACCAACTATGGAGGCGCTTGGATATGAGATTCCAGAGCACATTCAGGTGGTTTAACACCCCGATAATGAAACTTCTTTGTCTGCTCCTCGCCAACTTTGCAGTGATTTTGCAATTAAACGGGCAAGCAGAATGGAAAGAGGTTAAGAATGATGAAGGAATTACCGTATACACAAAAAAAGTAGAGGGTTCAGACTTTAAGGCCTTTAAATCGACAGCTGTTATAAAGGCAGATCTTTCATCGTTTGTCGCCTTGATTTTAGATGTTGATGGCCTTGAAAACTGGGGTTATAAGTTGAAACGAACAGAACTATTGGAACGACATGGAGATACCCTGCAAGTTTATTTTGCGGAAGCAAAAGCTCCCTTTCCATACAGCAACAGATACGGTATTTACAGAAATCTTTTTAAATGGGACGCTAATGACAAGCAATTGCGCATCGATATTCAACTTTTAAATGATGCTTCTTATGAATATGAAGATTTGATGCTGCTCACCGGTGAAGGGTACTGGGAAGCTACTGTGCTACCTGAAGGTGATTTATCTCTTGTTTTTGAGATGCATGTCAATCCAGGTAAAGGCATTCCCGGGTGGCTTTCCAATTTATTTGCAGATGAATCGCCCTTTGAAACCATGCGTTCGGTGAAGACCGAGCTTTTAAAACAAAAATATAAAGATAAGAGGTATGAATTCCTCAACAACTAGTCGCTTTCAGATGGTGTTTTTAAGACGTCAATTGTAAAGTCTTTTTCAGATAAGCCGGTGTCAAAACGGATATTCATAATCTCAATGGCCGTAGAATGATCTTTTCGAAGATCTGTCATAACTACTTCTTTGGCATACCAATAACCACCCTGTTTAGTGTAGTTGTAATCTGCTTTTTTAATATAGGCACCATTTTGATCGTAAAAGGCCATTTGTGTGGGATATCCATACTGCTTGTTCAAAGCTAATAAAATGCGCGAATATTCTGTTTGTTTGGATTTTGGGCTCAGGTTGAGCAGTAATTCCTTTTCATTTTGCGAGTTTTCAAAATTTGCTGTATAACGGTCGCTATAAGGGATCCCGCTCATGTCCTCATATGAAAAGTCTGTTCCTGTAAAGGCTTGGCTTTTACTTAATAAAGTAATTTTTATGGCTTTACCAAACGCTGGCATGTACAGCCACATTTTGCCATCTGGTAAGGATAGTGTGGCTATACCTGCTTTATTTTCTGGTTTGGTGTACCGGTAAAGACGGTAACCCGCCCCCATTTGTTTTAACTCAGCCTCTCTTGTTTTAGATTCCCCTCTTTTATTAGTCACAGTCATTTGTACAGTAGCCACTCGGTCTATCGGCGCAGACATCAAATCATCCATTTTTTTAAGCACTTCCTGGGGATTCTGGCCATGCACCTGAAAGAACAGACCTGCTAGTATAAGTGAAGCTACAAGAGTAATCTTATTCATTATTTTCCTTATTAATTATTAAAAGTACAGCGGGTAATAAGGTCAGGGCTCCAAGACCTGAACTGATCATACTTACCGCAATCAACACTCCAAAATACAATAATGGCACCATTTCAGAAAAAATCAATACCAAAAATCCTAAGGACACAGAAAGACAATTAATGATAATCGCTTTTCCGCTGGTAGCAACACTTTCATAAATCGCTTGATTTAAATTGCTGTGAATTTTTAATTGCTTGTTGAATTGTGCGATGATATGGATGGAATAATCAATTCCTATGCCCAAGGCCACACTCGCTACCAAAACAGTTCCTATATTTAAGGAGATCCCTGTCAGACCCATGATACCAAATAGAAGAGAGATTGCCGCTACGATAGGCATTGTAGATAAAATACCGTACTTAAAGGATTTCAATACCAGCCCTATGACTATGACCACAAACAACAAGGCAATCAAAATAGAGCCTATCTGACTGTTAATTAAGCTTTTATCCATGACCACATCTACAAACGGCATTCCCGTTATTTCAATATCAATGGTTTCGGACCTTTGTTGAGAGATGAAATCATTCATATAGTCCGAGAACTCTAGTTTAGACTGGTTATCCGGGGATTTAAATTTAGAAATGATAATAGCCTGATTCAGGTCCGGACTAACAAGTCGCTCCAGGGTTTCATTTCCATCCAGAAGAAACCAAAGTTGCTGAATTTGCTCCGGATCTTCAGGGATACTGCGTTCACCCGTAATAGCAAAGTTCAGTTCCGCTATAAGATCCGCAACCGAAAGCGTAGAATTAATATCTGGGCTTTGTTCCATGTATTCAGAGGCTTCCTTCATTTTCTGAAGTAGTTGTGGGTTTAAAATATCACCTTTGAAACGCATAAAAACAGGTTTGGTACCTCCAAACTTATCCATCATAATTTGTTCTGCAGTTCGTGCAGGATTCCCTTCTTTAAAATATTCCTGAATATTCACACTTCGATCAATTTTAAAAATACCCGCAATCCCAACAGCAATAAGGACTAACCAAACCCCAATAATCCGTTTGGGTCTCTTTAAGGTCATTTGTACCAGTTGGCTGGCAATGGTATCTGCTATCCGAAATTTTGTGTAAGACGAAGATTTCCTGCTGTGTCTTGTGCCAATTGACATAATTGCAGGAGCGAAAGTCAGGGCGAGAATACATGAATACAGTGTTCCTAAAGCTGTGAAAATCCCAAACTCAACGATCATTTCTAAATAGGCTCCAAAAATGAAGGATATAAATCCAATGGCCGTCGTAATACCAGCCAGTACCACGGCAGTAGTAACACTGGCTAAACCTTTACTTATGCGTTTGCTTTTTTGCTGGTCGGTCTCCAATAGAATCTTATTGATTACATGAATTGTATAAGCACTGCCAACAGCCAATAAAATAATTGGGATGTTATTTGATATCATAGACATGTTGTAGCCTAGCCAGGCAATACTGCCTAGTGTCCAGACAATAGCGATGATTGCGGTGCCCAGGGGCAGAACTACTCCCATCCAGGATCTAAAACTGAGAAAAAGTACGAGTGCAATGACTAAAAAGGCCAATGGTAATAGTCGTACCAGATCCTTTTTCATGAGGTCTGAAATATAACTGACCAGCATGGGTGAACCTGCGAAATATAGGTCTTCAGGAAGATTTAGTTGCTCGGTCTTTTCAATAACCGCTGCGGCGACGTCTTTTACATTAGCATCTTCACTGAGGTAAAACAAAATCAAGGCTGAAGTTTCATCCTTTGATACAATGGCGTCTTTGTAGAGTTTGTTACTCCTAATACGCTTGCGCAAATCATCAAAGGCTTCCTGAGTGTCAGGCAATGCATAAGGATCTATGAGCTTACCTACTTCAATTCCGTAGTCATTTCCCTCGATATTAATAATGTTGCTGATGCTCGATACTGAAATAATGTCTTCAATGGTAGCGAGACTATCCGTTATCGTGGCAATATGGGTAAGTACTTCAGTGTTGTATATATTGTCTGTTTTAAGGATGAGTAGGCCGATATTATTACCTCCAAAGTTGATCCCTATATCCTTTAATAGCCGTGCATGTGGGTCGTCGTCTGGTAGTGATTTTAAGATGTCTGAATTGATGCTTAACTTAGGAAGTTGAAGCCCAAAAAAAACCGTGATAATGCCGGTTATCAAGAGTAACGGCCATTTATATTTCACAATATTTTCTGCAAATGTATCTACCTTATTACTCATAAGACCCACCTGAATTAATGGACTAAATATCGTTATATTTTGGTGAAGCTACAAAACAAAAGGGATGATGCTTTTTCTATCTTTAGGATAATCCGGAAATTGGTTGAGGTACCATTGATGATGCTTCATTGCTCGTGGTAATAAATTGGCAAGGGTCCAGGCCAGAAAACAAAGTGCTGGTAAATTCCAGGCCATAATGGCAAACCCGGCCCACTCCACAATTTCACAGAAATGATTAGGGCAGGAGACATACTTAAATAAAAAACCCTGAGGTATTTTATAAGACTGATCTCTATCCGTACGCAAACGGATAAGAATCGTATCACTGATCTGGTTGCCCAAAAAGCCTGTTATAAAAAGGAAGGCCCCAAGGTAAAACTTCCAACTGTAGAAGTCATCCGATGAATAGTGCTCCAGAACCGACAGATAGTACCCGTTAATTCCTGCATTGATAATATTGAAAAATACCGCAGACCACATGATGTATATGGGCATTTGTTTACCTTTTGTTTTGATTCGAAAAGGAAATACAAATGTTCTAAAGAAATAATGCATGCTCCAAATACCAAAGAGCAATTGAGCATAATTACTGGACTCGGACCATATCCAGCAGAAGAACATGATCGTAAATGCGGGCAGTTCCATTAAAAACCATCCAAGTTGATTTGGTATGAGAGCGCCCCAGCCTTTTTTAACATGCCTGCCATAAGGTGCGGTGACTAACTGGAGTGCTATAAATGTTATTCCGGCAAGGCCGAGCCAGACATAACAAATTATGTAAAAGAAGTTTATGGATATCATGGATTTTGACCTCTGGACCAATTCAGGAAATCAGTAACAGTTTCTTCTATGGGACGATTAGTATGACCTAATTCTTTTTGAGCTTTTGAACAATCTATCTGTTCAGAGGCTTGTTTTAATAACTTCAGACTTGTTTTAGAAAGCGCAGTATTAAGACCAAAAGTGCGGGATAAGCCTTCAATCAATGGTGCGAATAATATCAATAATTCTGCCGGAAGAGTAATAAAAATACCCTTAGGGCGGCATAGTTTTGCAAGTCTGCTGATACTGATGTAGGGGCCACCCAGCAGGTAGATCTGACCCGTTTTTCCAAGTTCAAAACTATTGACTATGGTTTGACAGAGGTCTCTGAGGTCTACCACATGATGTCCTCCCGTGGAAAGGACAGGTAACTTGCCTTGGCTCATTTCTATTAAAGCTTTGCCAAATAGAGATGGTCGATAATCGGGAGCACCAACAATGGAGCTCGGTCGTAAGATAAAGGCTTCCAAACCATCTTCTTTAACAGCTTTGAGGACCGCTTTTTCGCTTATTCCTTTGGTATAACCATAGAAAAAATCCTCCGATCTGCGGTAGGGGCCTTCCTCATTAAATGGTTGACCATTTGAAGGCTCAGAAATGGCCGTGGAAGAGCTGATGTAGATCAGTTGAGCTTTTATGAATTTGCATAGGGTAATAATCGCCTTTGTTCCATCAATATTTACTCGATGCACCAGGGTTTTAGAATACTCCCCAACGGATATTATGGCTGCACAATGAACGATAAGATCTACTTTTTTAAAGTTCTTTTTAAGCTGCTTCAGATCATTTATATCGCCATCAACCCATGTGAGTCGTGGGTGCTCAATCACAGGAGGGGTATTAAGAAACAGGGCCTTTACCTCGAATCCTTCCTCCAGACATTTAAGTATCAGTCCGGTGCCAAGATGTCCGCTACCTCCGGTGATTCCAATACATTTGCTCTTAGTCATTTTTGAAAGGCCTTATTTATAAATAGTTTAATATGAATTGAACACTGCACAATACCCTAAGGTACGATGCATTTCCAAAACACAATAATATAATTGCGTTAGACACCTCATTGATGAGCTTATGTCGAGTGTTCAGAAATTCATATAAAGTAAGACGTACTCGTCATTGGTCTTCGTAGAGCGTATCATATTAAGCTTACAATAAAATCAATATATTTTCAATTCAAAAATTGAAATAAACTATTTGGAAGTTCTATCTTCAGTTTCCGAAATTTCACTGTATCTAAATGTCCATATAAGTGCGTTCAGCATTGATGAGATGCATGTGTATAAAGGAATCGTGATGTGTAAAAATGCCTTGATGTTGTCTTGAGAAAAATCCAATAACTTTAAATTCTTCATCATTGAGCATAATTTCATTCCGAAGTACAGTGAGAGGTCCCAAACCAAATCATCCAGTACCAGGCTCTAACTAATCAATAGCTATCTTACTGCCAAGTTCAACACTTCCGCATGACATCTTTCATAGCGCCTACGGCAATGGCGGTGCTGTCATTTAAGACATTTGAATGCTTCTTCGCTGGTTTTTTACAAGCGGTAAGCGCAACTAATAGGAGGTTGTAAATCATAAATTGAATTCTGGACATAATTTATGGTTGAATGATTGCCCTATATTCATTAAAAAAGGCTTCAAATCGAGACATGGTGTCATTAAAGAATACCATCACTACCTGCCAGGTATTTTTGTTATGGATCGACACCTTTGCCGTCAGAGGCACATAAATTCTTGAAATTTCTTTTCCGTTTTCCAGATGATGCACCTCATCGAATATGGCCCCGGGTAAATATTCATTCGTCAGAATCCCTTTAAGAGTCTCAAGTTTCTCCCAGCAATAGATCCTGTTCTCCAGATCATCTTCAAGGTCCAGTGCCACAAGAGCATTCTTGGTATCAAAATGAAATTTAAAAGCCAAGCCTTTTATCTTGGTGTTGTAAAGGATCCATTTTCTGGGAAAGGACTTCCCGAAGCTGGTCCAGAATTCCTGCCTTAGTAACCTGCTTTCCTCCTTGCTAAACATTTATAATAAAAAGGCTACTGCTACTCCTGAGACAATGGCCACCAGTTTCGTAAGGTTAAATTTGTGCCCCTCTCCCGATTCAAAAATAATTGTTGAAGAAATATGCAGGAAGATACCAACAATCAGAGCGTTGATACTGTAGACCAAATTCTCACTCATGGGCAGTAAGATACTTACCCAGGTCCCGAGAGGAGTCATTATTGCAAATAACAATATAAATCCGGTGATGTAAGGTCTTGTATACCCGCTCTGTAGAAGGTAGGACGTTAAAAGTAAAGCAATTGGAATTTTATGAATAAGCACACCAAAAATAAGTGTTTGGTGGGCTTGCAGCGGAAAGCCTTCCAAAAAGCTGTGCAAGGCTAAACTGGCAAATAATAGTACAGGTAAGCGTTTATTTGATGATTTCATGTGTACGTGCCCGTGTTCTGCCCCTTTCGAAAAGAATTCAAGGATGATTTGTAGTAAGATCCCCAGCATGATCAAAAGGCCTGTTCGTTTGGGGCTGAGGTGCTCGTATACTTCTGGCAGTAGGTCAAATAAACTGAGGGCCATAAGAAACGCGCCACTAAAGGCCAACAGTAATTTAATGCCTGATGATCTATGATCGTTGATTAAGAGAGCAATGCCCGCCCCTGCAATAACTCCGATAAAAGGAAGTAAGAATTCCATAAGCCTCTAATTATTTAAAAATCATGATTAGGCGTTGAGAGTTCTGCGGGTGATACCTTCCTAAATGATAATCTCCAAACACGTCCAGAAGGTATACTCCTGCATCCTGGAATAACTGTTCAAAATCGCTAAGCGTAAAGGCTTTGACACGTTCAGCAAATTCAAAGTCCTTTCCCTGATGGCTAAATGAGATGTTCTTTATGATGTAACCATCCTCAACATGTCGTTTCAAATTAAAATCGATCCCTTCAACTCTTTTTGAGTTTTGAGGCACCAGATGATCAGTGACAAAAGGCACATTCATAAAATCGATCACTCCAAAACCGGCAGGATTCAATTCCTGCTTTATGGACTTAATGGTTTTTAAATTAGCAGAGTCATCTTCAAAATAGCCAAAACTGGTAAACAGGTTAAAGACCGCGTCAAAAACACCAGGAAACGGAGTGCTCATGTCGTGCACCTCAAATGTCAAATCCTTTTTCTCATATTGTTTAGCATGAGCAATATTTTGTTCAGACAGGTCTATGCCGGTCACCCGATAACCCAATTTATTCAGATAGATGGCATGTCTTCCTCTTCCGCATGCCAGGTCAAGTATCGATCCATCCTCCGGGATGTTCAGGTAATTGGTTAGATTGTCCATAAAAATTTGTGCTTCGGCATAATCCCTATCCTTGTATAGTATGTGATAATAAGGCGTGTCAAACCAGGAAGTGTACCACTGCTTTTTGGGAGAATACGTCATACAGATGAACTAATTGTGCTCATGATTATAATCAGAGACCTTTTGGCCACAAAAATAAATTATTTTTACAACCACATAGACTGAAGACATGGAGAATAATTTTAGTATGCTTGCCAAAACCTTACATGGTTTTGAACCCCTCCTAGCGCGTGAGTTGCGAAATCTGGGAGCCATTAATGTAAAGGAAGGAATAAGGAGTGTATCGTTTGAAGGGGATAAAGGATTTATGTATAAAGCTAATCTGGGTTTGCGTACTGCCATAAAGATTCTAAAACCAATAACCTCTTTTCAGATTGTCAATGAACAGGATCTCTATAACAGGGTAAAGCGTTTTGAATGGGAGCAATACCTGAAACCTGAGGGGACACTTGCAATTGACGCAACTGTACATTCAAAGGTTTTAACCCATTCCAAGTATGTGGCACTCAAAGTAAAAGATGCCATTGTGGACCGTTATCGAGAACTTGAAGGTGTGAGACCGAATGTAGATCTTAAATTTCCGGACCTGAGGATACATGTGCACATCGATCGTAAACGTTGCACCTTGTCTCTGGATTCTTCGGGACGATCCTTACATCAGCGCGGTTACAAGACAGCGACTAATATTGCCCCTATTAATGAGGTGCTTGCGGCTGGTATGATTATGCTAACAGGCTGGGAGGGTCAAACCGATTTTATGGATCCGATGTGTGGTAGCGGAACAATTCTGGCTGAAGCAGCTATGATTGCTTGTAATATTCCGCCGAATCTCATGCGCAAGGAATTTGCTTTTGAACGCTGGCAGGATTGGGATGTTGACCTTTTTGAAACCATCGAGGAATCTCTGCTGAAGAAAACCAGAGAATTTCACCACCAGATCATTGGATACGATAAATCACCTTCTGCGGTGCGTAAGGCAAAGGCCAATGTTAAAAATGCGCATCTGGAAGACTTCATTTCCATCAAGCACGAAGACTTTTTTAAAACTGAAAAGACCACAGAAGGTAAACTCACCATGGTGTTTAATCCACCTTATGGAGAACGATTGGAGCTACTGAACCTAAAGGAGTTCTACGAAAATGTGGGAACCACATTAAAGCATGGGTATCCCGGTACCAATGCCTGGTTTATTACTTCTAATCTGGAGGCCCTTAAGCACGTGGGATTAAGACCCTCAAAAAAGATCAAACTATACAACGCTAAGCTTGAATCGAGGTTTGTCATGTACGAGATGTATGAAGGTAGTAAAAAGGCCAAAAAGAATAAAAATAACTGAAAAATCAGTATCGCCAACTGTTCAGGTCTGCCCCTTCAGGAGCAACAAGATGCACTTTTTCCACATATTTTCTTATGAACATGCGATGGTAGCGTAATCGACTTATGTGGTTTCCATTGTCGTGGTCACCATTCCAGCAGTGTTCGGCCCGATCTCCGTAATCTACCTCACCGTTATAAAATGGTTCAGTCGTTTCAGACAGGATCTCTTCTGCGAGGTAAACAGCATTATTGAGATAATAGTTATCCATATCCCCACAATACAAATGAATCTTGTGTGCCCAGTCTGTCCCATATTTACCCCAATCTCGCTTTAAAATATAAGCCAGATCGTAATTCTCTTTCCAGTAATTGGCGACCTCTTTATCTATTTCCCCCGTTAAACGGTCCCAAATACGTCGAGGATAGCCCTCTTTGTCAATAGGGGAGTAGGTGGCCTCCCAGATATCCCACTGCTGTCCGGACCGCCCTTTAGAGCCTAAGACCAACTCTCTATAGTTCATATCTCTTAAGGTGGCATCCACGTTACCCAAATAGTCTCTGTGGCCTGCCACCAGAGTTTTTTTAAAGGTCCCCTCTTTGAAGTAAGCGTTCTCGTCTTCATAGATATTAACCAGGCAGTAGGCTCTGAAATCGATTGGGTCTGGACAGGCAGCAAAGCACATGCCGTATTCTTTGGGATACTTCACCTGCACGGCCAAAGACTCCCATCCTCCCGTACTTCCGCCATAGACAAAGCGCGACCAGCCCTCTCCAATCCCTCTGAACTGTTCCTCTATGTAGGGAATAAGTTCATAGGTTATCGCATCTCCGTAGGGTCCTTGTGCGGCACTGTTCACCGCGTACGAATCATCGTAGTAGGGCGTGGGGTGCTGTATTTTAATGGCGATGACCCTTGGAAAATCGGGACCAATCCAGGTTTTATAAAAGTCATAAGCCTCTTGTTGAACAATACGGTTATAACCTTCTACCTTAAATCGCTCGCTATAATCCGGTTCAAGGTCCGGATCTGGAGGGGAGGTTCTGAATCCACCGAAATCACTTGGGAAATGTCCATGCATAATGGCTAGCGGGTATTTTACATCGGTATGAGAAGCCCAGCCTTTAGGAAGAAGGACATGAGCTCCCAAGTACATATCCCTTCCCCAGAATTCACTTAAGAGCTTACTTCTGATCTTAATGTGCTTTACATATTCCGTATCTTCTGGTTCTGGAATCGGAGGTATTTTCTGGTCAAGATGGATCTGTGAAGGTGAAAACTCCCCCTCTTTTATAAGCACTTTCTGAGGAGTTGAATAAAGATTACCAGGCGCACGGTTCCATTGCTGTCCTTCACCTCTGTCCATAGGTAACTTGACAATGTGACCGTCAGATCGCTTAAAGGTTTCATACTTGTGAAAAACAGCCTGTACAAAAAACTCTCCTGAAGGCAGATCATTGAAATTGTGAACAGGGTATCCAAAGGCGTCCATGTCAAATTCTAAGATCTGTTCTGGGTTCCAGTCATTCACATCCATGCCAAATGCCTGACAGGTTTTGGTATCATCTCTAAGTTGAAAACGGGGTTCCGTATCCGCGTGTTCTGAGATCAATAGAATTAAGCGACCGTCTAAGCCTTGATCGTAATATTCTGCGGGGAAAAGAACCTTGATGGTTTCCTTATTCTGGACATTGGAACATGAAACGCAGCAAAATAACAGCACAATAGAGAGAAGATATGGTGTATAGGCAAGAGACGGTATTTTTTTCATCAGGTTTTGAGTTATTTGATATAAGATACAAATAAAAAAAGCTACCTTCCTGAAGGGCTTTAATGAGTGGATTGTTTTTCTAAAGAGGTCGGGTTGTTCAATTTATTCCTCTTCCTTTCGCTTTTTACTTAGACCAATGATCAAAAACAGTCCTCCAACAGCAATACATACGGTCCCTAGTGAATTTAAAGAATCTCCCAGCGTGGTAGAAAAAGTAATTCCAAGGGCAACAAAAACGATCGCGATAAAAAGATACCTTCGGTAGGGTTGCATTTTTTGAGATACTTTGTTTGCAAGTTAAATACTATCCTCGCATATGGAACTTGTTTTAAATAAAAAATAGAGATGACGTTTTACTTGACATCAGTTCAACAACATCCTGGTTCAGGAACTGGTTTCCAATACCTTCTTAGGATAGGTTTCAAATAATTGAAGCACCAGCTCCGAGACATATACACTTAATTTCTTATCAGATTTATTGAGATTACACGGAATAGAGGCTTGCCAAAGAACTTTGTTTGACTCAAAATCCGCCACATAGACAATTAGTGTCTCCTGATCATAAGTTTCTTCATGGATTTCGCAGCTTTGCCAGTATTCCAATTCGTCCGAGTGTTCACAATTGTTAAACCTGGATGTCTCTTCTTTGATGGCAATTCTGAAGCCAGCCTGTAACTGAGGTTCAAAAACATTGGTGGTATGCCCTAGATCTTCCATGGCTGTTGCTATGGCATCTCCAATGAGAATACGTACTTCCTCATTGTCAATGTTAGGATGTTCCATATTGGTAACCATAAAATCGTCGCTGCAGAGCACATAAGTAGTGTAGTTATCAAAATCGGCATTAAGGTCATAATCATACATCACCGAATGGGTAACGGCACAACTGGCGAAAAAAGCCAATGAAATGACGATAAGGAATAGTCTTGATTTCATAAAAATAGAATTAGCCTATGTAAGGTCTCAATAATTGCAGAATCTTTCTATGATAAATATCAGTTTGCCTATTACCTAGCAGTCATTTCCATATAGGCTTCGACCGTCTTCAAGTGGTGATTCGCATGATATGCACTCCACATGATGAGTTCCCTAACCGGCATTTTTCCCATCAGAGGATGGGGTAGCACATAGGTATCTAGAGAGACCTCAGGTATGTGTAATGTTTTGTATTGTAATTTTTTGTATTCAACCTGCAAACGATTGAGCAGATAGCTTTTCTCATTAAATACGGGAACTTCCATATTTTGAGAAGCTTTGAAGACAGCACCTTGATTGTCTGCCAGTCGTTCTTGATATCTTTCTACTACTTCCTCATAGCTCCTGGAAGTTCTGTTGGAGGTACCGTATTTCCATTTCAAAAGAAAACCAGGAAGGCTTAAGGCAAAGTTCAGTGGTTTGGTACTTTCCAGTAAGTGAAGAGTGTGTTGTCCCGTGGTCCATTTATGGTTTGGAGCAAAGAGCCACATGTCCTTATCGGATGAAGAAACAAACGAAATAAACTCGGAATAAGAGTTGTCTATCAGTACAGCAATCTGTTCTCTATTCATAGTTTCTAAACTACGAAAAAAGAACCAAACCCGAACACATTATTCCTCGTAGATCACCTTATCTTTCTTGTAAACCGGTATGCGATAGGCCAGGGTGTAACCAAAGCCCCATCCAAAGACTCCACTGTCAAAGGTACGGTTAAAACCAGGTATCCATAGGTTCTCAAAATTCTCAGGGGAATCTTCGGTTACCCGTCCTTTTAACTGAATATTAAGTCCCATGTATAGATTGTTCACCAGCTCTGCCTTGATACCAAATAAGATTTCGGCCCAGGCAGCGGAAAGTCCATCGAATTCCACTGGACTGTCAATGGTCACGGGATCATTCCAATATTGGTTATTAATGTCATAGATGGTAAAGGAATTTAGTGTTTGATTGAAGATACTTCCGCCTAACCGAAATCCTGCGAATATCATGTTATCCATATTCAGCCAGTTACGGTATAGATTGTAGTCAAAACCAACCTTCAGATAAGTGCCTTGGGCAGTGACGTTTAAAAAGTCATCTGAAATAGTTCGTTCTTCGATGCCTATCTCTCCCGCCAGATATATTTTGTTGGTCAGTCGGAAATCGCCTATGGCCTCAAATCCAGAGTAGTCTTCTTCAAAGGCCGTCCTGAGAAGTTTTCCAATGTCAGTCCCTAAGCGCAGCCCGTATTTCAGTTTAATCACCGTCGAATCCCTGACAATACTGTCGTTTACAGGACGCGATACCTGAGCATAACAACTAAGGCACTGAAAGGCTAACAGAAAGCTAATGAAAGATATTAATATGCGTTGCATTCTCATTTTCTACCGTGATGTTATCAGTATTGTCCTCATTATTAAATTCAGTTCCCAGGATCCAGTTATCCCCATCCTGGATCACCTCGATCCGCAGGTTTGTAAATATGCTTTTATAGCCGCAAGCTCTAGACACATAAACATACTCAGGTATGTAGGTGATCTCAATGATATCTGTATTGGAGCTGGTTTCGGGATCAGCATCCAGCCTCAGATCGGTTCGTCGTTCAAACACATAACGTCGAGTAATGCTCACTCCTTCTTCACCTACAAACAATGGCGGTTTTGCAATGTTTGTGGTAAGATTGAATAATCTGCTAGATTCAAAAGGTTCGATTAAAATTGCTCCCGAAATATTGTCCGTTTCAGGAACAGGTATATCAGGATCATCTGCATAAACCGTCATTGCCGGCACACTCAGTAATTGATCCTGATTGGTAATATCGTAAAACTCAAGGATCAATCTGGGAGTGGTAGAGGTTTCCTGAGCACAGATATCATCGCGTTCACAATTACCTAAGCACAATCCAGTAAGGGCCAATAAAAAAATATTCTTTAATCGTTTCATTGCCTTATGAACTCTCATTTTTAAGCTTTAATAATACAACATTTTCCACGTGGTGTGTCTGAGGGAACATATCAACAGGTTGCACTTTAACCACCTTATAGGCCTCTTTCATCAATGCCAGATCTCTAGCCTGTGTGGCAGAATTACAACTGACGTAGACAATTTTTGAAGGACCAATTTTTAGTAGTTGTTCCACAACGTCCTTATGCATTCCATCCCGAGGAGGGTCAGTAATTACCACATCTGGTATTCCGTGTTCCGATACAAACCCGTCGTTAAAGATCTGTTTCATATCGCCCACATGAAAGGATACATTTTCAATTTTATTTAACTGCGCATTTTCCTTGGCAGCCGCAATTGCTTCCGGTACGGCTTCCACACCAACCACTTTACCTGCCTTCTGAGCCACAAATTGGGCAATTGTTCCGGTACCGGTGTACAGATCGTAAACAAGTTCATTGCCTTTTAAATCTGCGAACGCCCTTGTGACCTTATATAATTCATAGGCCTGTTCTGAATTGGTCTGATAAAAGGATTTGGCATTGATCTTAAATCTAAGTCCTTCCATTTCTTCGAAAATATGGTCTCTACCCGAATAACAGACTATATCCTGATCGTACAAGGTATCGTTGCCCTTGGTGTTAACAACGTACAATAAAGAGCTGATCTCGGGAAATTGTTCTTTTATAAAGCGCATTAGAAGTTCGATCTTTTCTACATCATTTTTGAAGAACTGAATAAGCACCATCAATTCATTTGTACTGCTGGTACGTATCATTAAGGTGCGTAAAAGTCCGGTCTTCTGACGAGCATTGAAAAAGGGTATCTGGTTTTTTGTAGCAAACTGTCTGATACTGTTCCTGATGGCATTTGAAGGATCCTTTTGCAACCAGCAGTGCTTGATATCTATGATCTTATCCCACATGCCCGGAATATGAAATCCCAGAGCATTTCGATCCATTATCTTTTTGTTGGAAGCAATTTCATCATCAGAAAGCCATCGGCTATCACTAAAAGAAAACTCCATTTTGTTTCTGTAATAGTAGATGTTTTTGGAGCCCTTGATTGTTTCTATTAGGGGTATTTGGAGGTGACCAATACGCTTGAGATTATTAATCACCTCATTTTGTTTGTAGGCCAGTTGATGTTCATATGCCATATGCTGCCATTTGCATCCACCACAAATACCAAAATAATCGCATTTAGGTTGGGTTCTTTTTGCAGACAGCTCATGAAATGCCACAGCCTTACCTTCGTAATAGGATTTACGCTGTTTATAGGTTTGTACATCTACTACATCACCGGGAACGGCGTTGTTTAGAAATATTATCCGGCCATCTTCTGCAGTGGCAATGGACTTTCCCTTGGCACCGGCGTCGGTAACCCTAATTCCCTTAAATAGTTTTTGTTTGTTTCGTCGCGGCATGGGGCAAAAATAGAATAATTGGAGCGATAACCCTTCAAAATCCTGTGAGATTGCGTAAATTTGCTAGACCATATGACCGGGTGATTTCTCCCCATGGAGCAACTCTATTTTCAAAAGAAGGAATTGATACCAAGAAAAAATTAGTAGGGATATCTGTAAGA
>CAWZYX010000033.1:0-25620 GCA_963966315.1 uncultured Winogradskyella sp. | reverse complement strand
GTATAAAAGCGCTCGCGGAACTGGTCCGGGACATTGTAGGTCATCAAGGTAAAGTCCTCTGGGATGACAGCAAACCAGATGGTACCCCCAGAAAATTGATGGATGTCTCTAAGATGCACAGCCAGGGCTGGCAACATCAGATCCCTCTTGAACAAGGGATCAAGACGACCTATGACTGGTTCTTAAAGAACGAACGCAATTTTAAACAAGTAAAAATCGAATCTTAGTTGATGGAGATAAAAAACATATGTTGTATCGGTGCCGGTTATGTGGGAGGTCCTACCATGGCCGTCATCGCACAGAAAAATCCGAACATCAGAGTAACTGTGGTGGATCTGAACGAGCAGCGCATCGCCGATTGGAATGATGAAGACCTTAGTAAGCTTCCGATTTACGAACCCGGTTTGGATGCGGTCGTGAGGGAAGCACGCGGCAGAAACCTTTTTTTTACCACGGAGGTGGAGCCGGCCATTGATGCTGCCGAGATGATCTTTATTTCGGTGAATACACCCACCAAGACCTATGGTTCGGGAAAGGGCATGGCAGCTGACTTAAAATACGTTGAACTCTGTGCCCGACAGATCGCACAGGTGGCCAAATCAGATAAGATCGTTGTGGAAAAATCAACACTGCCGGTAAGAACGGCACAGGCCATTAAAAGCATACTGGACAATACCGGAAATGGTGTGAAGTACCAGATCCTTTCCAACCCGGAGTTTCTGGCAGAGGGAACAGCGATCTCAGACCTATTGCAGCCGGACCGTGTGCTGATAGGTGGCACGCCAACCGCAGAAGGACAGCGCGCCATCAAGGCATTGGCAGACGTATATGGTGCCTGGGTACCTCAAGATCGTATTTTAACCACCAATCTCTGGTCTTCCGAACTCTCCAAGCTCACCGCCAATGCCTTTTTAGCTCAGAGGGTATCATCCATTAATGCGATCTCAGAGCTTTGTGAGGCCACGGGTGCGGATGTAAGTGAGGTGGCCAGGGCCATAGGCATGGATTCCAGGATAGGACCAAAGTTTTTACAGGCATCTGTGGGCTTTGGAGGATCCTGTTTTCAGAAGGACATCCTCAATATGGTATATATTTCCAAATCCCTTGGCCTGAATGAGGTGGCAGATTACTGGGAGCAGGTGATTATTATGAACAATCACCAACGCGATCGCTTTGCGCGAAAGATCGTTTCTACCCTGTACAATACGGTGAGCGGTAAGAAGATCGCTTTTCTGGGCTGGGCCTTTAAAAAGGACACCAACGATACCCGCGAGTCGGCTGCCATCTATGTGGCTGATAATCTTTTGGAGGAGCGGGCAGAGATCGCAGTGTACGATCCGCAGGTGAAAGAGAGACAGATCCTTACCGATCTTAACTACTTGAACACTCGCAGCCCTGAAGAGAATCAGTCCCTGGTTGAGGTGGTGGATAGTGCTTATGAAGCCTGTAAAGGGGCACACGCTATAGCGGTGTTAACCGAATGGGATGAATTTAAATCACTGGACTGGCAGAAAATCTACGAGCAGATGGAAAAGCCCGCATTTGTATTCGATGGACGCAAATTACTCGATAGAGGCAGGTTAGCAGAAATTGGTTTTGAGGTCTATGCCATTGGTTCATAACATCTAAAATGAGCGATTCATGAGAGTTTATATCAACGCCCCGGCTCACAGAAAGAACAGAACAGTTTCCTTAGCTCAAATGTTCGCAGACCTCAAAGAATCGCGGTTCTTAGGAAAGCAATTGTTTAAACGAGATATCAAAGGGATGTTTCGCCAGTCGGTTCTAGGAATTACCTGGGCCATTTTTCCGCCCTTTCTATCGGCCGGCTTGTGGGTCTTCTTAAATTATTCGGGTGCAGTTAATATAACTGAGACTGGGGTACCCTATCCTATTTTTGTGATGTGTGGAACGGTCTTGTTTACCACTTTTACACATGCTCTCAACATGCCGGCCGATGCGGTGACGGCAGGGAAGAGTATCATGGCCAAGCTCAACTTCCCCAGGGAGGCACTGCTGATCAATGCGTTTTATAAGGTACTCTTTGATTTTGGTCTCAAGCTAATGGCCCTCTTACTCATCTCTCTGGCCTTAGGGCTAAGCATCAGTTGGACCATCCTCTTATTTCCATTGGGGGCAATAATAGCTATCTTACTGGGCTTTAGTTTTGGCGTTTTATTAATTCCCTTTAAGATGCTCTACGGGGATTTTAAGCGCATGCTGTCCATCGGTACTCAGGTACTGATGTATGTCACCCCCATCGTCTATCCGATGCCTGCTTCAGGCATCGGGCGGGTCTTTAATACCTATAATCCCATCTACTATATGATAGACATTCCGAGAAGCTGGTTTACCGGACAATCGGTGGAAGTATTATGGCCATTGCTGGCCATTGCCCTCGTAGCCATGCTGGTATTATATTTGGGCTGGATCCTTTACCGGATCACCATGCCCATCATTGTAGAACGTGTTGGAGCCTAAGACTATGGAAACAGAAATAACCAAGCAAACAAATGAGGTGTTGATTCGCTGTGAGGGCCTCTCCAAAAAGTTCTGTAAGGATTTTAAACGCTCTCTATGGTACGGGATCAAAGACGTGACCTCCAGTTTTAGTAAAAAGGCCCAGCATCATGATGTATTGCGAAAAGACGAGTTCTGGGCGGTAAAGGACATTAGTTTTGAACTGCGCCGTGGCGAATGCCTTGGTTTGATCGGGCATAATGGTGCCGGGAAGTCCACCTTGTTAAAACTATTAAATGGACTGATCACCCCGGACCAGGGGCAGGTCACCATGAAAGGCAGGGTAGGCGCCTTAATTGAACTGGGCGCAGGCTTTAATCCGGTGTTGACAGGGCGAGAGAATATTTATAACAATGGGGCCGTATTAGGTTTTAGCAAGGAAGAGATCGACTCTAAACTAGAGGCCATCATTGATTTTTCGGAGCTTAGGGATTTTATCGATATGCCGGTACAAAACTACAGCTCAGGGATGAAAGTACGGCTTGGTTTTGCGGTGGCCGCCCAAATGGAACCGGATATTTTACTCATCGATGAGGTGTTGGCGGTTGGTGATATGGGTTTTATTCTTAAATGCTATAATAAAATGGATAAGTTGCTCCAAAATACGGCCCTTATTCTGGTATCCCATAGCATTCCTCAGGTAGCAAGGATGGCTACGAAACTCATAGTAATGGACAAAGGGAAGATCATGTTTCAAGGCGGAGACGTTCCTAAAGGTATTACAGAGTACTATAATCGCTATAAATTAGAGATAGGCGACTACCATGGAAGCGATAAAGCTTCGTTGAATGACGTGGCCTTAGTTAAAGGTGATCAACGCTTTAAAAGAGGGGATGATATCATTATAGAGTATGGAGATTCTTTGACCCTGGAATTAGATATTACCTGTCATGAAGAAATATCGAACCCTCATGTTTATGTAGCGGTCTATGATAAAGAGCAACGTAATTTTGCTGAGGTAACTAATTTCTCGGAACAGATTCAGCTTGGCGAGGTAAAGGGAAATTTCAAACTGCAAATGCTCTTGGAGCCCTTGATCTTCTCACAGGGAAAATATTCATTAACTATTGCACTAGTAGAAAAAGGAAATGAAGGTAAACAGGTCTTGTTCCGATACCAGTCGGCCATTTATTTTGCAATTCATGGGGAGACCCATGGTTGGGCACCCATTCAGTTTAAACCGCAGTGGAAATTATTAAGTCATTAATGCTATGATACCGGTTACCAAAAGCTTTTTACCACCCATAGAAGAGTACCAGACCCTAATTCAAAAGCTATGGAAATCGGGGTGGTTGACCAATCGCGGAGTAATGGTAAAAGAATTGGAGCAGCGCATTAATGCTTACTTGGGGACCAAGCATATGATTGCCATGACCAATGGTACCCTGCCCTTACAGATTGCCATTAAGGCCTTGAACCTTCAAGGCGAGATCATTACCACTCCATTCTCTTATGTAGCAACCACAAGTTCTATTGTTTGGGAAGGCTGTACTCCGGTGTTTGTGGATATTGATCCCGAATATTTGACCATCGATGAGACGAAAATTGAAGCAGCCATTACCAAAAAAACCACGGCCATTCTGGCCACACATGTTTATGGAAACCCTTGTAATGTAGACGCTATAGAGTCCATTGCTAAAAAGTACGACCTAAAAGTGATTTACGATGCCGCCCATTGTTTTGGGGTGCAGTACAAAGGGCAATCCATTTTTAACTATGGGGATGTAAGCACCTGTAGTTTCCACGCTACCAAAGTTTTTCATACGGGGGAAGGTGGAGCTGCTTTCTGTAATGACGAAGCACTTTACAAAGACATGTACTATCATCACAATTTTGGGCATTCTGGTCCAGAGTCCTTCTACAATGTGGGTATAAATGCCAAGATGAGTGAACTGCAGGCAGCAATGGGTTTGTCCGTTTTACCATATATGAATAGGATAATAGAACAAAGGAGGATTATCGTTGATAATTATGATAAACTAATCGATGGTAAAGTAAAATTTGCGTTTAACAAGCGAAAAGGATTAGAATGGAATTATGCCTATTACCCCATTCTCTTTGATTCAGAGGAAATATTATTAAAAAGCATGAAACAATTGAATGAAATTGGTGTGTTTCCTCGGAGATATTTTAACCCTTCTTTAAATCAGCTTCCATATGTTAAAGCTGTAAAATGTGAAATATCAGAAACATTAACAAAACTTGTCTTATGTTTACCTCTTTATCCAGAATTGGATGGCAATATCCAAAAAAACATTGTTAACAACCTTTAAATTTAGATCAGTTTTAAAAGATGCTTGATTCTTTTTTGTTTATACCATGCGATAAAGTGCGATTTCTTAATAAAATGGCTAAAATAGATTCAGACTATTTTGTTTTAGATTTTGAAGATGCCGTCTCAGAAGAGGGTAAGGAAGTAGCTTATCAAAATGCCATGGCAGGAGAATTTGAAGAAAATGTTTTTTTTAGACTACCAGTGTTTGATAAGGTTTATTCAAAAGACAAACTAACAAAGCTGATTCATAAAAGTCGTGGAAATATTGTATTACCTAAACTTCGATCTCTGAATGAACTCGACTATTTTTTCAGACTTTTAGATGATGAACAATCCAGACGTATTATTCTACTAATAGAGAATCCAGAATGCTTCTTGAATCTTGAGAAAATGCTTCAACGCTATGGTTCAGATATTTATGCAATCGGATTTGGAAGTCATGATTTCTGTTCTGAAATGAACATGAAACATTTGCTAAAATTTATCCATCCGATTAAATTACAGCTTAATGTAATTTCAAAAGCTTATGGCGTCCGATTTCTTGATGGGGTTAATGTAAATTTTGAGGATACCAAGGCCCTTATTAAAGAGTGCCAGTTTGCTTACGACCTAGGCATGGAAGGGAAGTTCTTTATTCATCCGGACCAAGTAAACACTGCAAATAGCATAAAATATGTAGATGATGAGGAATTAAACACAATGAAAAAGGTGTACAATAAATTACTGTCATTAGATGAAGGTGAGTTTGATATCATCAAAGTAGATGGTGTGATTTATGAGAAACCGCATATTAAAAGGATAACTAAAATATTGAGAAAACTTAGGGAGATATGAATGCTAATACCATGGGGCATTTCTACGAGGACTTTACCGTAGGTGAGACAATCTTTCATGCCCAGTCTAAAACAATATTTGAAAGTGATAATAACATCTTTTCATTGTTAACTATGAATCATCATCCGGTTCACACAAATCTTAACTACGCCAAACAAAATTTTCATCAAAAAATATTGGTTCCTGGGACACTTGTGTTTTGTTTAGCTGTGCATTTAACAGTATTAGATATTAGCGGAAAGGCTATAGCTAATCTGGGTTATGAATCCATAAATCATTTGCACCCCACTTTTATAAATGATACGATTTATAGCAAAACAACTATACTCGATAAAATAGATTCCAAATCTAAAAATGATAGAGGTATACTTTATGTGGAAACTATAGGATTCAATCAGGATAACATTGATGTCATTTCATTTAGAAGAAAAATACTTATTAAACGTAAAAATCATTCCTAAACATGCTACTTAGAAGTTTACAATTTGTTCCAGGTAATAATTTAAGGCTTATCAATTCAGCTAAAAAAAGCAATGCTGATATGCTTATTTTTGATTTAGAGGATAGTGTGCAACCGGAGAACAATAAAATTCTGGCCAGGGATATTATTAAAAAGAATCTAAAAAATAGGGATTTTGACAAGTACTTAAAATTCGTTAGGCTCAATGAAATTTCTACTAAGTTCTTTTTACAAGATGTGATCGAATTGGCTCAAGCCCCAATAGATGGGTTTCTACTTTCCAAGACTAATACCGCAGATGATGTCAAATATCTTCATAGTTTGTTGGATTCATTAGAAATAGAGGGTAAGATTAAGAGACAGATAAACATTATTCCCATTTTAGAATCCGCTTTGTCTATTGTCAATATTAATGAAATAGCCGTTGCATCCGATAGAATTATTGCCTTGGGATATGGGTCTGAGGATTTTGTTTCAGATATACAGGGGGTCAGAGATTTTCATACAAATGTGAGTATTGACTATGGGCGTAAATTGGTTCCTATAGTGGCTAGGGCCAGAGGTTTGGAAGCAATAGATGCAGCTTATATTCATGTGCATGATCTTGAAAAGTTAGAAGTTCATGTCAATGAAGGAAAAATTTTAGGATATTCTGGCATGTGGGTATTGCATCCCAAACAAAATGAAATTGTTAATAGGGTGTATTCACCAACGGAACAAGAATATAATGAAGCTATAGAATTCTTGGAGCTATATGAAGAAGCTAAACGTCAAAACAAGGGCGTGGCTATTGTTAATGGTAAATTTGTGGGACCACCATTAGTGACGAAAGCAAATGAGATTATAAGAAAAATGGAACTAATAAAATCTAAAAATGGTTAAGGTTGTAATTATCGGTGGAAAAAGTTCTGCGACTTTAATAGCTGACAATATTTATGATGCCAGAGCGAGTTATAATGTTTCTATTGAAGTATTAGGGTTTGCTTACGACGATGTTCCTGTTGGTGAATACATTAATGGTTTCCCAGTTCTTTGTAAAGTGTCACAAGCTTTTGACAAATATAAAGATGATTTAGAAGTTAAGTTTGTCTATCAAATGTATGACATAAAAAATATGGTAAAGGCCATAGAGGAAAAGGACAAGTTAGGAATACCTCTCGATAGATTTTTAACTTTTGTGCATCCAAGTACTATGTTGTCAAGAAGTGCTGAGGTTGGCGAAGGATCCTTAATAATGGCGCATTGTGTCGTTAATCCTAAGGCAGTAATAGGGCAATTCAACTCAATAATGAGTCATGTTACTATAGGTCATGATGCCAAAGTAGGAAACTATAACTTAATAGCTACACATGCGATAATATCTAATTTGGTAATGGGAGATAGAAATTTTATCGGCATCAATGCGGCAACAAATAATAAAATTTCTATTGGTGATGATTGTATGGTAGGCATGTGTTCTAATGTAACGAAAAGTATTCCTTCTGGTGTTATCTGTTATGGTAATCCTGCAAAACCTGTTGAGACTGAGAAGAAACTACTATAATTAAATGGATAAGAATAAACTTTTGGTTAGTGTATGTTGTTTAACCTATAATCATGAAGCTTATGTAGAAGATTGTTTGATTGGGATATTAGACCAAAAAACAAATTTCAAATATGAGCTCTTGATTCATGACGATGCCTCTACTGATGGAACCAAAAGAATAATCGAAAAATACCAATTAAAACACCCTGAAGTTGTTAAGCCGATTTATCAGAATCAGAACCAATACTCTCAAGGGATTAAGCCTACTTTTGAATACAATTTCCCACGCGCTAGAGGAAAATATATCGCTATGTGTGAAGGTGATGACTATTGGACAGATCCTTTAAAACTGCAAAAGCAAGTGGATTTTTTAGAAGCAAATCAAGACTATTCATTGGTCTTTCATAACGCTTTGATAAAGGAATCTGACCAACAAAATTTGATGTTAACTTCAATTGAAAAAACCATTTTTTTTACCGAAGACATTATTAAAAATTGGTTTATTCCAACTGCTTCCATTTTATTTCGGCGTTATTCTGATTTTAAATTTCCTGAATGGTCATATTTAACATCAAGTAATGATAGACTCTTATTATTGTTATTATCACTTAATGGACCATTTAAATATTTAGACGAAAGTTTATGTATATACAGAAAACATGCGGATGGGATTTCAAATACCCACACGAGTATTAAGAAAGTTGCTTCGATGGTTACCTTGTTTAATGGCTTTAATCAGTTAAGTAACTACAAGTATAATGAGGCCATTGAACAAGCTATTAGCAAAGAAATACAAGTTCATTTGCCGGCATACAGGGAACTAAAGCGTATAAAGAATAAAAGGATAGAGGAGTTGGAACAACTTAATAGGGAATTATTAAATTCCAAACCCTACAAATTAGGCCGAAAAATCACAGATTCTTTAAAGCTATTTAAATTGTAATGCCAGTGAGCAGCACATCTAAGAACATACTGTTCATCTCTACCATGACAGGATCGCCCTGGGGAGGCAGCGAGGTCTTATGGTACCTGACGGCATTAAAGGCTTTGAAGGAGGGACATGAGGTGAGCATCTATTATAAGTACTGGGGTGATCAGGAATCTCATCATTTAAGCAATTTAAGGAGTCTTGGTGCAGAAATAAGATATTACGGTCAACCAAAGGAAGACCAGCTTCCTGTTTCTTTTCTGGACAAACTAAGACATCTTATCAATAGAAATAGCGCGTTTGAAATACGAAAAAAAGAGCGTAAAGATACCAGGGAGGAACCTGCAGGAGACCATTTTTATGGTGTTGATGTGGTTTGTGTGAGTCAGGGCACCACCTACGATATAGTCAACAGATCCGATATCCGAGAGTTGATTGAAAGTTTGCAGAAACCCTATATTTTAATCGCTCAATTCAATTACGATTACGGATTTTCATTGCCGATGCCAAAGGTTGAGTTGGGAAAAGAAATCTTTAGAAAGGCTTTCAAAGTGGTTTTTGTCTCAGAAACCAACAAAATATTTGCTGAGCACCAGTTGTTCGAAGATCTCTCCAAAAGAGCTCATGTCCTAAACAATCCGTTTAAAGTTATAAACAAGAAACCAATGGCTTATCCAAAATCGGAAACTATGGTTTTTGCTTCTGTGGCCAGACTGCACTGTAAAACCAAGGCATTGGATATTGTAATAAAGTGCTTTGCTCAGAGCGAGTGGAAGGAGAGAAACTGGGTGTATCATATTTATGGATCTGGACCGGATGAAGCCTATTTAAAAGCACTCATTAAATTCTATAAGCTTGAAAATAAGGTAGTTCTTAAAGGTCATCAGACCGATGTGACCCAAATATGGGAGCATAGTCATATCCTTGTGCTACCTTCATTGGCTGAAGGCACCCCCTTGTCTCTGCAGGAAGCCATGATCTGTGCCAGACCTGCTATAGTGACGGATATTGCAGGAAATACAGAACTTGTTGAAAATGGTCACTCGGGGTTCGTGGCCGAGGCACCCTCTTTTAATTCTTTGAGCGCCATCATGAATAGGGCCTGGAAGGAGCAGGAGCGCTGGCAGGAAATGGGCGTTGAAGCTTTTAGATATGTAAAGGAAAATCTCACCCTGAATCCTGAGCATGATCTATATGAAATTTTAATACATGCTGCCAGTGAATGATGCCTTCGTTTCGGTAGTTGTTCCCGTATACAATGTAGAGTCATTTCTGGAGGAGTGTCTGGAGAGCCTATTGAATCAGACCTATACCAATTACGAGATCATCGCTGTAAACGATGGATCCACGGATGGATCTTTAAGAATCTTGAATGCATTTGCTGCCTCCGAACCAAGGCTAAAGATTATTAATCAGGAAAATGCCGGGCTTAGTGCTGCCAGAAACCGAGGAATTGAAGCTGCAAAGGGGAAGTATATTCTTTTTGTGGATAGTGATGATTTGGTAGTGCCAGAAATGATCATGACCATTGCCTCGGGGTTTGAGCAAAGTGATAGTGAGGTAGTAACTTTTAGCTATTCCAGATTTATGGAGACACCTGAAAATAGAAAATTTGAAGTGATTTCAAAGAACTTGAAGGCTAAGGAATACCCGAGTATGGAATACTTTAAGTTAGTTCTGGAAATACCTACCATTCAATGGATTCCTGCCTGGACCTATGCTTTTAACCTCGAGTTTTTACGAACCAATAACTTAAGATTTAAAAAAGGCCTGTTGCATGAGGATGTGGAATTCTTTCCCAGAATGGTCACCAAGGCAAGTTCAATTACTGTGATGTCTTCGGTTTTATACAACTACCGTATCCGAAGCGGATCCATCACGACCAGTCTATCAAAACTCGAGCAGAGTTTAAGCGATCAGTTTTTTATTATTGAGTCGTTGGATAAACTATGCCGTTCAATTGATAACCCACTAAAAAAGAACCTATTACAGAAATATGTTTCCTTGAGAGTAAGAGTCTTAACTAATAAATGCATGGAGTTATCCAGTGAGAATGTAGATGGGATCTACAAAGAATTGAAACGTTTTGTTGCCAGGAACCGCAAACAAAAACAATTACTAAAGAAAGACTTTTATTATAATTACCTTGAATCAAAAAACAACAGGAGACTCAGGCTGTTTAAGGAGAATTTGTTTAAATGGCCACGTAGAATCTATAAGTTTAAAATAAAGCCTTGGGTAAACAAATGAAAGTATTGGTCCCCATTCATAAAGAAGAGGTATTCATTCGTGAGGTATTAGATGCTTATTTACCATACTGTGATGTGTCAACAGACTTTGACGCATTTTGGTTGGTGAAAGGAGACTTTGATATCATTCATTTGCATTGGCCTGAGTACCTAGTAAAGCACAGAGTACCTACGGATATTGAATTATTATTGCTTGAGGCCACATTAGAGAGTTGGAGTAAAAAAGGTGCCAAAATCGTTGTTACCAGACATAATTTAAAACCCCATAAGCTTGCAGACCCAGCATTTGATAATCTATATGAACTGGTTTACAAACATGCGACAGCCGTAGTACATATGGGCGATTTTAGTATGCAGGATTATCAAAAGCGATTTTCGTTTTCAAGCTCTCAGAAACAACTTATAATTCTTCATCCCATTTTTACCCAGTATCCAAATACAGTGTCTAGAGAGGAATCTAGAAAGTGGTTGGATATTCCTGAAAGCTCATTAGTTGTTTTAGTATTTGGAAAAGTGAGAAACCATGCAGAAAAAAATTTTGTACTGCATAACTTTGACAGGATCAACAGGAAAAACAAAATACTGTTAGTTCCAGGCTGGACACCAGCCAAGGGTAAAGAGCCAATTAATCGATTCACTTGGTTTAAAGTTCAGCATTCTAAAAAATACCGGATTTCAAATGAGTTTATTGATCAAAAGGATGTACAATATTATTTTAATGCTGCCGATATGGTTTATTTACCTCGCTTAAGTACCTTGAATTCCGGAATCCCGTATTTGGCTGCTGTTTTTAATTTACCCATTATTGGACATAAAACAGGAAATATTACTGAACTCCTGGCTGAACTAGATATGCCAATTTTAGATGGGGAAATAGATATTAACCGAGCTATAGAGAAAATTTCACATAAGGATGGAGATTTGTTTGCTGATATTCGTGAAAAATCTAGTGCTGTTATGGTTGGGAAAAGTTACTACCACTTGTTCAAAGAGTTAATCCAATTCTGATTGCTATAACATTAAATTCCACGTTTTGGATATAATAGGCTTGCGAATATGAGATCATTTTACAGAAGTCTGCATGTTGATTCCAATTGGATTAGACTGGGATATAACAGGAGGTTTAATAAGGCAACAGGGAAGTTGATCAATATCAGTTCAAGATCCCCAAATCTGCTCATCATAGGGTCACAAAAATGTGGTACAACATCTTTGTTTTTTTATTTGAAAAAACATCCGCAGATCGCAGAATCCACTCCGTTTAAAGAACCAGGATACTTTATTTTTGATAATTGGGCTAGAGACTTTTGGAAGCGAACAAAAAACATACATCTGCGATCTAAACAGCAATTAAAAGCGCATTACATGAGTAAAAATTTGACCGATCAAAAATACTTTATGGATGCTTCGACCTATTACACACAATTCAAAAATGAATCTTTATACGACATTCCCCAGCAAATATATAAGGAATCCCCGGATGCTAAATTGATTTTCATTATTAGAAATCCCTTTCAAAGGTTAATATCTGTTTTTTATCATCAAAAGCGTCAGGGTAATCTCCTGGATTTTAATGCATGTGTCAATCATGATTGGCATATTAAAACCTCATTATTCTATGATCGAGTGAAACCTTATATGCAAAAATTCGGTAAGGACAACATATGGATTTTAGAAATGGAAGACCTTCAAAATAATCCAAATCATGTACTGCATAATCTTTGGTCTTTTCTTGAAATTGAACCCATAATGATTGATGATATTAAAATACACAACAAAACAAGTCCGGCAAATCAATTAAAATTAAATGAGGATACTTTCTATAAATTACATCCATTATTTGCGGAGCAAATGGCTTTACTAAATAAGAACTTTGATTTATCGCTAAATTGGAATTTAGATAAAGAAAAGTGGGTTAATGAATGAAAAAATTTTGATGAATTGAAGGGAATTAAACAATTTAGGGTTAGTGTCATAATTCCGGTGTACAATGCTGAAGCCTATCTAAAAACAGCTGTGGAATCGGCCGCAGAATTAGAAGAAGTAGGAGAGGTGCTTCTTGTTGAGGATGCCTCTCCCGACAATGCCCTTGAAATAGCACAACAGTTGGAGCATACCTATAAGAAAGTGAGGCTCTTTCAACACCCTGATAAAGGGAATCACGGAGCGGGCGCTTCCAGAAATTTGGGAATTGAAAAAGCCACATGTCAGTTTATTGCTTTTTTGGACGCGGATGATTACTACTTGCCGGATCGCTTTAAAAGAGATAAAGAACTATTTCTGAACAACGAGGACTGCGATGGGGTGTATAATGCCACCGGTACGCACTTTTATTCCGAAGAGGCCAAACAACAGTTTTTTGAAAAAGGATTTGGGTATCAGGAGGTTCTCACTTTAACAGATCCTCCCTCTCCCACTGAGCTTTTTAGTGTACTCTTTAATCGCCATCCTAAAATAAGGGGGCAGTTTCATACAAATAGTCTCACTATAAACAAAAATGTCTTTGAGAAGGTGGGTTACTTTAATACTTATTTGAGGTTGCGTCAGGACATTCATCTGTGGCGTCGTTTGGCTGCCTATTGCAATTTATATGCCGGCCAAATTGAAAAGCCCGTAGCCATGCGTGGGATTCACGCGGCTAACAGAATGACGGTAAAAAAGGATCATCAGCAATACTTTAACTTATGGTGGAACTCCTTAAAGAAACAGTTTCAGTCCAAAACAATCACTCAAGAAAAAATGTCTGTATTTATGCAGTGTTATTACAATTATAGAATTAAAAACGAACCAAAACCAAAGGCTCTTGTTTTTTTAATTAAAAATGTGATCTATAATCCAGGATCTATTAAGGCTTCTTATGGTGATTTTGATTTTAACTTCTGGCATGTATTTGGACAAAACTGGCTTACGCTCAGAATTGTTTCATTCAAAAACCGAGCTTTAGCTCGCAAGAGTTAAAAAAGAATAACTGTGAATGCAGTAGTCAAAGGGACTAGATAGATCAGTCGTTATTCTCTAATATAATTCTATCTTTGAAGCACTAATATAAAATCTGCTAAAGAAAGATCTCATGAAGGACAACTTCTGGAAAAATAAAAAAGTCCTGGTAACAGGAGGAGATGGTTTTTTAGGAAAAACGGTGGTTAACAAATTGATCCAAAGAGGCATCAAAAGAGAGAATATTTATATTCCTCACTTTCCGCATGACGACCTTCGTGATTTTAATACCTGTTTACGCTTTACCAAAGATATTGACATTGTGATCCACTTAGCCGCAAAGGTTGGAGGAATCTGGTACAATATGAAGTATCCCGGCTCAATGGTTTACGATAATATCATGATGGGCTTCCAGTTGATGGAGGCCGCGCGGATCAATGGGGTGGAAAAGTTGGTAAACCTGGGCTCTACTTGCGCCTATCCTAAAAATGCACCTATGCCGTTTACGGAGGAGAATTTCTGGGATGGTTATCCGGCTGAAGCTACAGCACCCTATGGTCTAGCCAAAAAAATGCTAAGTGAATTAGGAAAGGGCTATTTGGAAGAATACAAGTTTAATTCTGTGTTTTTGGTGCCTGTTAATCTGTATGGTCCCGGAGACAATTTTACCGAAGAGGATGCCCATGTGATTCCGGCCTTGATTCAGAAATTCTTTGATGCGAAGGAACAGAATAAACCAAGTGTTGAGGTATGGGGTTCGGGTAAAGCCACACGGGAGTTTTTGTATGTAGAGGATGCTGCCGAGGCCATTTTACTGGGTGCCGAGTTCCTTGATGATCCGAGTCCGATTAATCTGGGAACAGGGGTAGAAACCCCCATTAAAGAGTTGGTGGAATTAATTGCTCGCTTAACCAATTTTAACGGTAAGATTGTCTGGGATACCACGAAACCCGATGGGACACCAAGACGCTTCATGAACATAGAAAAGGCTAAGAAAAAATTTGGATTTAAGGCCCAGGTGCAACTGGAAAAAGGCTTAGAAACCACCATTAACTGGTATCTTGAGAATATTAGAACTGTCTAAAATGAAAGTACTAATTGCCTGTATTCCGGTGCCTTTGAACAAATACATGTCTGATCTTGTGGAAGGCTTATCCTCGTTTGCTGAGGTTACCTGGGACTTTCAAGAGTTCTGGAAGATGGAAAATGACTATGATATTGTTCATATTCATTGGCCTGAATATCTGAGTTTTGAAGTGGAATCCTATCTCAATAACTCTGAAGATCTTACCTCTGATTTATGGAATAGAATTGAAGAATGCTGCAAGCATTGGCATCATAGGTCTACCTTAGTATACACAAGGCACGTCAGAGCCCCTCACAAACGAGATGACGAGACTTTTAAACGTTTGTATGAACTGGTTTTTTCGTATTGTCACGGAATGACGCACTTTGCGAATTACAGTATTGGGGAGTTCAAGCAGTACTTTCCCAAGAATCAGATCAGTTATCATCAAGTGATCCCTCAGCATAAGCACGCGACTTTACCTGATACATCTGACAAAACTAGTGCGAGGAACGCCCTGGGAATTAAACAGTCAAGCAAGGTATTACTCTGTTTCGGACTAATTAAAGAAAATGAAAAGACCTTGATTGATCAGGCATTTGAAGCCATTGGTTCAAATGACAAGGTACTCCTGGCTCCAGGGTGGAAGATACCTAGAAGAAGAATTTCTTACATTAGATTGAGGGAATGGGTTTGGAAACTGGAACAATGGTGGGTCTCTCTAAACAAGAGAAAACGGATCAATCTTGGTTTTATTCCGGAGGAAGAGGCACATTTGTATTGTAATGCGGCAGATGTAATTTTAATTCCGAGAACCAATGAGCTATTTTCAGGAAATATTTCGCTTGGATTTACCTTCGGAACAGTAGTTGTAGGAACGGAAACTTCCAATATTGGTGAAATATTGCAACAGAACAATAACCCTACTTTCAAGGTAGGGGATACAAAATCTTTGGAAAATGCGATTAATGAAGCCTTCAGACAAAGTGATGAGGGTTTTGGAGAAAAGAATAGAGAGGTGGCAGATACTATTTGGTCACTGGATACTATTACAGAGCAGTATCGACATTTCTATAACCAAGCCATAGAGGAAAAACAAAAGCATTCCTCCATAAGTTCAGCATGAATTTTAAACGAAGTAGAATAGTCTTTTAGTAAACGGATGCAATATCAACCAGCAATCGTAGTGATTACCTACAATCGTTTATCTAGCTTGAAACGCTTACTCAGCTCTATAGATGGTTCAAGATTTGAGGACTACCCGGACCTGATTATTAGTATCGATTATTCAGATACCTATCAGGATCAATTAGCTGCTTGTGCCGAGTCATTTGCTTGGAAAGGTGAGAAACATATTATCAGACATAAGTCCAATTTAGGACTAAGATCACACGTATTCTTTTGCGGGAGGCTAAGTACTGAATATGGTTCGGTCATTGTATTGGAAGATGATTTGTATGTTGCTCCTGATTTTTATCTGTACAGTCTAAAGGCCTTAGAAATTCTACAGACATCACAAACTGTTTCAGGAATTGGCTTATATAGCCCATCATTTAATGAAGCAGCGGCTTTGCCATTTGAGCCTGTAAAGACCAATAGTAATTTGTATTTAATGCAGGTGCCCTGTTCCTGGGGACAGATCTGGACCAAAGACCAGTGGTCCTCATTTGAGAATTGGTTGAATGATGATTTTGATATAGAACAACTAAATTTACTACCAGCAGCCATACAACATTGGTCTGATCAATCCTGGAAAAAGCTATACATGCTTTATCTAAGTCAAAAGAATTATTTTTTTGCCTATCCTTATACCTCCTATTCCATGAATTTGAACGAACCAGGAACTCATATCATCGAGAAGGATTACAAGTTTTTAAATGGCCTACCCTTAAATAATTCTGTTGACAAATTAAAACTTGATAAACAGGCGGCTTGTTACGATATGCACTATATGCTGATTCCTGATGTGTTAAATGAAACCAATTCTGCTGATGGAGAGTACGATTATGAAATAGATTTATATGGAACTAAATTAGACCAATTCGATGAAGAGCAATGGTTGATCACGGCATTAAAGGTAACCAGCTTTGAAAAGTCCTTTGGACTTCAATTAAAACCAATAGAATTAAATATCCTATTTGGCATAGAGGGGACAGAGATTTTTCTAACCCAGAAGAAATACATCTCTTCTCGTGAATTACCCCGAACGATAATTGATTTTAACTATCCCATACCTAAGTGGTATTACCCCTATTTTCAAACTCCAATCCTAAAAAGATTAAACGGGTTTATTCACTTTAAATTGAAACGCCTTTTTAAAGATTAGATTTTGGTCTAAATAGAGATTTAAAATGTTACCACAAATTCACTTATACACCACCTATTATCAGGAACATGATCCATTCCGAAATCAGGAATTAATTACCTGCCTTGAAAATAATCTGGCGAATGACAGTATTAGTACCTTAACCGTATTGAACGAAGGAGGAGATCTTTCAGAGTTCAGAAACCCCAAGCTTCAGATTATTCCAATAAAGGGGCGACCAACTTATCAGGATTTCATAGACTACATAAATGGTCATAAGCCACAGGAGGACCTTCATATAATTTCTAATACGGATATCTATTTTGATAAGCATATTGCAGTTTTACATTACCTGGATCTTAAGGAAACCTGCCTGGCCTTATCGCGCTGGGACACCACGGGTTTTAATAGGCCTAAACTTTATAATAAAAGCAGCAGTCAGGATGTATGGATCTTTCAGGGAGCCATAAGTTCGGCACTGAAGGCAGATTTTCATTTAGGGGTGCCTCGCTGTGATAATCGCTTTATGTACGAATTAGAAGAAGCGGGTTATAAGGTTTTAAATCCGGCTTTCAGTATAAAAGCTCTACATATTCATGAAGGGCAAAGACATCTGGAATATGATAGAGACGATAATTCCTTCAGTATTCCGCCCCCATATCGGTATAAATATCCGCATAACATTTATGGTTTATGGGCTACGCTTTTTTTTAACTGGACCCATAGCTGTAAATTAGGGCCGTACAGATATGATCTCAAAAAACTAAACAGGTGGTGGGTAATAAGGCTCCCAAGAAAAATTTTGGAACTTTTAAGTGGTAAAAAAATGCCTCTAATTGGCTTTGATTAACTTTTTAACAGAATCGGTTCATGATCATATTAAGTAACTCCCTTCCCAAAACAGGAAGTACATTATTGGCTCATTATCAGGAAGATATTTTACGTGAACTGAATATTTATCATGGGCAAAAACGACTGGTAGGAAAGTTTGGAGGGCGTTACATCGATATTCCAACTAAAAAGAAATTACTTCAACTGTTCTATTTAAACCTAGGAAGAGGTTCACTTGTGGTAAAATGTCACTGGCGACAAGATAAACTGCTAAATTTCGCTCTCACGTTGCCACATGTAAAGATGACGGTTTGCTATCGTGATCCGCGCGATATCATATTGTCAATGATAGATCACGGTGAGAGAACCAGAAAGGGGTTAGATCCTTCGGGGGCATTTTCAGAATGTTATGAGGTAAGTGATTTGATTCCCAGGGCAGTCGATCTTATGAAGCAATTAGAAGAATGGCGATCACAAAAAAATGTTCATTTGATCAGATATGAGGAGCTGGTATCAGATCCTGCTAAAGCAATTGAAGAAATGTCGACATTTTTAAACCTTAGTATCGATTCGAGAATAATAGAAAAAATTATCTTAAAGCGAGAGTCCATCAAAAAAGGGTCTCATAATTTTAATAAGGGAACAATTTGCCGCTGGAGATCAGAGATGTCACCGCAACAACAGAAGGAATGTCTAAGCGCTTTGAAACCATATCTAGTAACATTTGATTATGACCTTAGATAAAGGAACAACAGAGTCTAAAAATTGCATCTATTTAGCCGAGGTAAATGAATCGGAATCAAGACCATTTTGGTCGGTGATCATCCCAACCTATAATTGTGCCGAGTATTTAAGGGAGTGTCTGGAAAGCGTTTTGATTCAGGACCCAGGTGAGGACCAGATGCAGATCATAGTGGTGGATGATCACTCCACCGAAGACGACCCTGAGGAAGTGGTTAATACCTTAGCTAAGGACAGAGTGCAGTTTATCAGGCAGGCACAGAATGTGGGGAAGGTACGAAATTATGAAGCTGGATTGGAAGCTTCAAAGGGAAAGGTTATCCATCTGCTGCATGGAGATGACCGTGTTCGTGACGGCTTTTATGAGACCATGCAGCTACTATTATCGAATCATCCGAATGCACAGGCAAGCTTTTGCCGTTCTATGTATATAAATGCTCAAGGTCTTTGGACAGGCATAACTGGCATGATCCAGGACCAAGATGGTATTGTTCCTGATATGTTGGAACGTTTATATGTCAACCAACTTATTCAAACACCTTCAATGGTGGTTAGACGTGAGGTTTATGAAACCATTGGGACATTTGATAGACGACTAAATGCTATGGAGGACTGGGAGATGTGGATAAGAATAGCTAGCCACTTTCCAATTTCTTGTTCAAATTCTGTTTTAGCTGAGTATAGAACTCATGATGAGAATGCTACTGTTTCTACATTTGTAGATGGATCTGCACTTACTATCCATCAGGACCTTTTTAAAATTGTTGATAGTTATATAGATGACAAGATTAAGCTTAATCTTTTAAAAAAGCGCCGTAAAAATCAGGCCTATTTCCTCTACCAATCTTTAATTCAACTTGAGGGAAAACTTCCTCAAAAAGTAAAAAATGCAATAAAATTTAGAATGTTTTGTCTTGATCCTGGAATTAGAACAGCATTAAAAGTATTAACGAACTAAAATTTCATGCTTTTTAATTCCATAGACTTTGCCATTTTCTTACCAATCGTTTTCGTCCTGTATTGGTTTGTGTGCAAAAACAATTTAAAGTTGCAAAATGCGCTGCTAGTCGCAGCCAGTTATGTGTTTTATGGCTGGTGGGATTGGCGCTTTCTGAGCCTAATTGTGTTTAGTACATTGGTTGATTACACCATAGGGTTACAATTATATAAGGCGAAGAAAGAACGAAAACGAAAAGTATTGTTATGGACGAGTATTCTGGTAAATCTAGGGTTTTTAGGCTTTTTTAAATACTACAATTTTTTCGTGGACAATTTTGTACAGGCCTTCCGTTGGTTTGGGCAGGAGATCCAACCTAATAGTCTGGACATTATATTACCGGTAGGGATCAGTTTTTATACCTTTCAAACATTAAGCTATACAATTGATGTATACAGGAAGAAACTGGAGCCGACCAAAGATATTCTTGCATTTGCAGCCTTTGTCAGTTTCTTTCCTCAATTAGTAGCCGGGCCTATTGAGCGCGCAACAAACCTCTTGCCACAGTTCTATACCCCCCGTCGCTTTAAGTTTGTTAATATCCAATTCGGGTTTATTCGAATTTTATGGGGATTATTTAAAAAAGTAGTTATTGCCGATCGTGTGGCCCTTTTGGTCAATACGGTGTATAACGATCCCGGAGCACATGGCGGACTCCATTATGCGTTGGCAACGGTCCTGTTTGCTTTTCAGATCTATTGCGATTTTTCGGGGTATTCAGATATTGCCATTGGAACTGCCCGATTATTTGATTTTAAACTAATGGAGAACTTCAGGTCGCCTTATTTCTCAAGATCTCTGGGAGAGTTCTGGAGGCGCTGGCATATCTCATTGTCTACCTGGTTCAGAGATTATGTTTACATTCCACTTGGCGGCAACAGAGTATCGAAGGGGCGTTTACGTATCAACTTATTGATCGTTTTTATCGTCAGTGGATTTTGGCATGGTGCTAAATGGACCTTTATAATCTGGGGAGCCTTGCATGGACTAATACTAATCATGGAGAATCTATTGAAAGTGCATAAGCATCGCTTTATAAAAGGGCAGTTTAAGGCCTTAGACTACGTACATATACTGTTCACCTTTTTTATTACTTGCATTGCCTGGATATTTTTTAGGGCCAACAACGTCAATGAAGCCTTTGAAATGGTGACCGGACTTTTAGATATTTCTCAACCATTAGCTACTACTTTTAGAGGGAGGACCTTATATTTGGGGGCGCCGCTTTGGGAGTTTGTGGCTTGCTTTGTGCTGATTATTTTGCTGTTGACAATCGAAAGCTTCATCATTAAACGCAAACTTTCTGAAATGCAACTGATCAAACGACCTCTGCCAGTGCGCTGGGCGGTCTTAATGATCCTGATCCTTGGGATTCTGATCTTTGGTTCGTTTGAGGTTAATGAGTTTATTTATTTTCAGTTTTAAGCAAATGTTAGCGCTCAAGAAAGAATATCGCAAATTTTGGCTCGGGACAATCACATTTTCGTTATGCACTGCTTTATTGCTATTTCTTCTCGAATGGACACTTGCTTTTTTTGTAAGCCACTCAAACAATGCACAGACTGGGAAGGTAAATTTGATCATGAATAGGGCTGTTGACCCTGAGCTGATGATTATGGGGTCATCAGTGGCTGAAGTGGGGATTGATCCGCTTCTCATCGAAAAAGAAATGCAATTAACGGCATACAATCTGGCCATTGACGGAACAGCCCTGCCGAGGAGTGAGTATCTACTTGATAATTTTCTTGATTACTCACAGAACTGCCAAACAATACTCATTGGTATGGCATTTTTCTCGTTGGAAGAGCTGCAGGAGATGCATGCTCCCGAACGATTTATTGCCCACAAATCCAACCGCTATATCAAAGACAATGTGAAGCGATTATCGCCTGACCTCTATGCAAAACTGTATCGCGTTCCTTTTTATACCTTTATAGCTGCCAATCACACCTATTATAAAAATGCGGGAATTGGTTTAAATAACTGGTACAAAAGCATTGGATTATACGATGAGGTGCATCAGGGATATGTCCCTCGGTTTATCTCCTATGAAGATACAAGAGCCACAGGTAATCAAATGAGATTAACCATATCTGAAAAAACCATTGCAATGTACCGGCGAATCATTCAAAAAATAAAAAATAAGAATATCGACCCGGTATTGGTTCTCACACCCATGCACGTGAATGGACAGAGTAATTTTTCAAATTTTACTGAATTAAGAAGGGCACTTTATGATCTTTCTTATGAGATGAACGTAAAGTTTTTTGATTTTTCTGAACACCCTATCACACAGGATACAAGTTTCTACTACAACAACGGGCATTTGAATAATACCGGAGCTCAGTTGTTTACAAAGGCCATCTGTGATAGTTTAAAATCGAAACCCCTAACAACAAACCTGAGAAAAAGATGAAGTCTCACCCCAAAGTCTCTGTACTCACAACCGTTTACAACAGAGAAAAATACCTGGCGGCCTGCATTGAAAGTGTTTTGGCTTCGACCTTTCAGGATTGGGAGCTTATCGTAGTCGATGATCAGTCTGCTGACAATTCGGTTGCCATTGCCAGGAGCTATGCTGTCAAGGACCAGAGAATCAGAGTTTTTGTTAATGAGACCAATTTAGGGGATTATCCGAATCGAAATAAGGCTGCCTCGTATGCAAGGGGAACCTATTTAAAGTATCTGGATGCGGATGATTTGATTTATCCTCATGGGCTTGAGATCATGGTACATACCATGGAGCAGTTTCCGGAGGCGGCAATGGGTATCTCTCAGCAAGTTGCCGAAGATGTGAAGCCCTATCCCTTCCTTATGACACCTAAAGAAATATTTGAAAGAGAGTTTTTACAAAGAGGGGTGTTGGGTTTGGGTCCAACTGCGACTATTATTAGGCGTAAGGCCTTTGAAATGCTAGATGGTTTTTCTGGGACTAGGTATATTGGAGATATGGAAATGTGGTACAAAATAGCACTCAAATATAGCATGGTAAAAATGGTCCCTGGTTTGATATACTGGCGTCAACATGAAGATCAGGAAATATCTAAGGGATTAGAAAGTTATTTTTATTTGGAGAATACATTTAAATTTCAAATTGAAACGCTCGAATATAAAGACCTTCCTATGGAGGAAGAAGACCGTAGGACGGCTTTGAATCTTGTGAAGAAACGATTTGCAAGAAATATATTTAGAATGGTTAAACAGGGGAAAATTAAGGCGGCCAATAAAGTTCGACAAGCTTGTTCATTATCTTGGCCAGCATTGTTGAAATTTGCAATAACTAAAGGATGAGGGAAAAGGTCTCAATTATTATTCCGCTTCACAATAATGCCGCTTACATCGAGGAGGCCATAAATTCGTGTTTGCATCAAACTCATCGTAATATTGAGATCATAGTGGTGGAAAACGGCTCTACCGATGACAGTCTTGCAGTAGTACAACAGGTGAAATCAGATCAATTAAAGATATTCTCCATTGGAGCAGCTTCATCTGCAATTGCTCGAAATTTTGGGTTTAAGCAAGCAACAGGGACCTATATTCAGTATCTGGATGCCGACGATTTATTGAGTAAAAATAAAATTGAATCTCAATTAAATTTGATTTCAGAGTATTCAAAAGAAACACTGGTCACTTGTCCCTGGGGGAAATTTTCAAGACTTAGTTCTGAAGCGGTTTTTAAACCAGATCGGGTATGGCAAGACTATCAGCAACCCATTGAATGGCTTATTGACTCCTGGAGCGATGGGGGTATGATGCAAACAGCCTGTTGGTTAACACACCGCACTTTAATTGAAAAAGCAGGACCATGGAACGAACAGTTGAAGCAAAACCCAAATGATGACGGAGAGTTTTTTTGCAGAGTGATCTTAAATGCCAATCAAATACTATTTGACTCCCATAGTAAGGTGTTTTACAGAGAACCAGCAAATACCAATGTAAGTACTAACAGAAGCAGATTGGCTATGGAATCCTTACTAAATTCATTGCATGCGTATGAAACTGAAATTTTCAAGATGGAAAACACAGAGCGCGTTAGGCGGGCACTGGCATATAATTATGCAAGATATATTTATGAACTGTATCCGAGAGAGAAGGACCTGATTGAAAGGGCCCAGGCATATCTTAAGGCTCTTAAGGTCCATACACCTGCAGTTGGGGGAAAGAACTTTAAAATGCTGTGCAAAATTCTTGGATTTCAAAATGCTCTTGCCACTCGGGGACTGTTTAGTTAATTTGGAGCTTCCGGAGTTTAAACTTGAAGAATGAGTTTGGTTATGATGAATTATAAAAAGGCTTAGCACAGAAATTAGTGAATATCACGTATATATCAAATATTCCAGTGAATGAATTTAGTGGAGGTATGTCCGGTATCAACAGAGCCGTACACGATCAATTAAAGCGATATCACAACATTTCTGACTATTGTTTGATCGACCCGGAAATTGATCTTCTGGCGAAAATCAGATCCAAGGCATTGAGGATGTTAGGATTTAAAGCTAACTATCACTTTTTTTCGAATAAGAGACTCCAAATTATAGCAAACCAAATAGAGACTTTAAACACCTCATCGGAAGCCATGTTTTTCATGGGATTCACACAGTGGATCAGATCCAAACCCAATTGTCCTTACTACTGTTATAACGACGCCTGTTTTGGCACTTATGTGGAGTATTACAATAATAAATCTGAGTTTAAGGAAAGGGATCTGGAACGTATTTTCAATTTAGAAAAAAAATGGCTTGAGGGAGCAGAGATCGTTTTTTTCAATTCTCAATGGGCCCTGGAAGAAACGAAGCGCTTATATGGGATGCGAGGCGATAATTTCGTGAATGCCGGAGTGGGAGGCTTTATTTCTATACCTGAGCGGGATTTTTATGAGTCTGGTTACAACTTTTTGTTTATTTCTCGTGAGTTTATCCCTAAAGGTGGTCTGATTGTGTTGGAAGCCTTTAAAAAGGTAAAAGAAATCGAACCTTCGGCAGAGTTATGGATAGCAGGAGAGGTGCCTCCACAATCCATTGAATTGTCTGATGGGGTTCACTATAAAGGGTTTTTTGATAAAACGATCCCGGAACAAAAGCATCAACTGGAAGCACTGTTTAAGCGATCATTTGCTTTGGTGCACCCCACCTTAAAGGATACAACAACCCTTGTTATTAGCGAGCTGGCCTATTACGGCTGTCCGGCCATTTCCAGCAATCGATTTGCCATCCCGGAATTCGTAAAACCAGATAAAACCGGTTTGCTTCTTGAAGACCCAGAGAGCCCTGAAGAGGTGGCAGCTTGCATGATAAAACTTATTCAAAATGTGGATTATCCGGTTATGAGAAGGGAAACCAGAAAGAATATATTAAATAACCACACCTGGGATATGGTTGGAGATAGAATACATCATGCAATTAACAGATAAGCCAAAAGTACTCTATATAGGTCAGTATTCTGAAGGCACAACTTCCAAACAAAGAGCCGACACGATTAAAAGTCTGTTGGATACCGATGTATTTAGGATTATTGATCTGCATGAGCCATTTTACAGAACCTCAAGAGTTTGGCGATCCATTGGCTTCAGATATAAAAAGGGGCCCTTAATTCCGGCAGTAAATACGTTCATCAGAAACAAAGTTCAAGAGCCTTACGATCTCATTTGGGTAGACAAAGGCATCTATATCACTGCTGCAACAACGGCTTTTTTAAGAGCACACACTAAAAAACTAGTGCATTTTACGCCGGATCCGGCGTTTACTTTTCACAAATCCAGATTATTTTATCAATCGCTTAAGTTCTACGATTATGTGATCACCACTAAAAGTTATGAGCTTGAAAGATATTTCGATTATCTGGAGGAAGAGCAAGTGCTATTTGTGACTCAGGGATTTGATCCGAATCTTCATCAGCCCGATTTTTCAAACTTTGATGAAAAAGAAGGACTTCTTTTTATAGGGCACTATGAAG
>CAWZYX010000032.1:0-26724 GCA_963966315.1 uncultured Winogradskyella sp. | reverse complement strand
TATAAGAGACAGTTATTAATAATGTCTTAACAGATTTGTTTACAAAGAGTTAAACTTATGTTATGAATGTAATTTTGATGTAATATATTCAAAGATTTGACGTCTCTTTGTATAGAGATTAGACATGAATAAGTGTTTAAGATTTTAATATTTCCTAGATAAGGTAATTATTTGAGTTAGTTAGTTAGAAAAAAGCACCTGTTTAGCCGGGTGCTTTTTTTTATGATGCATGACACTAATCTTCAATTAATTTATAAAGTTATTCAAAGACGATCCCAGAGGTATTTCATATGGTTTTTTGTTTTGTTCGAAGACCCTGGCCGAATGAGTACCTTCCAACGAGATGTCATCTCCTTTCACTTTCAACCAGCTTCCTTCTCTCAGGCCTACAACAGGAATGGAATTGTAAGTGTGAAATTCCTTTATACGTTCTTCCCTCGTTTCGCCCATGTGCTGACTATCAGGTTGCGGATCTAAATAATGAGGGTTGATATTGAAGGGAACTATACCAAGCGTTTCAAAACTGCTGGGATAGACGATGGGCATATCGTTTGTGGTTTGCATACTGATCCCACAAATATTGCTGCCTGCGCTGGTACCTAAATAGGGTGTACCTCCATTAATGGCGCTTCGCAAAGCACCTAACAATTCCAGATCATGTAGTTGCTTTACCAGTAGAAAAGTGTTTCCACCACCAGTAAAAAGTGCGGAAGTCTCTTGGATAGCCTTCACAGGGTCATCGTATTCCTGTATACCCCATACTTTTATGCCAAGTGGTGCCAGAGCTTTTTGGACCGCAGAGGTATAAGCTTCATGTGAAGCCCCACCGGGCCTAGCATAAGGTAAGAACAAAAGCTCCTTACATTGATTAAAGTGTCGTTTTAATTCTGGTAGGAGATAGTGTAAATAGGATTGTCTGTGCAAGGTGGAAGTACTTGCTATGATCAGGCGTTTCAAAATACATTCTTTTTAGTAAATTTAAAGTATTGAACAGTTTAACAAAAATTTACATACCTCTAATTTGATTTATTCTGAAGTTGTCACGACCTTTCAAATTCTCTAAGTGTGCTATGAAAAACCTCGGTTTATTTTGTGTTCTTTTAATAATCCCGCTGCTAACACATGCGCAGGATGACAGAATTGAGATCAAGGGACGTGTGTATGTTCAGACCAATGAACTGGAGGGCATTGCTGTGTATAATTCCAGTGCTAATGAGGGAACGATTACCGATGAGGACGGACGATTTGTTATTGAAGCAAAGCTCAATGATGTCATCAATTTTAGTGCACTGCAGTTCAAGGATTTCTCAGCCATTATCACAGAACGGATCATGGAATCCAAAAGTATGACGGTGATGCTTGTGGAAGATGTTAATAAACTACCTGAAGTTATTATACTGCCCTATGACTTGTCTGGTAACCTATTTGTAGACCTCAATTCAGTTCGCACTTTTAATGTGGATATGGATTCTTTGTATACCGGGATTGGGGAACAGGATAAATACCGGTTAAGTGCAGATGAGTTAACTGCAGTGAACAATGCAGCAGTAGATGATCAATTGCCCTACATGGATAACGGTCTGAATATTATCAATGTAGTAGGATTGATGTTAAGCCCTTTTAAGAAGAAAAAACGAGATATAGATGCAGAATTATTACCTAAGGGTACACTCGTAACCAGATATAATGCAGCTTTCTTAGAAACGCACTTTAAGATCCCCAGGGCCAGATCGGGAGAATTCTTTATATACATGGAAGAAAAAGGAGTACCGGTCAGTTTATGGGAAGAGCGGAGAGAATTAGAACTCTTACAACTTATGTATCAAGAGAGCATATTATTTTTGAATCCTGAACTTGAAGATTAAACGTTTTTCTCTTGTTTTATTATGCATGCTGTTCAGCTCTCGTTGCCTGGCTCAGGCTAACGATATTTCAGGTAAGGTTATTGGCAACGAAGATGTTGATGCCATTCACGTTTTAAATAAGACAGCCCTAAAATTCACCATTTCCAATACCGATGGAAGTTTTAGAATACCAGTAAGAGTGGGAGATACGCTTACATTTTCCAGCCTGAGATACGAATTGAAGGAGGTTCTTATTAACCAGAGAATCATTGAGAGGGGCTTTGTTGAAGTCAGACTAAAGGAAAAAGTGAATGAGCTTGATGAGATCGTTATTGGAAAAATTTTAACAGGAAGCCTTAGTTCAGACATCACTAACTCCTCAGAGAAAACAGACTTGAATTTTTATGATTTGGGGATTCCAGGATACACAGGTAAACCAAAAACCCAGCAAGAGCGAAGGTTAAATGAGGCTACGACTGGTGGGGGATTTGTTCCTCTAAATCCAATCTTGAATTGGATCTCCGGACGTACCAAACGATTAAAAAACAATATAGAAGTTGAGAGGAATGCCCAATGTCTGCAAAGGTTTAGAGACGACTTCGAAGAAACTTTATTTGAAAAGCAACCGCTTGAAGAGGATTTACGAGTTGAATATTTTTACTTTTGTTCCGAAAGTGAAGGATTTTCGGAATTGTGCCGGAAAGATGACCCCATCAGTATGATCGATTTTTTCCAGGAGAAACTTGAGATTTTTAAGGAAAACGCTGCGCTGAGAGAGGAAGTTAAAAAAACAAGAGAACTTGAATCCACTAAAAAGAACTAAAAGACTAATTCATAGCCTGGTATTTCTTGTTGCTATGCCTGCGGTACTGTCAGTGACACAGCACGAATACTACGTAAGTGTAACCACTGTCGAGTTTGCAAAAGAGCATGAAGCTGTGCAAATCATCTCTCAAATTTTTATTGATGATTTTGAAAAACTGATCAGAAAACGATTTGATTCGGAGATTGTTCTGGCCGTAGAAAACGAGTCTGAAAAGGTAAGCGATTACATGAACCGCTACCTCCAAACGAAGCTTTTGTTTGAAATCAATGGTCAAAAGCAGGACTTTATATTTCTAGGAAAACGCTATGATGAGGACATTGTGTACTGCTACCTTGAGATAGAAAATATCAAGGAAGTGAAGAGTATGAACATCACTAACAATATTTTGTATGACCTTTATGAAGAGCAGGAAAATATTGTACGAACCAAGATCAATTCAAAAAATAAAAGTTTTATCCTCACTCAAGCCAGAAATAAGGCAGTGTTAAACTTTAATTAATTCCCCCGAGCTGCAACTCATATTTTTCTATTTTAGGCAGCGCAAAAAAATTGTAATTACAATCATGAAGATCATTAAGTATTTCTTGGCGGTACTCCTTGTGGGGTCTGTATCAGTACATGCTCAGGAGCAGGAGCAAAAAGAACGTCAACAAGGCCATACCAACAACAACAAATTCAAGCAGCTGTACGATGAGTTTGCAACACCTAATATGTTTAGAACGGGATCGGGAGCTCCCGGTCCGGCTTATTATCAACAGCAAGCGGATTACAAAATGGATATTGAGATCGATGACGAAAACGCACGGCTGTATGGTAGTGAGGTGATCACTTACACCAACAATTCTCCCGATGAGCTAAAGTATTTGTGGGTACAGTTAGATCAGAACATGAGGGCAAGAGACTCCAAAACTCCCCTTATAAATAGTTCAGGTATTGGTCCAGCAACCACTCCTTCAAGAGCAGCAAAGAGTTATTTGTCAAAAGGCTTTGATGGCGGGTTTCATATCGAACATGTCAAGGATACGAAAGGTAACGACTTACCTCATATGATCAACCGGACCATGATGAGAGTTGAATTGCCAAACGCTCTGAAAACCGGAGACAAGTTTTCGTTTGCCATTAAATGGTGGTACAATATTAACGATCACGTGAAGGACGGAGGTCGATCAGGATATGAGTACTTTCCTGAGAATGATAATCGCATTTATGTAATGGCACAGTTTTATCCTAGAATGGCTGTGTATAATGACGTAGAAGGTTGGCAAAACTCACAGTTCTGGGGACGTGACGAATTTGCCTTGCCATTTGGGAATTTTGACGTAAGCATTACTGTTCCTGCAGATCATATACTTGATGGAACAGGTTATCTCACCAACCGTGAGGAGGTTTTTACCAAGGAAATGATGAAGCGATACAATAAGGCTAAGAAAACCTATGACCGGCCGGTCGAGATCGTCACACAGGCCGAGGCAGAGCTTATTGAAAAATCTAAAAGCAAGAAGAAAAAAACCTGGAAGCTATCGGCTCAGATGGTGAGAGACTTTGGTTTTGCCACCTCCAGAAAGTTCATTTGGGATATGATGGCTGTGAAGATTGGCGAAAAAGACGTTATGGCAGTATCTCTTTACTCTAAAGAAGGAAACCCTTTATGGGGAGAATGGTCTACAAGGACCGTTGCTGCCACACTTAAATCTTACTCCCGCATGACCTTTGATTACCCATATCACAAGGCCATTTCCGTGCATGCACCAATGGGTATGGAGTATCCAATGATCTGTTACAATTTCGGGAGACCTGATGAAAACGGAAACTATACGGATCGAGTGAAATTTGGAATGATCAGTGTGATCATCCATGAGGTCGGACACAACTGGTTTCCAATGATTGTCAACAGTGATGAGCGCCAGTGGACCTGGATGGATGAAGGGCTGAACACTTTTGTGCAATATGTTGCCGAGCAGGACTTCGCCGAGTGGAACCCTTCGGCCCTGTCTGAAGGAATGACCAAATACCCATCCAGAAGAGGCCCTGCCGCCAACATTGTCAGATACATGGGTGGTGATCAGGATTACATTGCCCCGATCATGACCAAGGGGTTAAACACCTATCAGTTTGGAAATAACGCCTATGGTAAGCCTGGTACCGCTTTAAATATCTTAAGAGAAACAGTGATGGGCAGAGAGTTATTTGATTATGCTTTTAGTGAATATGCCAACCGATGGAAATTTAAGCATCCTACCCCTGAAGATTTCTTCAGAACCATGGAAGATGCTTCAGCCATGGATTTAGATTGGTTCTGGAGAGGTTGGTTTTACACCACCGATTATACCGATATCGGAATAAAGGAAGTGAAGAAATATGCTGTAACTACTAATCCGACTGAGGAAGGAAAACAACTGGCAGAACGGTATAACATAGACCCGCAGGAGCTGGTCTACTTTGTTGAAGAAGGACAGGAAGGATTTGAAGAGGCCATGGCAAATGAAGGAAATATGGCCGATCTACCAACCGTTAAGGAGTTTGTTATGGATAATTTCTCCCCGGAGGAACAGCAGGAACTAAATACTCCTAAGTACTTTTATCAGATCACCTATGAAAAACCCGGTGGTCTGGTGATGCCCATTATTGTGGAGTATACCTATGCTGATGGAACTAAGAAAAGAGAGACATTCCCGGCTCAGATCTGGAGGCTTAACGACAAGGAAGCTAGAAGAGCTGTTGCAAGCGAAAAAGAAATAGTGTCCATTCAGGTCGATCCCGATCTGGAAACGGCCGATGTGGACACTTCCAACAATTCATGGCCAAGAGAAGTTACCGAGAATGAATTTGAGAAGTTCAAGAGTCAACTGAAGAACTAGAGTTAGTTCCTTAAAGTAAAAAAAATGCCGACTTATTTCAGTCGGCATTTTTATTTCAAAAACTCAGCTTATCTTTGCAGTATGATATTAATGAACACATTCTTATTCATTGGTGGGTCAGAGGTTATTTTTATTCTCTTTATCATCGTTATGTTTTTTGGTGCAGATAAAATTCCGGAGATCGCTCGAGGATTGGGTAAGGGAATGAGGACCTTAAGAGATGCCACCAACGACATTAAGCATGAAGTGACCAAGAGTGCTAAAGAACAGGATGTGATCGATTCTAAGGTAACTCAGGACATCAATAAAGAGATCAACAAGGTTAAGGATGAGATTGATGATTTGACTGGGTCCATCCGAAGGAAGATGTAGGTTTTAACGTTTCCTGCTGATCGTAATGCCATCTCTTATAGGTAGCATGACAGACTCCAGATCTTTATGGTTTCTCAGCATCTGATTGAACTCAGTCAGTGCCTGAGTAGATTCATCGCTGTGCTCCTCTGGGTTTAGAACCTTTCCATGCCAGAGCACATTATCGGATAGAATAACCCCTCCTGGATTGAGCAACCCAATGACAAGTTCAAGGTAATTGGGGTAATTGGGCTTGTCTGCATCAATAAAGACCAGATCAAAACTGCTATTTAAACCTGGAATGATTTCCAAAGCATTTCCAAGATGCTGAATGATCTGAGTCCCTCTTCCCGATTTATCAAAATATTTTCTTTGTATCGCTACCAGCTCTTCATTCACATCGATCGTATGAATAATACCGTCATCTTTAAGCCCTTCTAAAAGGCACAAGGTGGCATATCCCGTATAGGTTCCTATTTCTAGAACGGACGATGGATGCACTAATTTTGAGATAAGACTTAAAAAACGCCCTTGATAGGCACCGGAGAGCATAATGGGTTGAAGGACCTTTTGAAATGTTTCGCGTTCCAGTTCATTGAGTAGGGCAGAGGGGCTGGAGGAATGATTCTCCAGATAATCATCCAAGGCGTCTGAATTAATCACTTTGAGGGTTTATACGTTTTACAAGTTTGTCCTTAGCATCCGTATCGTCACCGCATAGCCATTGAATGACATTGTCTTCCCAAATAGCATTGCGTTCCTGCTCAGATATAATTTTCCTCTCAATTGCCAGATCCAGGATCTTTCCGGGATAAGAAGACTGTTTGGCACTTTCCATCTCGCCAAGTGGATAAGGGTCATCCAGTCCCATGATCACCTGTTTTGAAGTTTGATTTTTAATGAGCAACTCCAGCGATCCGGTATCGTGAACCAGGGTGTCGAAAAAGATATTCCTGTGACCTACTGCTTTTCTCGGATGTACCTTGTCCTCAAATAGATCTGGTCTGCCATCAAATCCCTGGATACGCCTTCCCAGGTTGATCTGGGCCAACTGCCCTCCGTGCGCAAAGCACACCCGCATGTTGGGATATTTATCATAATAGCCATTGAGGGTGAGGAAGTGATAAGCATCGGCGCATTGGGCCAGCATCCAGATAAGATGGAACCTCCAGGAGGTATTTTCCAGTTTTATAAATTTTTCACCGTCATAGGGGTGAATTTCCACAGCAAGATTGTACTTATTGGCCAGCTCAAAGATGGGTTCATTTTCTTCGTCAAAGATACAGCGCCAGGTTCCAATGGTGTCCATATAGTGTGTTGGTAAACAAAGCAACTGCATGCCTAGAACCTCAACACATCGCTCAATTTCCCAGCAGGCACCTCTTACAAAGCCTGGGTGTACCACAAAACCGCAGGTGAATTTGGTAGGGTGATCGTGTTGTATCCTGGCATTAAAATCATTCTGAAATCTTAAGGCTTGCTTCATTTCCTCAAGACGCAGACCATTTCCATAAAGTTGAGATAAATTGAGCACTACGGCATGATCAATTTTAAAATGTTCCATCCATGCTAGTTTTTCGTTAAGAAAAAAACTGGAGTCGGTGATCGGACGGTTCCAGTCTTTCTGAAGCATGAACTTACGATCCTTATCCACCCAGAAAATTCCTTTGTCCTTCATGAACTGAGGGATCTCTTCCGGATAGGGAAGCAGATGTGAATGGCCGTTTATTCTTAGTTTGCGCTTTGTCATTTTATGAGGTCAGGAACTGTATTTTCCTAATATTTCAAGGCTTCAAGAAGGTTCTGTATGTTGACTTACTCTTTTTCGATTCGCTTTTCTACTGTCTTGTGGTACCTGTCGAAAATTTTGGGTAAATCGGTTTCAATATCGGCCAGGGCAAATTCTTCTTCGTAAATCAAACTTCCATCCTCATCAGAATACCATTGTAGTTTATCCATGACGCCTGCAGGCCTGGGATATTCAATCACCAAACCAATTGTGTTGGCACCACGCTGCGGTGAGTGGGGTACTTTCGCAGGCAATAAAAAGATCTCACCTTCCTTGATCTGTATGTCCTTTGGCACACCGTTATCAATGACCTTTAAGGTAATATCACCTTCCAACTGATAGAAAAACTCAGGCGTTTCGTTGTAATGGTAATCCGTTCGGCTGTTGGGTCCTCCAACGACCATCACAATAAATTCTCCATCTTTCCACACCACCTTGTTTCCAACAGGTGGTTTTAACAGGTGGCGGTTTTCTTCAATCCATGCTCTAAAATTAATAGGAGGAAGTAGCGTACTCATAAAATCTAATTATTTCTTTAAAGTTACAAAGATTTAGTTCTTCCACCGTCTACCGGTAGATTTATTCCGTTAATATATGCCGCCTTGGCACTGGCCAGAAATGCAATGGCGTAAGCTGTTTCCTCAGGTTGTGCAAAACGTCTGGCAGGAACATAGTTTTTCATTATTTGTTCCATTTCATGCTCTGTAGTGCCTTCTCGTTCGGCCTTGATCTTGACGATCTCATGAAGTCTTGCTGTATCTGTAAACCCCGGAAGAACGTTGTTTACCGTTATACCAAAAGCTGCCAACTCACCAGATAGTGTTTTTGCCCAGTTGGCCACTGCGTTTCTGATGGTATTGCTCACGCCAAGCCCCGGTATTGGTTCTTTTACCGAGGTGGAAATAACATTGATGACACGACCATAACCCTCAGATTTCATAAAAGGTAAACAGGCCTTGAGTAGAATTTGGTTACATATCACGTGCATGTTAAAGGCGTTGCGAAATTCATCAATCCCGGCCTGGTGTATCAGACCGCTTTTAGGCCCTCCCGTATTATTAACAAGGATATGAAAATTATGATGATCTTTCAGAACCTGTTCTAATTCTGAAGGCTCCGAAAAGTCTGCGACCATATAGCTGTGCTGTCCCTCTCCAGGAAGTTCAGAAACTAATTGTTTTAGCGCTTGTTCGTTGCGTGCAATTAAGGTGACATTCGCACCTTCCTCTGCCAGGGCAAAGGCCGTTGCTTTTCCGATTCCCTGGGTGCTTCCACCAACCAAAGCATTTTTGTTTTTAATGTGTAAATCCATACGTTTGATATCGACCCTACCAGCTTTGCATTGGAGGCAAGTTGGAGGGTCTTATTTTATTAATATTTAAGGCAGATATTCTTAGGCTCCGTGAAAAACCTGAGGGCTTCAATACCGCCTTCACGCCCGACTCCACTGGATTTCGTTCCACCAAAAGGAGTTCTTAAATCACGTAACATCCAGGTATTGACCCAGATGATTCCTGCTTCAATTTTTTTGCTTAGTCTCATACTTCTGCTGAGGTCACCAGTCCATACTGATGCAGAAAGACCATAAGGTACAGCATTGGCCAACTTTATGACTTCTTCTTCATTTTCAAAGGGCATGATGGTCACTACAGGTCCAAAAATTTCCTCCTGGTTAAGGCTGCAATCGTTGGAATACACTTCGATGACTGTTGGCTCCATGTAAAACCCTTTTTCATAATCCTTCAGAATTATTCGCTTTCCACCGCATAGCACTTTGGCATCTTCGGAAGAAGCTCGCTCAATGTAACCAAGTACTTTGTTCAAGTGATCTTTAGATACGAGGGCTCCTATGTCCGTATCAGAGCCCGATGGGTGTCCCACTCTCAATTCCTGTACTTTTTGAATAAAATCCCTCTTGAACTTTTCATATATCTCTGAGGCGATAAAGATCCTGCTTCCGCACAAGCATATTTGCCCCTGATTGGAGAAAGAAGACCTAACCGTTGTATCGAGCATGCGCTCGTAATCACAGTCTGCAAAGATGATATTAGGGTTTTTACCACCCAATTCCAGCGAAAGCTTTTTAAAGGTCGGAGCTGCCGTTCTGGCAATATGGGCTCCTGTGACCGTTCCCCCGGTGAAACTAATTGCTTTGATATCCGGATGTTCCACAATGGCCTGTCCTGCAGTGGTACCCAGACCATGAACAATATTCAGGACACCGCCTGGTAAGCCTGCCTCGTTGCACAATTCCCCCAGCAAAAAGGCGGTTAATGGGGTGATTTCACTTGGCTTGGCGATAACACAGTTGCCTGCTGCAAGAGCAGGTGCTATTTTCCACGTGAACAGATAAAGGGGAAGGTTCCAGGGTGAAATACAGCCAACTACGCCTAGGGGTTGTCTTAGGGTGAAGTTAATAGCATTGTATCCTACGCTTTCATGACTTTCACTTGAAAACTGAGTGATAGCATTTCCAAAAAAGCGAAAATTACTTGCAGCCCTTGGTATATCCACTGCTGTTGCGAGGCTAATTGGTTTGCCATTATCCTTACTTTCAGCCTCTGCAAATTCATCTAACCTGGCTTCCAGGAGCTCGGAAATGCGTATCAGGATACGGCTTCGATCCTCCAGTGTGGTCTCAGACCATTCAGGAAATGCTGCCAGAGCACTTTCACAGGCCAGTGCCACATCCTCTTTAGTAGAATTGGGGATTTGCCCATAGACCTCACCACTGGAAGGGTTGTAATTATCAAGCCATTGGTCTTTTACCGGAGTTCTGAATTCACCATTTATAAAGTTTTTTATTTTACTCATTGCCTTCTTAAAGCATTTCTATAAATCTGTTTGTAGAATGGCCATACAGGTTCTGATACCAGTTTGAAGGTTGCCAATTCTTATATTTTCATTTGGGCTGTGCTGATTATTGTCCATATTAACTGTTGGAACAATAATAGCCTCTACACCTAATAGATCAATTGCTGATACGATCGGGACAGTTCCTCCCATTGTTCTGATCGAAATGGGTTCTTCACCGAACGTATCTGATATACTTTGTCTAAGCGCTCTACCTAGTTGAGAGTTTAAATCCGTTCGGAAGGCGTTGACCCCAGGATGGGTTTCAAACCTTACCAACTTGGAGTGCTTAAGCCGTTCTTCTGTAGTGGGTTCATGATCAATAACCCGATATCCCAATTTAATGATGTGATCCTTAATTTTCTCTAATTGAACATCTCCATCAGTTTCTGCGACCAGACGTACATCCAGATCTGCTCTGGCATATTTTGGAATGACCGTTTTAGGAAGCGCTCCTTGCCATGAGGTTTCTAATTGTCTGACATTAAGTGAGGGGTATTGAAGGGCTTCCTGGTAGGTGGACCCAACGCCTTCGGCTTTAGCTATCTCTAGTCTCTCATTAAGGCCAGCCCGGTTGTCCGGTACGGCCATCAATATTTGTTGATCTTCCGCACTAAGTGCGATGCCGTCGTAATAGTGTTCGATCAACACCCTTCCTTCACTATCCTTCATACTTGATAGGATCGAGGATAATGAAAACACCGGATTTGGGACATAGTTGCCATAATGTCCGCTGTGTTGTGGTAGTTTGGCTCCATAGGTGGTGATACGGCACGTGGCGATACCTCGGCATCCAAACACCAGGGTAGGTTTGTTCGTTTCGTGCGCAGGACCGTCCATGATGACCATGGCGTCAGCCCGGTAAATACCTCTATATGCTTCTAAGGTCGATAAAAATGCTTTGGAGCCATATTCTTCCTCCGGATCGAAAATTATCTTAATGTTTACACGAGGCGCCTGGTCATTAGATCTTAGTAGTCTTAATGCATTTAAAAACATGGTAATGGGGGCCTTATCGTCGGCTGCAGCTCTTGCAAATATCCTCCATTCATCATTTATTTCGCTATTGATAGCTGTCCAATCGAGTTTCTCCCAACCTCCCTGAGGATTTGGTTTTTTTAAAACGGGAATAAAAGGATCGTCCTGATCCCACGCTGCAGGATCCACAGGTTGACCATCGATGTGAAAATAAAACAATACTGTTTTATAATCAGGGTTGTACTGCTTTTGTAGAAAAAGGAGTGGTAGGGTACTTGATGATAACAAACTGGCTTGAAAGCCAAGTTCTTCAAATTTTTTTTTGACCCAATCGATATTTTGGATCATCAGCTCCCTGTTCTCTGGCAAATTTGGGATGCTCAAGAATTCCCTGTGCTCACTAATGATAGCGGCCAATTTTCTATCAATTTGTTCTTCCCAGTCATGTTGAGCGAAAAGTGAAGTACAGCTTATTACAACTAATAAGAAAGTGAGATGTCCTGAGATTTTCATCACCTTATCAATCTCTTTTTTTATAGGCCATCACCTTTATTTCAACCACTAAATCCGGATGGGGTAACTGATGCACCGCCACGGTGGTTCTCGCAGGTCCTGTCTCTTTGTCAAAAAACTCAGCATAGGCCTTATTGTAGCCGGCAAAATCATTCATATTGACCAAAAACGAAGTGACGTCCACAACATCTTTTAGGCTGGCGCCTTCCTTTGCAAGGTTTTTTTCGATATTTTTTAAAACTTCACGCGTTTGAACTTCTATATTCAATCGTTTTGTGCCCATCTCGTCAATGATGTCAACTCCAGCAATGGTGTTGTCCGCTCTGCGTGAGCTGGTACCGGAAACAAAAATAAAATCTCCAACCCGCTTTGTGTGGGGATAAGCTCCTCTTGGTGTTACTGATTTATTACTCATCTGTTGTCATACCTGTCTAAGCAGGAGTGTTAATTATGATTTAAATTAATAATTTATTTTTTAGGGCTACCGGAAACCTGCAATGGCATCATCTTCCAAAATAGCCTGGGTTTCGGTCTTTACCTGTTCTAACACAGCTTTAAGGTCCTCTTCACCAGATTCAGAGATAGTAGCGATCTTATTGTCTGCCAGAAGATTCAAAATGGCCTTGTCCTGTGCCCGGCCTTTAAGCATGGCTTCCCTGTATCCAATATGCTCATTAAAGGTCACCAGACTGTATTTGGAAAAGTAGTCCTTAGGGAAATGGCTTTCGAGGGCCATTTCAATCCTCCGTTTTTCCTGAAACAGAGGATTGGCTACATGATCTTTCATCTCGTGAAAGTTATCAATTGCCAGGTCTGCAATGGCATCTGTATCTTTTTTTCTGTTCTTTTCGTATTCAGAAAAAATGGTTTCCCAATTAGAAATACCCTTCAATAGGTCCTCCTCATACTTGCTTAAGACAGCGTCAAACTCAACCACATCCTCAAAGGAGGCATTCATTCCTTGTCCGTAAAATGGTACAATGGCATGAGCGGAATCACCCATTAGTAAGGTGTTGCCTTTGTAATGCCAGGGGGAACATTTAACGGTCCCCAAGGGTGCGGTAGGGTTCTCAAAGAAATCTTTGGTAAGGTTTGGCATTAAGGTCAGGGCGTCCGGGAATTCTTCTTCAAAGAATTTGGTCACGATCTGAGGGTTGGTGAGGTTGTTGAAATTATAGGTTCCGCCTTCATAGGCAAGGAATAAGGTAACCGTAAAGCTTCCATCCAGATTTGGTAAAGCTATGAGCATAAATTCGCCTCTGGGCCAAATATGAAGGGCATTTTTATATGTTTTGTAGCCCCCTTCTTTGCTTGGTAGAATGGTCAATTCTTTATAACCATGAGTGAGCCAGTTTTGCGAAAAACTGAATAAAAACTTACGTTCAAGATAGTAGCTCTTTCTAAGAGCCGACCCGGCACCATCCGTAGCAATAATGATATCGGCATCTTCAATAAACACCTTGTTGGTCTTGAGATTCTCAAACTTTGCGGTTGTTTTTTCAAAATCTACGGAGTGACATTTTCTATTGAAATGGATGCTAACGTTCTTGTGTTTCTCAGCCTCATCGAGCAAAAGGGCGTTTAGCCCTCCTCTTGAAATGGAGTTGATGTACTCATAATCTCTGCCACTGTAATTTGATAAAGTCGTGTTCCCCTCTTTATCGTGTAGCATGCGACCATTCATTGGAATACAAAGTGCTTTCACTTTCTCTTCCAGTCCTACGAGTTTCATTCCCTTATTCCCACGGTCTGAAAACGCGAGATTGATGGAACGCCCGGCTGAAATATCGGCTTTTCTCATATCGGGCCTCATTTCGTATACGGTGACATTATACCCACGTTGCCCCATGCGCAGGGCCAAAAGACTTCCGCAAAGACCTGCCCCTATAATTAGTACGTTCTGTTGTTTGTTCATCTGTTCATTCTGAATCTACCTTGATATTATACTTCGCAAGCAGGTTCATTTCTTATCGTTAATTAAAGTATTATTTTTAAACGTTCTACCATGTTAAACACATCCTGAAATGAATTGTATAATGGTACGGGAGCACAACGGATCACGTCGGGTTCTCTCCAGTCGCTTATTACCCCCATTTCGGTAAGGCGCCTATGCAAATCACGATCTGCATTTTTCACCTGTATGGATAGTTGACACCCGCGTTCAGCAGGGTTGGAGGGCGTGATGATCTTTATACTGTCGTTGTTGAGTTCCCGGATCAGGAATTCCAAATAACCCGTTAATTTTTGTGATTTGTCAATTAGGTTTTTCATTCCTGCCTCTGAAAACAGCTCCAAAGATGCTCTAATGGCTGCCATCGATAAAATGGGTGGATTGCTCAATTGCCACCCTTCGGCTCCCGGCATCAGCTCAAATTCATCACGCATTTTAAATCGTGTCTCTTTATTGTGGCTCCACCAGCCGGTAAATCGATTGAGCTGTTTGTTGTAAGCGTGTCGTTCATGCACGAATACACCGCTAAGGCTTCCAGGTCCCGAATTAAGGTATTTATAGGTGCACCAAATGGCAAAATCCGCTCCTGAGTTATGCAATTGCAGATCTACATTGCCGGCACCATGAGCGCAATCAAAACCCACCATACAACCATGAGTATGTCCTAAGTCAGTGATACGCTTTAAGTCAAAAAACTGACCGGTGTAATAATTAACCCCACCAATCATGATCAGTGCTATTTCTTCGCCCTGACTTTTTAAAATCGCCTCCAGGTCTTCGTATCGCAACAGTTCCTCACCTGCTCTTGAGTTCCATAAAATCAGGCCCTTTTTGTCGTCATAACCGTGATGTCTTATTTGCGATTCTACCGCGTATTTGTCGGAAGGAAAGGCATCACCCTCAATAAGCACCTTGTATCTTTTTGATGTAGGCCTATAAAAAGAAGCCATCATCAGGTGCAAATTGGTAGTTAAGGTGTTCATCACCACTACCTCAATGGGCTTGGCGCCTACAATATGCGCCATGGGTTCGGTTAGTAATTCGTGGTATTGTAACCAGGGATGGGTAGCATGTGTGTGCCCTTCAACCCCTAGTTCGGCCCAGTCGTCTAACTCCTGCTGGATATAGCTGGAAACATTTTTTGGCTGTAGGCCTAAGGAGTTTCCACAAAAGTAAATGGTGTCTGCTCCATCGCTGTGTCTTGGAATAAAGAACTCATTTCTGAACTCCCGTAATGGATCCTTTTCATCTTGTTTCTGAGCATAAGTAAGGTGGGTGTGCAAGTCAACTAAAGTTTTCAAATGTGAATCCTTACAAAAATAATAATTAAAACAGAGCTCTGGGGTAAAGCGATTTCAAAATGGCTTAAATAATAGTTATCTTTAGAGACAAAGAATACCTTATATGGGAAAAATAAAAGAATACAGCAATGGTGACGTTACTGTTACCTGGGAGGCAGAGAAGTGTATTCATTCTGCCATTTGTGTGAGAGGTTTACCCGGGGTGTTTCAGCCAAAGGAACGCCCGTGGATCAAGATCGATGCAGCATCAACTCAGGAGCTAATAGATCAAATAAAAAAATGTCCTAGTGGCGCCCTTGGGTATTACATGACTAAGGATGAAAAGCATTTAAATAAGGATAGTATGGAAACAAAGGTAGAAGTAATGGAAAATGGCCCTTTGCTGGTACACGGAACTTTAGAAGTCAACATCAAAGGAAAGTCTGAAACTAAAAAACGTACAACAGCCTTTTGTCGCTGCGGGGCTTCACAAAACAAGCCCTACTGCGATGGAGCTCATGTCAAGGAAGGATTTGAGGGTTAGAGTTAGCGCAGTCGCACATAGTTAGCCTGAGGCATTCGCCAGGACTTATACAGCCCTGATCTTGTTGCTTAACGTGGACTTGGTCGCTTACACCATTAATTCTGTCATTCTGTAGTGACCCTGACATCTCGGAACACCAAATTCCATGAGGGATCTTCTCTTTTATGGCTTAAGGCTAGCTTAAGTCCGCTATAATCCGCATAATCCTCGAAAGTAGTCGCCAGTGTTGGTTCAGGACTATTCCCTTTTCTGAAGATCCATTCCCGAATGAGGTAATCATCCTTATAAAAAATGTCATAGGCATCTCCAGGCGTATATCCCCCGCCTTCATTGGGGTATGTAATGGTGATTTTATTCATTAAGGTACCGCTTATTGGAGCTGCCTCGGAAACTGGGTCCGAAATGCTTGCACTTTTGTCCCATATCAATTGGAAAGGGATTAACAGCCAGAATTTATCGTTAATAAATGCTCGGTCTGCACTAATGTACGCGCTGTCGATGGCTTTTTGGCTGTATTTAAGAGTTTGGTCCGGCATACGGAGGATCACAGAATCCTCTTTTGGTAACCAGGTCCATGCTCTGCCGGGCCCCTTGATCGTATCTCGATCCACGCTAAAAGTGAACTCAATTTTGGAAACCTTATTCCAGTGGTTTATTCCATGTGCTTCAGCAATTAATTCAGCTGTGGTCCTGGAGGTATCGGGTGCCGAGGTTTCTGTTTGTTTCGAATCATTTTTACATCCCGTCATCATCAGGAACAGCCCACAAAGAATAAGTACTTGTTTCATTTTTGAAATGATGTTTATTTTTAAACAAAATTAAGCATCCATGGACGATCCTCATAATTATTTTGAAACTAATAGAAACACATGGAATCAAAAGGTAAGTGTGCATGCTAAAAGCGACTTTTATGCAATGGAAGCCTTTAGAGCAGGTGCCACCTCACTAAAACCATATGAACTTAAAGCCATGGGTAATGTAGAAGGTAAGTCCTTATTGCACTTACAATGTCATTTTGGTCAGGACACCCTCAGCTGGAGCAGGATGGGTGCAAAATGCACGGGGGTTGATCTGAGTGATGAGGGAATAAAATTGGCAAAATCATTAAACGAGGAGCTACAGCTCGATGCCACATTTCTGAGGTGCAACGTTCTGGAAACGTCAAGATTTATTAAAGAGCAGTTTGATATTGTATTTACGAGCTATGGTGTGATTGGCTGGTTGCCCGATCTCAAACCTTGGGGTAGGATGATCTATGAGCGACTCCGGCCCGGTGGTGTCTTTTACATGGTGGAATTTCATCCTATCCTTTGGATGTTCGATTACAAAAAGCAACCACCTCGTTTAAGCTACCACTACCATCAGGATGAGGTGATATACGAGGAGTATCAGGGCACCTATGCTGATAAGGATGCCGCTATTAAAAGTAGAGAGTACGGATGGAATCATGGCCTTGGAGAGGTCATCACTGCTTTGACAGAAGCCGGTCTGCAAATTGAGTTTTTACGCGAGCACGACGAGAGCCCCTATGATATGTTGCCTTACCTGGTGCAGAGCGATAGTGGAATGTATCGTTTGAGGGACCAGCTCTATCCGTTGATCTTTGAAATTAAAGCACGTAAAGCTTAATGCTTCCTGGCGTCTTCTTTGAGGAGCTCAGGGAATTTGTCCTGGAACCTTTTTAATCGGGGTATAGAGACCTTTCTTATATAGGGCTGGTTGGGATGTAGTTTTTCGTAATTCTGATGGTAGTCCTCAGCGACCCAGAATTTCTGGAATGGATACACCTCAGCAGCGATCTTAGCATTGAGTTCCTTGGCCAGGGTAGCTTTTTTCTGCAGAATGATCTCCTTTTGCTCTGTATTCTGATAGAATATGATGGATCTGTATTGAGACCCCTTGTCCGGACCCTGACCGTTCACTTGAGTTGGGTTTTGGGACCCAAAATAAACATCTACCAGGGAACTGAAACTCACCACGTTCGGATCATAAATAACCTCTACCGCCTCTGCATGCCCGGTTTTTCCGGTATTGCTGGCCTCATAGGTGGGGTTCTCAGTAAATCCGCCGGAGTAGCCGCTAATCACTTCTTCCACGCCTTTTACGCTCTCGTAGATGGCCTCAACACACCAAAAACATCCACTGGCAAAATAAGCTCTTGCCAATCCGTTTTCCATGGGTACCACAACCGGATCGGCATCGATCACAGCCTGCTGCTTTGGGTTTACCTGCGCATTGTTATGGCAGCCAAGACAAAGGCTTAGTGCCAGGGTCACTATTACATTTTTCATAAGAATTGCTTTTTCCTTTTTCATCTGTCCTGCAAAAATACAACTCCTGAACTCGAGAGGTTTTAAATTTTTCCTAAAACCAGTATTTCAGCCCAAGGTATAAAACTGAAACTTTGTCAGTCCACTCTCCATGGCATAGTTTCTGATTTATGCCACGCGACAACAAATAAGTTTAATTAACCAAAAAATAATTTCTCAAAAAATGAGCTTAAACATTAAACCATTGGCCGATAGAGTTCTGGTTGAACCTATGGAAGCTGAAACAACTACAGCAGCGGGTATCATTATTCCTGACAACGCAAAAGAAAAACCTCAAAAAGGAACTGTGGTTGCTGTTGGTACTGGTAAAAAAGACGAGCCTTTAACCGTAAAAGTCGGTGATACTGTTCTTTATGGAAAGTATGGTGGAACTGAACTAAAACTTGAGGGTAAAGACTATCTGATGATGCGTGAGAGTGATATTCTGGCCATCATCTAATGGAACAAAAAATTAAACACAAGAAATTATAATTACTAATAGCGCTGACGGATCACTGGTCAGCTAAAAAGATAAACAAATGGCAAGAGATATAAAATTTGATATTGAAGCACGCGACGGATTAAAACGCGGTGTAGATGCACTGGCAAATGCGGTAAAAGTAACCTTAGGTCCTAAGGGAAGAAATGTGATCATTGGTAAATCTTTTGGAGCACCCCAGGTCACAAAAGACGGGGTATCGGTTGCAAAAGAAGTAGAGCTTGAAGACGAGCTTGAAAATATGGGAGCTCAAATGGTAAAGGAGGTAGCCTCTAAAACCAATGACCTCGCAGGTGACGGTACAACAACGGCTACAGTTTTGGCTCAGGCAATCGTTAAAGAAGGGCTAAAGAATGTGGCTGCCGGTGCTAATCCAATGGATTTAAAGAGAGGAATAGACAAGGCTGTAGAGGCAATAGTAGCCAATCTGGACAAGCAGTCTCAGAAAGTAGGTAACTCTTCTGAGAAAATTCAGCAGGTGGCTTCCATTTCTGCGAACAACGACAGCACCATTGGTGAATTGATCGCTGAGGCTTTTGGGAAAGTAGGAAAGGAAGGAGTGATCACTGTTGAAGAAGCAAAAGGAACAGATACCTATGTAGATGTTGTGGAAGGCATGCAATTTGATCGTGGCTACCTTTCACCTTACTTTGTAACGGATGCAGACAAAATGATCGCAGACCTCGAGAACCCATACATCTTATTGTTTGATAAAAAGATCTCAAATCTTCAGGAGATCCTTCCAATACTGGAACCAGTAGCGCAGTCCGGACGTCCTTTGCTCATCATTGCTGAAGACGTTGAGGGGCAGGCCCTTGCTACATTGGTAGTCAACAAACTGAGAGGTGGATTGAAGATAGCTGCTGTAAAGGCCCCTGGGTTTGGGGACAGACGTAAGGCGATGTTAGAGGATATTGCTATTCTAACGGGTGGCACGGTGATCTCTGAGGAAAGAGGATTCTCATTGGAAAATGCTGACCTGTCTATGCTCGGAACTGCAGAAACAGTGACCGTTGATAAGGACAACACAACCATAGTGAACGGTAATGGTAAAGCGGCTGACATAAAAGCCAGAGTGAACCAGATCAAAGCGCAGATCGAAACCACCACATCAGATTACGATAAGGAGAAACTACAGGAACGATTGGCTAAGTTGGCTGGTGGTGTTGCTGTACTATATGTAGGAGCTGCTTCTGAAGTGGAAATGAAAGAGAAGAAAGACCGCGTTGATGATGCTCTTCATGCTACCAGAGCTGCTGTTGAAGAAGGTATTGTTGCTGGTGGAGGAGTTGCTTTTGTACGGGCCAAAAAAGTATTGGAGAAAATCACCACCGATAATCTGGATGAGACCACCGGTGTGCAAATCGTCAACAGAGCGATTGAGTCCCCTTTAAGAACCATCGTTGAAAATGCGGGGGGTGAAGGCTCTGTGGTGATCAATAAAGTACTGGAAGGGAAAAAGGACTTTGGATACGATGCCAAATCAGAGACCTACGTGAACATGCTTGATGCAGGGATCATAGATCCTAAGAAGGTGACACGTATCGCACTTGAAAACGCTGCTTCGGTAGCAGGAATGATCCTAACTACAGAGTGTGCTCTTGTAGATATTAAAGAAGATGAACCAGCAATGCCTCCAATGGGTGGTGGCGGAATGCCGGGCATGATGTAATTGAAAAGCATCTCTGATAAAGTTAAAGCCTCTGAATTTTCAGGGGCTTTTTTTCTTTCCATTGATGTAATCTCCCTTTTCGAGAGAAGCTCTGTTCCAGTCTGAGGTGTTAGCAGCTGCTTCGTAGGTGCTTTGCAGGAATTCGAAGAGTCTGTCATCCGGAGCTTTTGAGCTCACCACGTCTTCATAATTTAAAATAAACTCTCCAAAGTCTTCGCTGTAAAAAGCAGCCTCAGGGAGTACAGGCTGATCTTTGAAATCATCCCCTGTCGGGTAGGCATAGGAGTAAAAAAATGGGGTTGGATGGTCTTTGGAACCTGGCCAGAAGCCGGCACTGCTCACTTCTTGTGAATAGGCTTCCTGCATCACCTCTAGGGGCATATTGGGCATGCCTCCCGGGTGCAAAGGTGCTGTATTACCCGAAAATCGCGTCACCGCCAGATCAAAAGCACCCCAGAACAAGTGAACAGGGCTGGATTTTCCTATGAAGGAGGACCTGAACCGAGTGAACACTTCGCTGGCTGCCAGGAAGGCTTTCCAGATGGTTTGAGCCGCATGAGGATCGTAGCTTCTATTAATCGTGTTTTCCGCAAATGGTATGGCCGGTTCCATCTCATTGGGAACCGCATGAATTGTTACATGAATGCCCATATGCTCCATCATTTTAAAGAGTGATTTGTAAAACTTAGCGACGGTCATCGGTTGTAAATCCATTTCTTCCGATCCATAATTAGAACAGGAAACGACGAGTTTATGGTCTTTAAAGTTCAAATCAATTTCAAAGACACGTCCTTCAAAAGGAATGCCGTGCGTTGAAAAACCGGTTGGAGTCACGTACAGAGTGGTATGCCAGGAATGATTTTGCCAGGGCATGGTTTTTAATCGGACCTTTCCAATGATCTGGATCCAGTGGTGAAGCGTTGCAAGGGTGTCCTGAATTTCGGGAAAGCTGATGATGGGCCAATGATGCTGAGGATTCATATTCTTTTAGGTTTTTGTAATGAGCTTGAAGGTGTTGAAATATGGATTAATTTTGAAGGGTTGTTCTGTGCTACAGTATGGATTAATTATTGTATTAGAGATTAATGCTGTAAACGATTCGTAAACTGGTGATGAACCCACTCTGTACGGATGCGGTTCTTGCCCTTCGGTCGTCACCAATACTGATGAGGGGAAGTGTGAAATCCACTTTTTGATCGGACGCATACTGGGTATAACTTCTTCCAAAAGAATATCCCACTCGGGCCTCCATAAAAAAGTCACCGAACAGCTGGTACCTGGCATAAAGTGCTTCATCAATACTGCGCCGATCGATATAGTCACCTTCATAGGAAGGATCTCCGAGGCGATAGGTGGTGATCAGGCCAAAGTGACTCCATCCAAGGTCTAATTTCTGATGAACCTGATATTTGAGTTTGCCGTAGACCGGGAACAAGCCAACAAGGGTCCATTTGTGGTTCAGCTTCCATTCCAGATCAATAAGGGGCACCAAATTGGGCCCAAAGAACTCCTGATTAAACAAGGCGCCAAAGCCAAGTCTCAGCCCTTCATTTTGCTGCTTACCGTAAGTGGCAATGGCACCAAACTGCAGATGTGTTGTATTGACATTTCGAAAATCGGTCATAAAACGAGGGGCGAGTATCAGTTGGAGCGTGTGACCATTTTTGAGTTCCTGAATAATGCCCGTTCTTAGAATAAAGCCATGCACATCGATCGGATTCATGATGACTTCGTTCATGATTTCATCATTGCTGAGTCCCCAGTAAAAATAGTTCAGACTGGAGTACCAGATGGTCTTGCTGGACAGGGTGACAGGCACAACTACTGAGGCCATCATTCCCTTTTCAGATGCTTTTCCATTGTAAATGGAGTCGAATGTACTTGGAAAACCGTATGTGCTATTAATTGTAAAAACATCGAGACGCTGCTCTTGCCCATGAACCAGAGAAACCAGAATAAGCACAAAAAAAATAAGTGATCTGGTGAGCATTTTCGATCTTAAAAACGAGCAGGCCGGTTAACGATGACAACACTGGGGTCTACTAAATATACGTCATTTCTATGTTCCAGTGGTCATCGCTGTGTTATTTATCCTCAGGGCCACTAAACCAAATACGGGCCCTAGCGCCAAAATCATGTAGATCGCCAGAGAATCGGTCCATGTTTGCAACCAGTTGATCAATTGAATACTAATGATGGTTATGGCAAAACCTATACAATTCACTGTCGTTAAAGCCGTACCTTTTATTTCAGGAGGAGCATTATTTGCCACCATTGTTGAAAATAGGGGAGAGTCGGCAATGACCACCATGCCCCAGAATAGCAGAAAACCCAGAAATAGAATGGAGCTGTTTGTCTGAAACACCAAAGGTGACAGCAGGCAGCAAAGTCCCGACAGAAGAAGTGCTGTAGAGGCTGTCCTCCTAGTGCCAAATGACTGTGACAGAAGGCCACCCATCACGCAGGACAGTCCGCCAATACCAATGATTAAAAAGCTCCACAGGGAAGTCTCAAATGCGCTACCGGGTTGTATGTGCTTATAGCTTTTCAGCATTACCGGAACAAAGGTCCAGAAGGCATAGAGCTCCCACATATGACCGAAATATCCAAAAGCAGAGGCGCGAAACTGCTGATCTCTGAACACTTCCAAAAAGGCGAAGAGGTTTAGTTTTTGCCCTGCCTTTCGGTATGGTCCGTCAGGGACCAATAGCATCAAAAGTAATCCTCCAAAAATGGCAATGAGTGAAATTATAATAATTACGGCATTCCATGAGATGTTCTGGGTCATATTTTTGAACAGGTGTGGAGAGGCCGTTCCCAATACGAGTGCGCCGACCAGAAAGCCGAGTGACTTGCCCAGACCCTTGCTGAAATAGTCGGCAGCAATTTTCATTCCTACAGGATAGATGCCTGCCAGAAAAAACCCAGTGAAAAATCGAAACCACAGAATACTCCAGAAGCTGTTCTCAGGCCACAACAACCCCAGGTTGAACAGCGCTCCGGCAGCAGCACAGCTAAAAAACACTTTGGAAGGTGAAAACCGATCAACAACAGTAAGAATGGCAAAACACAGGGTACCCGTAATAAAACCCAGCTGAACCGCTGAGGTTAAATGCCCCAAAGCACCGGCATTCAGACCAAAGGCCTGCACCAGATCATTCATGATTCCGTTTCCTGCAAACCACAGGGAGGTGCAGCAAAATTGAGAGAGGACGATGACAGGGAGAATATACTTTTTTACCAAAATAGGATCGCTTAGGGGTCACTCGGGCTTTTGGTATACCCGTATCCAGTCTACATACATTTTTTGTGGGAATACAGAACTGGAGTCAGGTCGTCCCGCAAAGGTACCCCCCACGGCAATATTCAGTAAGAGAAAGAATTCTTTGTGAAATTCAGAAAACTCTTCAGAGGCTATGGAAGTAGATGCATAGGTCTTGCCATCAACGGACCAGCTGATGGTTTTGGGAGTCCATTCCAATTCAAACAAGTGAAAGTCATCTGCAAAGATGCCGCGGTCCAGCTCAAAGGATTCGGATCCCATCATAGCATGTCTGCCTGAGGCATCAGCATAGTGAATATTGGCCTCAACCACGGCATCGTTTTTAGCCCCGTATAGTTCCAGTATATCAATTTCACCGCAGAGTGGCCATGAGGTGTCTCCACCGTTTTCATCAATGTTGGCCCCCAGCATCCAAAATGCCGGCCAGATGCCCATGCCGTAGGGTAGCTTGATACGGGCTGAGACCTTCCCGTATTTAAAGGTGAACTTACCTGCTGTATTTAATCGGGCAGAACTGTATTGATCCATTCCGTGTTTCTTGCCATGATGGATGGCCTCTATCACGAGACAGTTGTTCTCCAAATAGGCATTAGCCTTTTTGTTGGTGTAGCGCTGCCACTCCTCATTGAAGCGGCCTGCTTTTTCTACCTGTCGGTTCCAGAAATTGGTATTGAGCTCTGGTCCTTCAAATTCATCGGACCAGATCAGTTGCCATTCATCGCCCGATCGCGTGGTCAAATCTTTATTTGTCATAAAAGCAAGGCTGCTGATCATCACTATTGCTGCAAAAATACAGCCTAAAATAATTTTCTTCATGATGGTATTTCAATTAGTTGGTTTTTGATACGTTATAATTTTTAAGGCATTGGTCAAGAGGTGTCCCCTCTGAATGAATACATTCGCAAAAGGCATAACCGGCTGTTTGCTTCTCTGAGCCCTCAAACTGTTGTTTACAATCTGAAATGGAATTGCGTGGCATGATCTCATACCCAAATTGGGCATATAAAACAGTAAGAACACTAACAAGCAGGACCATTGTAAAAAATAGAAATGGGAATTTAGTCCTATAGCGTTCAGGTTTTTTAAAGATGCCCGGCGGAGAATCGTGCAAAGAAGGGAGCAGGTATCTCAGTCGGTCGTAATGCCAGACCAGTAGGAATACATTGGCAAATGTCATTAGTGGAGCGGTTACTATGGACCCCTCGAAGCGAACGGCAAAGGAAAGAACCCAGATGTTGACAATAATTGGCAAATAGAGCAAGGCTCCAAGAAGGACTGTCCTGGGAATCAACAGCATGATCGCTGCAATTACCTGAGCGATGCCAATAAAGGTGTAATAATATCCCGTGTGGTGCAATGCCTCTAAGTAGGCGCCCATGGGATGCACAGCAGAAAGGCCACTGGCAAAGCGTTCTCCAAATACTTTTACAAGGCCTGCCACAATAAAAGCGTAGGCCAGCGACAAGCGGCAGAATAAGTAGAAAAGCCAGTACCAGCGGTTGGAACGCATTGCTGCATAAAACTGCTCAAATGTTTTCACTGTATCTTCCTGTAAGATGCTTAAAGGTACAATTATCTGTTGATAAAGGCCCTAACGGCTTTGAGGCTCTCAAAAGGCTGCTCCTCCATGGGGACATGCCCCACCTCTTTGAGGACAATAAGGGTGCTCTGCCTGAGGTCCTCATGAAATCGATGAGCCATCTCTAGTGGTATAAGAGCGTCTTTATCACCCCAGAGAATTAATGTGGGTTGGCTTATAGTGACGATATCTTTATGATCCTCAGGGTCGTGCTCAACAGCCAATCGATCCGCAAAGGCCTGCCTGTTACCCGCTCGAAGGGTAAGCTCAAAATAGCGATCTACGAGGCTGTCTGATACTAAAGAAGGATCTGCATAAACATTTTCCACACTAGAGCGAGCGACAAACTTTGGAGTAACAATGGTAAAGATGTTCTTTATAATGGGAAGCTCCGCCAGTTGAAAGGCAAGCGGTCTGCTCATAGAAGCAGTGGGATACCCGGAGGCGTCGATAAGTATGAGTTGATGTACCGTATTGGGGTGTTGCAGGGTGTATCGCCAGGCAATGCCTCCCCCAAGAGAGTTACCTCCCAGAACACAATACTTAATACTTAAAGCTTTCATAAAAGCGGCCAAAAACTCAAGGTAATGTGCCATGCTGTAATCACGGTTGGGGAAGGGGCCTGTAAGTCCATATCCAGGGAGATCCATCCGAATGACCCGACGTGTTTCTTTTAACTTATTGGTCCAGGCATTGAAAGTGTGAAGGCTGCTACCGGTTCCATGGATCAAAACCAGCGGAATACTGTCTGTCACTGGTCCTTCGTCACGGTAATGGACCTGCATGCCGTTGATGGATATAAAACCAGAGGGTGGCTGTCCGTACTTTGCTTTTAAATCTTCAAGTGGAATGTCCCGGTGACCGAAAATAACCAGCACAAGCAGAAACAACCCCGCAAGTAGAACGAGCAGCAGCTTTATTATATTTTTTAAGGGTCTCATCGGTTGGGTGTTCAGATAAATTTAATAGTAAAAACTGACATGCCTTCCAGAACTTTTATCAAAGCTAGACAACTTGAAGATAAATCAACCAATCTCGTTCAAAATTCTCATAAGCTGAGCTTATGAAAAGAACCAGTAATCGCGAACAGGCAACTTTTTCCAGGCGTCTAATTGTTTTTGAATTTCTTTTTTACCTGTGGGCGAGGCTACCGCAATGATAATTTGCGGTTTTTCCAAATGGCGTATTTCCGAGTAGGGCCTTAGTCGTACCCCATAGATGTCTTTTCCTATTTTGCGTTCATTATCGCATACCCAGAACAGGTCCTGTTCGTAGGTGAGCAGCTTCTGAGCCAGGTCTTTACCATTTCTTCCGGCGCCCCAAAGAACTATTGGACGTTGATGTTCCCTGTCTAGTTTATAGAAATAGCGAAGCTTTAGATCAAAATAGCGATTGTCCTTGTATTCCTCCCAGGTACGAGAGATCCTGTTGGAACGATCACGCCAGTAATGCAGAATTGCATCGAGTCCAATTACCTTCATACCTTTTTCATAAAATCGAAAGCACAGATCGTAATCTTCGGGATATACCTCCGGTTCAAACCCTCCAACCCTATCAAAGTCTTCTTTGTGCAGTAACCAGCAGTGCGAGGGGAT
>CAWZYX010000031.1:0-27033 GCA_963966315.1 uncultured Winogradskyella sp. | reverse complement strand
ACCCAAGAGGTGAAAAAGAACTATTGGGTCCGTTCCACAAGTTTATGACCGGAGACACCATGCAATGGTTTGAGGATAGAGGAGTCTCTCTGAAGATTGAGGAAGATGGTCGTGTATTTCCAATCAGTAACTCTTCACAAAGCATTATTGACTGCTTTTTAAGTGAAGCAAAACGCCTGAACATTGAAATAAAGTACAAATGCCCTGTGCAGTCTGTTAACAAGGATACCTTTTTTCGGGTTCAGACTAATCAAGGCGTGATGGTCGCCAGACAGTTGGTGATTGCAACTGGAAGTTCCCCAAAAGCCTGGTCCTGGATTTCAGATTTGGGTCACCACATAATACCTGCAGTACCATCACTGTTTACTTTTGATATCGATGATGAGCGCTTAAAAGGTATACCTGGAGTAGTTGTAAACGATGTTGAGGTAACAATTGTTGAAAACCAACTGAAAAGTGAGGGACCACTGTTGGTGACCCATGTAGGATTAAGCGCACCAGCAATTTTGAAACTTTCTGCCTTTGGAGCCATAGACCTTGCCAATCTCAATTACAAATTTGAGATCGAGATCAATTTTGTGCGGATGGACCAGGAATCTTGTTTGGATTGTCTGAAATTAATGAAACAAACGTATGCCAGAAAACAGGTTGTTAATTTGGCATTTAGTGAGATCCCCAAACGATTATGGGTTAAATTAGTGCAGGCTTCACAGATTGAACACCAGAGAAAATGGGCCGACCTATCTAAGCAGGAGCTGCTGAATCTGGCCTCACAACTCACAAGGGCACGGTTTCAGGTCACTGGAAAAAGCACTTTTAAAGAAGAGTTTGTAACCGCAGGAGGAGTGGATTTAAAAGAAATTAATTTTAAAACGTTTGAGAGTAGGCTAATTCCGGGTCTTTTTTTCTCCGGAGAGGTACTAAACATTGATGCCGTTACGGGTGGATTTAATTTTCAGAATGCATGGACTGGTGGATTCATCATAGCCTGCCATCTTCACTAATAAAATAGGCTGAAATTATCTTGTATCTTTGCCCATAAATAAATGTTTATGACCGAACGGGATTTTGTTCTCAGGATTTCTGAAGAATCGCTACCTGAGGAGGGGACGGTGACCTGGTCTTCACCCAGTAATATTGCATTGGTGAAGTATTGGGGCAAAAAAGAACATCAAATACCGGCCAATCCAAGCATTAGTTTTACTCTGGATCAGTGTAAAACCATCACTGAGCTCCAGTATAGGAGACATGATTCGAAGGACTTTTCTTTTGAAGTGTTTTTTGAGGGTAGCCCGAAGCCTGATTTTAAACCAAAAATTGAAACCTTTTTAAAGCGGATTGAACGGTTCGTTCCCTTTGTAAAACAGTACCATTTTAAAATCGATACCAAAAATACGTTTCCTCATAGTTCCGGTATCGCTTCCTCCGCTTCGGGTATGAGTGCCTTGGCAATGTGCCTGATGAGCCTGGAGCAGCACATTACCAAATCCCAGCTTCCCAATTCATCTTTCGGGACATACGAAAAGTACTTTAAAACCAAAGGGTCTTTCTTAGCTCGTCTGGGCTCTGGAAGTGCTGCCCGAAGTATTGATGGAGGAATCGTTTCCTGGGGATTTCACAAAGACTATGATGGTAGTTCTGACCTCTTTGGAACTGCCTACCTAGGGACAACACATGAGGTTTTTAAAAATTACCAGGACGTTATCCTATTGGTTGATAAAGGTGAAAAGCAGGTGAGCAGTACAGTGGGTCATAACCTTATGCACCGTCATCCGTTTGCTGCAGAACGTTTTAAACAGGCAGACAGCCACATGACCAAAATGAAGAAGATTTTTGCAACCGGGGATCTTGATGCCTTTATTGCTTTGGTAGAAGGCGAAGCATTAACACTTCATGCGATGATGATGAGCAGTCAGCCTTATTTTATTTTGATGCGCCCCAATACGCTTGAAATACTCAATCACATTTGGAATTTTCGTAGGAATACTGGTTCCAAGGCCTGTTTTACCTTAGATGCAGGAGCCAATGTGCACCTTCTTTTTCCTGAAAAGGAGAAGGAAAAAGTTTATGAATTCATTAAGAATGAGCTTGTTGCGTATTGCCAAAAGGGACATTATATTTGCGACAGTATTGGCGGGGGAGCAAAAGAATTGTAATTTTACCCCAGCATTAGGACTCTAGCTTTAGTTAGAGCGCGAAAAATTGCCTATGAAAGGTCCTCTATTTTATTCAAAAATTCTCCTGTTTGGGGAATATGGGATTATTAAAGATTCCAAAGGATTGTCTATTCCGTATAATTTCTACAATGGAGCGCTTAAGGTTGAACAAAATCCCAGTACCGATGCGATAAAATCGAATGAAAGTCTGGCAAGATATGCCGCCTACCTTAAAGGGTTAAACCCTGAACTAGTGACTTTTGATTTTGAAAAACTTGATAAGGATATTGAATCAGGAATGTTTTTTGATTCGTCAATACCTCAGGGCTATGGAGTAGGAAGCAGTGGAGCTCTTGTCGCTGCCATATATGACAAATACGGATTGGACAAAATCACTGTGCTTGAAAACCTTACCAGAGACAAACTGCTTAAATTAAAAGAGATCTTTTCATCCATGGAGTCATTCTTCCATGGTAAATCTTCTGGATTGGACCCTTTAAACAGTTATTTGAGCTTACCAATTTTAATCAACTCAAAAGACAATATAGAGGCAACAGGAATTCCTTCTCAGAATGCTACAGGAACAGGGGCAGTATTTTTACTCGATAGCGGAATGGTTGGTGAGACCGCTCCGATGGTAAGTCTCTTTATGGAAAACATGAAACAGGAAGGATTTAGAAATATGCTTAAGGAGCAGTTTATTAAACATACTGATGCCTGTGTTGACGACTTCCTAAAAGGAGATATAAAATCCTTATTTCAAAACACGAAGAAATTATCCAAAGTGGTGCTAAACCATTTTAAACCAATGATCCCTGCTCAGTTCCATGAATTATGGAGAAAGGGATTGGAATCCAATGACTATTATCTAAAGTTATGTGGCTCTGGAGGTGGAGGGTATATTCTTGGTTTCACTGAGAATCTTGAACGCGCTCAACTAGCGCTGAAAGATCATAAACTTGAAGTGGTCTACCATTTCTAAAAGCAAAGTTGCTTATCTTTCTCATAAAGGATAGTCATGTTATCAAGAAAACAGAAAATGGTGCTGTTAAAGATGTTCAGCCTTTTTTCTGTGGTAAGAGGCTATAATATCCTGGTGATCATTATCGCACAATACCTGGCATCTATCTATATTTTCGCCTATGACAAAAAGTTAAAAGAGGTGCTTTTTGATGTTAACTTACTAATGCTTGTTTTGGCCTCCTCTGCTACCATTGCCTCTGGATATATTATCAATAGTTTTTACGATTCCGAAAAAGACCTGATCAACAGACCACAAAAATCCATGCTGGATCGCCTGGTTAGTCAAAACACCAAACTTTCATTTTATTTTGGATTAAATTTTCTTGCTTTAATATTTGCAAGTTATGTCTCATTCAGAGCCGTATTGTTTTTTGGATTTTACATCCTTGGTATCTGGCTCTATTCACATCGATTAAAAAAAACACCCATTACAGGAACTGTGATTTCTGCACTTCTGACCGTTACCCCGTTTTTTGCAATTTTTATTTATTACAGAAATTTTGAAACGGTGGTTTTTATGCATGCCATTTTTCTCTTTCTTCTGGTGACTATTAAGGAGCTTACGAAAGACCTGGAAAATATTAAAGGTGACCTTGCTCTTGATTATCGGACCATTCCGGTGGTGTATGGTGAGCGTTCTTCTAAAATGATGTTTTCATTCTTATGTCTTATTACCGTGATTACTGGAATGGCTTTGATCCTGTGGTTTGATATTGGACACATGTTCTATTACTTTTACGGTGCTATTGTACTATTGGTTGCCCTTGTATTGCTTATCTGGAAGTCTTACAGAAGAGCACACTACTTATGGCTGCATAATATTTTAAAATTCATCATTGTATCTGGAGTTATTTCCATTTTATTAATTGATGTGACTGTTGTATTAAATCGTATTTGAATGAAGGACACCTTAAAAATAGGAATGGCTCAGGTGGCGCCAGTTTGGCTTAATAAATTGAAAACCCTTGAGAAAATTGAGAACGCAATTAAAGAAGCTGGCGAACAACAATGCGAACTTGTGGTCTTTGGTGAAGCTCTGCTTCCAGGGTATCCATTTTGGCTGGCCTTATTGGGTGGAGCTGAATGGAATACCAAGCAAAATAAAGAGCTACATGCCCATTATGTATCTCAAGCAGTATGTATTGAGAAGGGAGAGCTTCAATCTGTTCAGAAACTAGCCAAACATTATCAAACGGCTATTTACTTAGGGATCATCGAGCGCCCTCAGGATCGAGGAGGTCATAGTATCTATGCCAGTCTGGTGTATATAAATGAACACGGAGAAATTAAATCGGTTCACCGGAAACTAAGACCAACTTACGATGAGCGTCTTACCTGGGCACCGGGTGATGGTCATGGGCTGAAAGTACACGAATTAAAGTCGTTTACGGTAGGAGGGCTAAACTGTTGGGAGAACTGGATGCCCCTTCCAAGGACGGCCTTGTACGGACAAGGAGAAAACCTGCATGTAGCTGTATGGCCCGGGAGCGATCACAACACAAAAGATATCACGAGATTCATTGCGAGAGAATCCAGGTCTTATGTGGTCTCTGTTTCAAGTCTTATGCGTAAATCAGATTTTCCGTCCGAGACTCCCTATTTGGAAGACTTGTTAAAACACTCACCCCAGTGGTTAACAAATGGGGGGAGTTGTATTGCTGGACCGGACGGAGAATGGATCATCCCACCAGTGACAGATAGAGAAGGATTGATCGTTGAGACTATCGACTTCAAGCGGGTCTTGGAAGAACGGCAGAATTTCGATCCTGTTGGGCACTATTCCCGACCTGATGTTACTCATTTAACGGTCAATACAGAAAGACAAAGTACAGTTGAAATAAAATAAATGGTGTACTTAATAAGTGTACCTTTGTCTGCGTATTATGAAAGGCAAAACAAATAAAAGATCGGGGAAACCCTCAGTACAAAAACAACCGGCTAAGAAAGAGCGCGGAGCACAGCATAAGAAATCGTCACCCTCTTCTGATGATGGCCTGATGCGTTTGAACAAGTATATTGCTAATTCTGGTCTTTGCTCCAGAAGGGAGGCCGATGAGAACATAGCCCTAGGTCTGGTAACAGTTAATGGCAAAATCATTACTGAAATGGGCTACAAAGTGATGCCTTCAGATGATGTGCGTTTTGATGGTAGGAGAATTAACCCGGAACCTAAGGTGTATGTTTTGCTTAATAAACCGAAGGGATTTGCCACTACGACCAGTGCAGAAAAGGGTAAAACGGTAATGGATCTTGTAGCTAATGCCACTCCAGTTAGAATCAAGCCTATAGGTAGACTAGGACGTAATTCAACTGGTCTCCTGCTTTTTACAAATGATGATGTTGTGGTACAGAAGTTTACTAATTCTTCTCGAGGGGTAGAGCGCTTATTTCACATAAGTCTGGACAGGAACTTAAAGCATGAAGACTTTAAAAAGATTCAGGAAGGACTGAAAATCGATGAAAAAACTGTTGAGGTAGAGGAGATCAGTTACATCGAAGGTTCTTCAAAAAGCGAGATTGGACTTAAAATAAAAAACACAGGCAATTCAATCATCAGAACTATTTTTGAGGCATTAAACTATTCCATACTGCGCATTGATTGTGTTGCTATTGGCCATCTTACAAAAAAAGATCTTCCCAGGGGTCACTGGAAGCACCTGACCAAGCAGGAATTGAATACTCTGAAAATGCTTTAAGCAAAAGCGAACTTCGGAGATCATAGTCACAGTATTGTTTACATAGAATTAATAATTAATTCTTTTTTCTTGTTCGAATACATTTGTATCTTGGATGAACTGAAATCAATCAACCCCCCAATAATGAAAGACAACCTAAAGCGTGTCATCGTTGATTTTAAAAAGTTAACACCAGAGATTCTGGCGCTTCTCGTTGAGAAGTACCCTTATGGTTATGATGATGACCACATCATTTCGTTTAGAAACGCTAAAAACGAACTTATTGAAGCTGTTGAAGTGGTGACCGATGATACCAAGTATCTTGTTAAGGTTAGCACAAAGCTGGCCGTAACTATGGAAAACTACGACGAAGATGACTATGAAGATTATGAAGCCGACGATCCAGAGGCCGTCCAGCCTCCTGAAGATCTCGAGGAGGAATCTAACGAGGAAGAATAGGGAACTTAAATTGCCTTAACTTTCTTCCGTTCTTAAAAAAGTAGAATGCCACGATGAGGTATTCGATGGCTATTATCCAATAATTTTCTTTAAAGTCAGTTTGTGAATAGGCAAAATAGCTAAGAACTACTGTCAATGACCATATGACAGGGTACTTATAATTGGTAAACACACTAAGTGTAACAATGCCTGTAAGGTACCATGGATGCACAGTGGTGCTCATTAACAGATACAAGCTCATTACAAATAACATGGAAACAACAAGGGCCCTTGGCTCCTCTAGATCCTTGAATAGAGCGAAGTAGCCAATGACCCCAACAGTTATTAAGGGCAGAAACTTACCGATAAGAGCAATTTCATTGTATCCTGTAATTAGAAAACCGATGCCTCGAGCGATGTAATAGACGCTTGCATTGAATTCAAAATTAGTGAACCAAAGACCTACAGTGCTACTGTAATTATCTATAAAATCACCTGTTATGTAAGGAATGAAACTCAGGGTCAATACCAATCCGGTTATTGCATAGTAAATGAAAAGAGATCTGTAATTTTTCGGACTTTTCCAACCTTTATTCCATCTTTTCAATCCGCCTGTATAATACGAAAACAGGAGTGGAAGTAACATCAGTGGTATCAGTTTCACTGAAATGCTCACTCCAAAACAAATGGCTGATCCTAGTAACTTCTTTTGGGTTAACAGGTATATACTTAGTATAAGAAAAAACATCATCACACCTTCGAAATGCAGGTTTCCTGTAAGTTCAATGATGATAAAAGGGTTGAGGAAATACCACAACAAATTGGAGACCGGTAGTTGAATAGCTTTCAGTAATTTGGATCCGATGATCAGAATACCAACATCGGCCATGATAATGAGTATGCGCATTCCAATAACCGAGGATAAAATTGAATTACCCGGGACTAAATTGGCCAAGGCAAAGCACCACTGATTGATGGGTGGATAATTGGAATGATTGGAAGCACTTAGTGCACCCATACCTTCATAAAGAAGTTCTGCGTTTGGTATTGCTGGACTGGATGTGGCCATTAGCTCCTTGGGAGTGAACAGATAGGGGTTATTACCATTAAGCGTAAGGTACCCATCCCAGATAAATCTGTAAAAATCCTGTGACAGATTGGGCATGGCAACGATAAAGAGTAATCTGAACCCAATTCCAAGGATGAGAATTAACTTAAAATTATGCCCTATACTCTTAGAGAGTTGGTAGGTAAAAGCAAATAAAGCTAGGTATAGGCCTAAAAGTTTAGGGAAATCCGTTCGAATCAGTTGATAGGCAAATACCCAATAGAAAATGGCAATGAGTAGAACAAATAAAAATGAAATCTTGTGATGTTTCCAGTGGGAAATCACACTTTAGAGCTTAGAGACTTAAAGAAGACATAACCAAACCCGATGAAAAGCATCAAATGAAATGGGAACAATCCAAAGTCGCCTCCTTGATCTCCAACTATAAATGCACTGTATAGTCCAAAGCCAAAGTAAAGCATTAACAGCCCTTCCAGAATAATATTTGGTGATAGTTTTTGACGCAGGTACTTATTACCTTTCCAGGAATCGGTGATGGAGCTGATGTTAAACTTTGGGGTTCGTACAAATTCACTTCTTTTGCCTAGATGACCTTCTAGAACAGCAATCGAGTTGTGTAGGGAAAAGCCCATCGCAATAGAAAAGAAGGTAAAGAACATACCTATATAACTAAAGAATTTTTTAAACCCACTACCGTAAATCTGTCGGTACATAAACCAGTAACAAACAAAGAAGATCACAGTACTGATCACAAAGAAGCTCATGATGTAAAAATAAGTTCTTAAATGTGCGTACTCGTTTTTAATATAGAGCATTGGAATACTTAAGATGGCAACCGTAAAAATGCTAAGGAACATGGTGCTGTTCAATAAATGCAGTAAACCATGGACTTTGGTTTTAAAAGGAATATTGTTGGACTTGATCACCCTCCACAACATTTTCCTGAAATTCTCAGCACCACCCTTGTTCCATCGGAACTGCTGTGACCTGGCGGCACTGATCACTACAGGCAATTCTGCAGGAGTTTCCACATCTTCCAGATATTTGAACTTCCAATTATTAAGTTGGGCTCTATAGCTTAAATCCAGATCTTCGGTAAGGGTATCCCCTTCCCAGTTTCCAGCATCAATGATACACGTGCGTCTCCAGACACCTGCAGTACCATTGAAGTTGATGAAGTGCCCTTTGCTGTTTCGTCCTACCTGTTCCAGAGTGAAATGGGCATCCAGAGCAAAGGCCTGTATCTTGGTGAGCAATGAATAGTCTCTGTTGATATGTCCCCATCGTGTTTGCACAACACCAATCTGTCCGTCTTTAAAGTGTGGGATGGTGCGTTTCAACCAGTTGGGACTGGGTAAAAAATCAGCATCAAATATAGCAATGAACTCCCCCTTAGCGATTTTAAGACCCTCCTTTAAAGCCCCTGCTTTAAATCCTGTTCGGTCCGTTCTTGTAATATGATGAATATTTAAACCGCCTTTCTTCAATTCTTCAATGTGAGAACGAGTATCCGATACCGTGTCATCCGTTGAATCATCCAGCACCTGAATTTCCAGTTTATTCTTGGGGTAGTCCATTTGAGCAATGTTGTTCAAAAGACGCTCCATGACGTACATCTCGTTATACACAGGTAACTGGATGGTGACGAATGGCACCTCCTCAGGATTGGACAGATCAAATAGTTCGGGCGTTTCTTCGTTTTTCTTTGAGCTTAAATAATTATACAGCAGATTTAGCTGAGCCAGTGCATACATAAAAATAAGCACAATGGCTACAGTATATAGGGTAATGATGATGGTTTCTAATATCATGACTTTATGCTGTATTTAAAAATCCAGCCAAGAATTTTAATGCCTGCAAATATAGCACCTTTTATGGTTCCTGAAACTTTTGAGACCCCAATTCTGTTTCGATAGTGAACAGGTATCTCTTTGTAGCTCAGACCTTTTCTAAGAACTTTCAGCTGCATTTCAACCGTCCATCCATAGGTCTTGTCCTCCATATTTAATTCCAGCAAACTACCGTATTTTATGGCTCTGAACGGACCGAGGTCTGTAAATCTCGAGTTAAAAAAGAGCCGCATAAGTCTTGTAGCCAGCCAGTTCCCAAAAATTTGGGGGCCAGTCATGGATCCGTTTTCTCTTAGAGCTTTTGTTCTTGCTCCAACTACGAAGTCGATGTTATCTTTGACGATAGGAGCTACTATTTTTTCCAGTTCTTCGGGGAAATCCGAATAGTCACCATCCAAAAAGACAATAATATCGGGGGGTGTTTCCTGTTCAGCCAGGTAGGACATGCCTTTTAAACAAGCCCAACCGTATCCTTTTCGAGATTCAGATAAAACAGTTGCACCAGCTGCTTTTGCATTGACTTCCGTTTCATCGGTAGAGTTGTTACTTACTACTACAACTTCGTTAACTAAGGCAGGCAGGTCTTTGATGACGTAAGCGATGGAATCCGCTTCGTTATGAGCAGGAATAATGACCTTTATACTGAGCATAAGAGACTAATCAGGGGCAAAAATAGTATTTCTTAGTTCTTATTCAGTAATTTAATTAAGTCCACATCGTTGCCAAGCAAGATCTCATTTGCATTGATCCGGCCATTTAAGCTATCGTTCTCCAATTTAAGGACACCTCTCGGGCAAACGGCAGCACAGATACCACAACCCACGCAACTCGATCGTACAATATTTTCACCTTTCTGGGCATAGGCTCTCACGTCAATTCCCATTTCGCAATAGGTCGAACAATTGCCGCATGAAATGCATTGTCCTCCGTTGGTGGTGATTCTGAACTTGGAGAACAAGCGTTGCTGAAATCCTAAAATGGCGGCCATAGGACATCCAAATCGGCACCATACTCTATTTCCCAGAATGGGGTAGAATCCTGTACCAATTACCCCGGAGAAAATGGATCCAATATAAAGACCGTATGCAGAACGCAGACTTCCTGAATTGATATAAAATAATTTATCGGTCGTTCCTGTAAAATGCATGATGAGTAGAAGAGCAATCAGAACAAAAAATCCAATGGCACCATACTTGGCGTCTTTTCCAAATTCCTGACGCTTAAAGTACATCACTCCAAAAAATACGAAGCTTAAAAGTCCAACCACCAAAGAGATGAAAACCCCGCGTGTGAGCCAAAAGTGGTTGTGGTCATATCCTAAATAACTGTACACCACAGCTGTGGTCATTACCACAGAAAACACGAGAACCACGTGAATGAGCCAGCGCTCCAGCCTCCATGCGCTTAGTTTTTTTGAAGATAAATGCCTGAAAGGATCTCCCGCAGTTTCTGCCAAACCACCACAACCACAAACCCAGGAGCAGTACCAACGTTTCCCGTACTTAAAGGTTAAAATAGGAGTAATGACAAAGACCGATAAAATTCCAAAGATTAAAAGGCCAAGGCCTAGGTTACCCGCTGAAATAAATGCGTTTACTGACCATTCATCAAAGATATAGTAATTAAGTGGCCATATGCTCTTCATGTCGTAGTAAGGTAAATTGTTGTTCATCACATACATGACCTCAGGGATGAGAAAGGCAAAGGCCAGCTGAAAAAACATCACCGAAATAGTTCTCAATTGCTGATAGCGATTATGACGGTATTTCAATATAAACTTGTAACCAAAGGCTAATATGGCTAAGGTGTAAAGTGTCCCATAAACGAACCACTGGCTGGCTGGCCTGCCACTTAATAATTCACTCAGTGGGTCAAAAAGACTAATGAGTCCGGTATTGGCTGTTCCCTCAGAAGCGAGCCCCAGATACTCCGGAAAGAAATAAAGTACAATGTAAAAACCAGTTAAGATTAATCCGATGATCCAACCCCAGATACCTCGTGACGAGACAGATTTGAACCAGGTACCATCATTTTTAATGCCTTCAAGTTTATGGAGATAAGCCGACCTGGTATAAACAATAACGCCAGTTGCGACCAGACCAATAGACAATACCAGAAAAAGACCCTTACTGGGGAATTCAACATTGAATAAGGCTAGTACCATTATAAATAACCCGGTGACTCCAGTGATGATCCCTATTTTTTGAGCATTGGTGATGTGCAATGCGTCCGGCTTGGCCAGTGACATGCTCAGATGTAATTTGTTGCTCATTTTATACTGTTTGAAGACGGTTAGTAAATGCTTTAAGAATCTGATTTTCGTAACGTGAGTAGAACTCAGGGTCGAAATTGGCTTCTTCCAGATGTTCCATGACATAATCGACATCGCGTTCTTCTGTAAGCCAGCGATCGAAGATCTCGTGTCGCATTCTTATACCAAAGGTGTTAATACCAAGGAATAAGCGGGTATTCTTATGATAAGCTACTGTAATGCACTTGTCATCATCCTTATGGATCCAGTGGAATTGTTCTTCATATTCTGGTTTCCCTTTCATACCATGCACCCAGCCATAAGTTTGGTATTCAATATCAAAAAATTTGGCTGAATTGAACCAGTGTCCAGGCTTGTAACTTCGCCTATTTCCGCATAGCGTTTGAGCCAGAGTTTCTCCCATCATTCTGCCAGTGTACCATACTGATTCAATGGGTTGACGATTGCCAATGGCTTTTTGCTGCTCAGCGCAGTCCCCTATGGCAAAGACATCCTTAACATTGGTTTCCAGTTGTCTGTTCACAAGAACACCTTTTCCTAAAGCAATCTTCGAGGATTTTAGAAAATCAATATTTGGAGAGACTCCGGCCGTTAACCCTACTAAGTCGCAAGCTATTTCTTCTTTGGTTTCTTCAATGATTACTGATTTTACTCTACCCTTATCGTTAGCTTTGATCTCCTTAAGATTAGTAGACAGCCTCAGGTCGATGTGATGAGATAGGATATGTCTGTTAATCATTGTACTTTCACCTTCAGGTAAAACTCCATTCCAAAAACTACTTTCGCGTACTAAAAAAGTGACAGGGATACTGCGAGAGCTCAGCATTTCGGCAAGTTCAATTCCAATTAACCCGCCTCCCACAATTACGGCGCGCTTGCACACTTCGTTATTTGGAGCATAGCGCTCCAGATTCTCCAGATCTTGCTTATGATATAGCCCCAAAACTCCTTTCAAGTCCTGACCAGGCCAGCCAAATTTGTTGGGCTTACTACCGGTAGCAATGACCAGCTTGTCATAGGTCAGTTGCCCACCCCCGGCCAAGTAGAGGGTTTTATCATCTGTGTTTACCTTCTGGACATATGCCTTTTTAAGGTGTATTCGATTTTTTTTCCAAAACCACTTTTCATAGGGTTGGGTATGCTCAAATTTCATATGTCCCATATAAACGTACATTAGAGCAGTACGTGAAAAAAAGAATTCTGATTCTGAAGAAATAATGGTGATTTTGTGATCTGATAGCTTGCGGACATGGCGAGCCAAAGTAACTCCGGATATGCCATTACCAATAATAACGATGTGATGCATTAATGCTTACTGTTAATTGAGTAATCGGTCGAAGGTTTTGTTAAAACTTAACGAAACCCTCGCAATTTCTCTAAATTTAGACATAATTTTTCAGCATGCAACGACTCTTAATCCTTTCTCTTTTGTTATTACTGGTGGCTTGTGCTGCAGCTCCTGTACCAGAGCCCAGGATTAATGGAGTGAGCCTTGTCGCTAGTAGAATTCCCGTTGATAGTATCCATGTTCAGCCATTGGTAAATATTAATGCCAATGCCGCTGCCATTATGCCTTTTGGATTTATAAGAGATATTAATAACCCAAGAATCATCTTTAACACGGATAGACAATGGTTTGGGGAGACCAGAGAAGGTGCTAAACAGTACATTAAAGAACTTTACAAACAAGGTCTCTCGGTGATGTTAAAACCCCAGATTTGGATCTGGCGAGGTGAGTTTACCGGTGCCCTGGTAATGACCAATGAAGACGACTGGGAAGACCTTGAAAGGAGTTATTCAAAATTTATTCTGGAATATGCAAACCTGGCTCAAGAAATGGAAGTTGCTGTATTTTGCATAGGAACCGAACTGGAGCTCTTTATTAAAAACCGCCCTGAGTTTTGGTATAACTTAATCGATGATATAAAGCGCGTTTATAGTGGTAAACTTACCTATGCGGCAAATTGGGATGAGTTTTGGCGCACTCCCTTTTGGGATCGGCTAGACTATGTTGGTATAGATGCCTATTTTCCGGTTAGTGATATGCAGACCCCTAGCATTGAAGACTGTCTCAGAGGTTGGGAATTTCAAAAAATAAAGTTGGCTAAGTTCTCCGAACAGATGCATAAACCTATTTTGTTTACGGAGTTTGGTTATCGGAGTGTGGACTACACTGCCAAAGAGCCGTGGCGTTATGACCGATCAATGACCTCCGTGAATCTTGAAGCTCAGAGCAATGCTACTGAAGCCTTGTTTCAATCTGTATGGAACGAGCCTTGGTTTGCCGGAGGATATATCTGGAAATGGTTTGTCAATCACGAGGAAGTTGGAGGGCTGAAAAACAATCAGTTTACCCCTCAAAATAAACCCGTACAAGACGTTCTTGAGGTCTACTACGGGAATCACCAATAAATTTTTTAAACTCTTTTTATAGAAATTCATGTAATGAATTAGGCGAGCGCACGTCTGAACAGTGAAAGCAAGATGAACAACAATTGTTAAACCTCGGTTAAATAATTGAAATACCATTACATGAAGGCAAAATTCATGATGGCACTCAGCGTAGTGCTGAGTGTGCAGGCTTTTGCTCAGATTTCGCAAGTAGTCGAGATACAGATTATTGGTAATAAGCGAACCAAAGCCTCATTTTTAAAGCGACTGGCCTATGTTAAAGAGGGAGCCTCCTTAGACTCAACGCGTTTGGCTTCTGACGTGAGACGTTTTAAACTCTTACCATCAGTGGCAAGTGCTTCTTTTAAGGTGGAAATGCTTTCTCAGAAAAAATACAGGGTAATCTATACTGTGGTAGAAAATTTTGCCATTATTCCCGGTCTGAATGTCACACAGGATGTGAATGATGGGATTGCTTTTAGAACCTCGCTTTTCGACTTTAACTTTTTGGGCCAGAATCAGACCATTGGTGGATTTTACAGCCGAAACGTCTTTGACTCATTTGGTTTCTTCTGGGTCGCACCTAATCTGTTCACTAGAAAGTGGGGAATAGGGCTCAATTACCAAAACAATGTACTTCAGGAACCTGTTTTTTTCAATGATGAGCGTGATGTGAACTATAAGTTTGATAGCCGTGCTATCGAATTTCGACTCTTTTATGAGCACAATTTCAAAAACCGTTTTGATTTGGGTCTCAATTTTGCTAACGAAGATTACAGTTATCTCAATGGGGAACTTCCAGCTGAGATTCCTGAGAATTTAGGTGTACAGCGGATATCATTGGTTGGACAGTACGAGTACAATAACATCACTAATGAATACCAGTATGTGGATGGGTTCAGATCACTATTTTCCTATAGCTTCACACTGCGATCAGAGGGTGAAAATGACCTGCTTCGAAACTTCTTTATTGGCAGAAACGACTTTGAATATTTTAAACGGATAGGTGCACGAGGTAACTGGGCCAACCGATTACGATTGGGGTATGCTACTAATGATACTACGCCCTTTGCACCCTTTGCGCTGGACAATCAACTCAACATCAGAGGGGTGGGGAATGTGGTGGATCGAGGAACAGCCTCGGTCGTTGTAAATACTGAATACAGGTACACCTTTTTCGAAAAAGGATGGTTTGCCATGCAGAGCAACGTATTTATTGATGCGGGTACCTGGCAGGATCCGGGTGGTCAATTAAGTGATCTCATAGAGTTTAACAATACCGCTTTATTTACGGGTTTGGGAATTCGATTCATTCATCGCAGGATCTTTAACGCAGTGTTTCGTATAGACTATGGTCTTAGTCTGGGAGATAAGGTGAGTAATGGCGTGGTCTTTGGAATTGGTCAGTACTTTTAGTCCGAGGATACAGAAGGCTCAGTCTCATTAATTAGTTTCCAGTTTTTGATAGCTTCATTGGGTTCTATGATGTTGTAACCTTCCCAGAAACTGGGGTCATAAGCACTTAAATAAGTAGGTAAGACATCGGGATCTTCTTTGAAGTTATCAAAATCAACCTTACTGAGAGGATTGGTCTCAAAGACAATTAACTCTGTTTTTTCAATATTGCGGATAATGAAATGTAATTTACAAGCTACCTCGTTCTGTTTCCGACGGCCTTTAACGTTTTTATTTTTTTCTATGATTTTGAGGGGACGCTTGATCCCAAAACGCTGACCTTTGCTCTCATCCATATACTTAAGACTGTACTTATCGTTTTGGTTTCGCTGAAAAATGATGGTGCCTTTTTTCTGATATTCATTGAACGAAATACCTAAAAGGGATAATTTTTTAAGTGACTTTACATTTTCATAGTCAACACGCATTACTGCAAAATCATCGGTATTTACGTACATGGTTCCCTTAAAGTCGGCTCCTCCTTTAGGTTCAAAAGTAATTTTGTAAACAAAGGCGCTGTCGAAGAAATCATAGTCTACTAGTTTAAACCGATATTTTCTTGATTTTTCAAGGAAGTTCAGCTGATTATCCTCTGATAAAAAGTTATCAAGTTCGGAGGAATGTATTTGATTCTTTCGATACTTCAAAAAGTTCTCTTTCCTGCGATTTTCCTTTTCCTGCTGTTCTTTTAAAAAAGCCTCGGTTTCTTCGGCTTGTTCCTGCTCTTCATCTCCAAACATAGATGGATCAATGTCTTCTTTGGTGCCAAAAATGCCTGATTTGATTTTGAAATAGGAATCCCGCTTTACGTGTTTTCTAAAAATTTCATTGAAGCGCTTTTCGTAGTTTTCAAAGGTGATTTCATTCTTCTTGTCGTACAAATACGAGGCCTTGTACATGTCCATTTTTTGTGGCTCGCTCTGTTGAATTTTTCCATATAGCTCTCCCAGAACTTCGGCGTGACTATTCCATGTTTTTGGAACTGTATTCAGGATACTGTCAACAAAGGTTTGGTTGATCTCAGGAATAGAGGATTTTTTTAAAGTCACCTCGGTTTTGTCCATGTAGGTGTAATAGCTGTCGCGAAAAAATAACTTTCTTTTGCTGTAACTGTTTTCATAATTGGTTGCCAGATTAATCTTTACACTATCGATAATTTCATCAATTTCAAGATCTTCATTCGTAATGACCACCTGATCCAGATCAATGGACTTAGGTTTTAAGTAAATGATGCTATCAGTGAAGGTTAAGGCAGACAATTGGAGCTTTTCAAAGCCGAGACAGCTAATGTAAAGACTGTCTTCTTCTAGAAGTGGTCTTTGCAGGCTCAAATTAAACACCCCGTTTTCATTACTAATCACACCGGTTCCTTTGTTGAATTGAATGGTAGCATACGGAACTGCTTCTACAGTGGTGCTATCGATAAGTCGCGCCGATATGGTTTGTTGTGCGTTTAGTGCGATAAAACTTCCAAGAAAAAGGAGGCTAAAGAGTTTTTTGATTGACATTTTATACTTAGATCCAAAGCCAAGATAAACGTTCACCTGTAAACCAGGAAGCTTTTTAAGGCTTCTTTAATCCTTTTTAAGTTAAGATTAACAAGAGCCACGAGTTCTTAAAAAGCCGCTTATTCCAATGAGATTTTTCCCGAAATTCTGAATTCATCTGCAATGGCTTGATCTTTCAACTTCTCAAAGATGCTTGGCGAATTATATGTAATCTTGTAATTAATGCGGTTGATAACGATATCAAGAACCAATTCATTGTTGATAACAGCCACTGTAAAACTCTCCTCCTTACTGATGCCTTTAATGCTGAGTAATCCTTTAATGGTAGCTTTACCATTAATGATCTTAGCCGGTTGAGAGAGTGTGAAGACAGCTGTTTCAAACTTGCTCACCTCAAAAAAATCTTTAGATTGTAAATGAGTTGTTAAATCACTGTTTTCATGATTAAGGCTAGTCATATCTACCACAATTAGAAGCTCCTCGATCGTATTGAGACCGATTTTCGAAACGACCTGTTCTACGTTAATGGTACCGCTTAGGCTATAAGTATTGAAGGCTGCTTTACCAGTCCAGTGAAGTTGGTTGAGATTTATGTTTTGGGAATGTTGCTCCATTAGGCTACTCGATGGAAGGCTTAGAGCTAGCATCAGGGTAATTGCAATTTGTTTCATAGTTTAATTATTTAAAAGATTATCGGTGGTATGAATAGTGGCATAACCACAGATGGTATGTCCCTTGGTATTGATTCCTATAAAGTACCAAAGGGCCCAGCCTCCGAATAGTTGATCACTTATTCTCCAGTTTTTAGAATACACATAAGGCTCACCCTGTTGCAGCACTTGCTGTTTTGTGCCAAATAAAAGGTCCATATCGCTTAGGTTGTACCTTTTTCTCAGGTTCCACCGGTTGTTGTAAAACAAATAGGCACCAAATTCAATGATTGTGACGTCGTCAGAAACGGACAGAATTGCTGTAGCATGTTTCCAATAGTAGTTGTTATTGATCTTTACAGGGTCGTTAATTTTTGGAAAATGTCTTACTTCGATCCCGAGTGGAATCTTTTTTAGTTTATCAGGTATATTTCCTTCGGGAGGAGTACCATAAGTTGTTTGAGCGAGCAGACTGCCAGAGCAAACTGCGAGTATTAGAAAAATAAATCCTTTCATGTTCATTAAATGAGGACACAAATATGGGGAAGGCATCCTTCTCATTCGTCTCAATTCTGTAGTTGAGACCTTTTTTCAGAACAGAAAAGGGGTCATAAATAGAATTGAGACCTCATGGCTTTAGGGCTCCTGGTGGTTTTCCGGTAAGCTTTTTAACGGCTCTGTTGAACGAGGCTTTAGAGTTAAACCCTGCTTCATAGGCCAATGCCAATAAGGTGTAATTCTTATTCTTTTCATCAGACAGTAACCTTTTCAACTCTTCAATTCTGTACATGTTCACATAATCGTTGAACTTGGTATTAAAATGGACATTCAGACACTTGGTGATGAGGTAGGATTTGATGCCCAGGTAGTTTGATAGGGTGGTGAGGGAGAGTTCGGGGTCTTTATAGAGCTCATCGTCTTGCATTTTTTGTTCCAGCTGCAATGCAATTTGTTTCAGACGACTGAGGTGATGTTCATCTAAAACGGCATTTGGTTTGATGACAGGTGTATTTCTGTGAGTATAACCCTGAATTCCCAGCCAATAGGTAATAGCTGCCATACCCACGAAAATAGGGTATTCGTAAATTTTGGTAAAAGCGTAATCGAGAAATAAAAAATCTGAGAGAACAATTACCAGTACACAGAGGGCATAGTACTTAAGCACTGTCACTACACGATGAACCCATCTCAATGCTTGTGGGATAATATATGAGCGTTCATGTTCGACCTCCTTCATAAGTACAGTACTTTTTGCAGTATAGAAGATGATAAGCGCAGTGGTAAGTACAAATTGCGTTGGGTAATGCATCCATACTACATATCCCCAGTAGCCAAGCCAGGAAAGGCTTTCTTTGGTGCCGTCCCAAAAAAAAGTTTGTGATTTTATAAAATTACTCCAGAAAAATTCAATCAGAACAGGAATAAAATGAATCCATTCGTCTTTTAAACGAAATCGATAGTTAGGAGTCACATAGGCTTTAACAAAAAAATAGATGAGCGCGCCGTAGATCCAGTTGTATTCTAGTAAAATGTGATAGAGCCAATCGTAATATCCAAAACCAAAAATTTTAAGCAATTCAACGAGCAAACGGTAAGTAAAAAAGAACAAAATGGTCGCCAGGACCTTATTTGCTGTGCGATTAACTCCTTGATCCCGCCAAAGGAGAATTCCAAAAACAAGCCCCTGAATAGCTCCTGCTGAAAGGAAGATTGAAAAAATGATCTCAAATGGTTTCATTGTGCTAAAGATACACAAGAAGGTCTACCCCTGAATATTGGTCTTATAATATGTGTATAATTCTGAGGCTGAGCTTCCGAGTCTGTGCTTCAGATGAATCCGCCAGAAATGATATTGAAGTTTCCAAACTCCATGCGTTTCATACAATCGAGCCGATGTGACTATGGGTTCATTGATAACGATGTGTTTTTTTCTTCTGAAAAGCTCCTCGGTTAAAATATTATCCTCATAGATTAAATACCGTTCGTCATAACCACCAATTGCTTCAAACAGGTCTCTGGTAATGAATAAACTCTGATCACCCCCACGACAGATACGCCAATTGAATCTTGTGAACCAACCGGCCAGGCGCAACCACCAGTGCGGACTATCAAATTTGAGTCTGAAACATCCTGCATCATGTCCCAGACTAATACGATCAAGTATCAGCTGGTCAAAAGACCTAGGTGGAATACAGTCGGCATGAATAAAATAAAGAACAGAGCCAGTTGCCAGTTCAGCTCCTGTGTTTAGTTGAAAGGCTCTTCCTTTTTTTGACTTTATCAACCGCACTTTATCAAACTTGAGAATTTGATTCACCGTTTGATCTGTACTGCCACCATCAACAACAATGATTTCTTTGATGTTATCAGGGTTTGAGTTAGTGGACAGAAATTGAAGAAGTCCCTCAATACGATCACCTTCGTTTAAGGTTGGGATAATTACTGAGATATCACTCATTAAGACTCCAGGAATAAGGTTTGTATGATATTGGAGTCGAATCCTTAATGGCGGAATTAAGATGAGAATTGATGAAGGAAATCACCCCACCATCAGCTTTGAAATCTTTGGAGAACCATTTGAAGATCTTTGAGATATCGATTGCGCTGTCAGAATAACTATTTTTTTCAGGATCCATGAGAAAGGTCAACGTGCTTTCATTCAATTGAGATTCCAGTAAATCTGCTTCAAAGGCTTCATTTTTTAAGTTAGGACAGGATTTTGAGGCACAGACAATGGCAAAATGAATTCTTGGATCTCCCATTCTTCTTAAGATGTCATGTTCAATCTCATGGAGGGAGATAAGTCCATTGTCATATGGAATGAATTTTTGATTCCATGGTTTTTTAATATCCTTAATACTCCTCACAGGATAATACTCGAGAATTAGCTTTATCGTGTAGGCGTTGTAAGCATTGATCCAGTAAGCCATTGTCTCCTGTTTGGACCAGGATTCGTCAGGTTGGTACTGTTTTAATTGATTCAGGTACTTGTTTAGTTCAGAGGAGTTCTTTTTTAGCTGGCTATAGTTTACCAGGCCCTCTGGAGTGACATAAGTAGTTAGCACATGGCTCCATTGTTTATGATCTGGCTGTGATTTAACTTTCCACATAAGTGACATAAAACATAGAACAAAAAGTAGTTTTAGTCTGGTCATTTCAATAATTGTGGAGATACCTTCATAGTTGATAAAACCGCGTTTAACAGCACCCTCCACCGTCGTAGTGGTAGGTAGATTCGCTTACAAACAGATCCTCTCTATTTAGCTCAAGAAGGGCTTGTGCTGTTTTATCACAAATAGCCAAAGGCTGATTTTTTAATAGTACATGTCCTTTACCATCGTCAAAGTAGGCCTCATCACCAAAATATATCGCGGCTTTGCCCGTAAATATGCAGGGGCCATCCTTTGGCATGGGGTCTTTTATTGCTGCTACTTCAATGGACTCAATGTAGATGAGCTCCTCGGTGGGGTAATTTTTTGGATCCAGTATGCGATAAGGTTTGCGTGCTCGGATCTCAATAGTCCCAAAGCCGGAGTCTGTTAGTGCTTTTACGTAATCTGAAATGGGTAAGCTGCCACTCAGGCACAGGGCCCGTAATCGCTCATCGTTGCGCAAAGTGTCATTCATGGGTTGTTCACAGGTGGGATCACTCATGACCAATCGTCCTTGTGGTTTTAGAACCCGATACATTTCCGAAATAGCCTTCTTTAAATCGTCTGTCTTGAAAATATTGAACAGGCAATTTTGTGCCGCCACATCAATGCTGTTATCTTCAACCGGAAGATCCAGGGCATCTCCCTTTCTAAGGTCAACAAAGTCTTTCTTGAACCAAGAGTTTTCAGCTTCCGCTAGTACAAAGTTTTTCTTTGAAGCTTCTAGCATTTCATCGACTGCATCCACACCAATAACTCCTGCTTTTTGTCTGCTAAAGTAGGCGAATTGCAATAGCTCCATACCACCCCCAACGCCAACATATAACACCTTAGGATTATTAACCAGGTCTCTGGCATGAACCGTACTTCCGCAACCGTAATTCATTTCCTGCATAATTCTTGGAATCTTTAATCCTGGAAGTTCCCATATGGGATTGGTCGTGCAGCACAGCCCGACGTCTGGAGTTAATGCAGCTTCTTTATAGACGTTGTGTGTGGTTTCAAGGTAACTCATAATTTTAAAGTGTTTTGATCAGTTCTTTAAACAAGGTAATCATATGTGGTTCTGCCTTAGCAGCCATAGCAATTATTTCTTCAATATTCACCGGTTGAAGGTCATCGGGGTTACATTCGTCTGTAAGTACGGATACAGCAGCAGCCTTTAAGCCCAGATGATTGGCTACTATTACTTCAGGCACTGTGCTCATGCCTACCGCATCTGCACCAATAACTTTGAGCATGCGGTACTCTGCCCTTGTCTCTAACTGAGGCCCAACAACACTGGCATAGACCCCCTTATTTAGTTTAATGCCCTGCTCCCTGGCTATGTGCTCAAAGCTGCTATTGATCTTCTGGTCATACGGTCTGCTCATGTCTGTAAATAGTTCACCGAGCCCAGAAACACCTCTGAACGCCAAAGGAGAGTTACCCTGTAAATTGATATGGTCATCGATGAGCATGAGTTCCCCTTTTTTAAATTCAAGGTTTATTGCACCTGCGGCATTGGAAATCAGAAGGGTTTTTATGCCCAGCTGTTCCATAATCCTCACAGGAAAGGTGACGTCCTGTAAAGTGTATCCCTCATAAATATGAAAGCGTCCCTGCATCACTACCACTTTTTTGCCTTCCAGGGTTCCGTATATCAATTTTCCTTTGTGGAATTCTACCGTAGCAGTTGGAAAGTTTGGAATATGATTATAACTAGCTTGTACCTCAATCTCTATTTCATGAACCATTTGTCCAAGACCGGTACCCAGGATAATCCCGATTTCTGGTCGTTCAAATCCTTTGGATTTAAGGTATTCGGTGGTTTCAAGAATGTTTTTAATCATGCTGTTATTTTAGTTTTTCCTGAAGAACTTCATGTGATTTATAAAAATCAGAATTAATAAGATCTTCATAGGTATCAATATCGTTAAGCGTTTGTAAAGTTGAGACAGAATATCCACGCATGTTCAGATCCTTCATGGTCATTTCCATGAGTAGAGGGGTGCTCCAGGGTTTATCTAAAAACATCTGAGGGATAAGCTTATTCATACCGATTAGATAGTATCCGCCATCAAGCGCTGGTCCCAACACAACTTCTTTCTTATCCATTAGGGAAAACGCTTCATTTATTAGCATTTGATTTAAATCAGGTAAATCAGAACCTATCAAAACAATTTTATCATACGCCTTGTTGAATCCATCTTCAAAGGCGTTTAACATACGCTCTCCAAGATCTGCTCCATTCTGTGTGGTCTTGTACACGTTTAGCCAGTAGTCTTCTGAAATGTTTTGAGAGAAGTAGATATGTTTGTCCATATTTAAACCTGATGTTACGCGCTCTGTGTGTTCAATCAATTGTAGATATACATCAAGCGCTGCCTCGTTTCCAATAGTGCGGGCCAGTCGGGTTTTAACCTTACCCAGGGCAGGTGTTTTTACAAATACAATGAGTAAATCCTTAGTCATAAACCTTTATTCCTTTTTTAAGAAATCTGCTCCAATTTTCTGAGTAAGCATGTATACTATCTGTTCTCTTTCCTTCATTATTGTATACAGGAAGGCCGTGATTGACCCACTCAAAAATACCTCCGTATAAATTATAGACTCTGGTATATCCTTTGTTTTTTAAATGCTCAGCGATATCTTCCGATCGCACTCCCAGTGAGCAGTACACAATAATCTTCTGTGATTTATCCTCAAGCAGACCCTGTATCTGTCGTTCGTTAAAATCTTTGTAACCTATGTATACAGCGTCTTTTATATGGCTTACCTCATATTCTGTTTTTTCGCGCGCATCGAGGACGACTATATTCTCATCTTCCAATGAGATAGCGTCAGTGTAGATGTAGGGAATGCTTCCTGTATTGTATTTTTTCAAAACATCAGTTATCTTCAACTGGGCCAAAGCGTGATTGGTAGTTGATAGTATAAATAAAAGAAACAGGAAGTTTTTCATGAATATTAAGCTACAGACCCTTGACAACTGCTGCCTGCACCCGCAGTGCAGCCATAGCAATGTTGAGAAGTAACGATTGTTCTTCCTTCAAGAAGAGATTCATTGTATTTGGAGATATGCTTCACCTTTGAGTTGACTTTAAGGTTAAGCATCTGATTAAAATCACAATCATAGAGGTAACCATCCCAACTAACCGATAGTGTATTGGTACACATAACGTTGGCAACTGCTGCCGGATTGAAGGCCTCTACCAGCTGGTACATGTAGTCTTCATAGTTTTCAGAAGCGATCAGGTAGTCTAAGAATCTGCTTATAGGAAGGTTGGTGATAGCGAATAAATTGTGAAAATGGATCCCAAAATCGTCCAGTAAGGCTTTTTTAAAATCCTTCTCAAGCGATTGCTGATTTCCAGGGAGGAAAGCGCCGGAAGGATTGTATACCAGATCTAATTTTAGTGGGCTGTCCAGCATGCCATAACCCACAGCATTTAATTCTTTAAGCACTTGAATAGAGGTGTCAAAAACACCATCACCACGCTGCTTATCCGTCTTGCCTCTTGTCCAGTGAGGCATGGAGCTAACCACGTGAATATTATACCTTTTAAAAAACTCAGGAAGATCATAAAATTTTTTGTTAGCCCTTATAATGGTTAGATTGGAGCGAACAATAAAATCCTTTATTCCCACTTTAGACGCTTCTTCTACAAACCATCGGAAGTTTGGGTTCATTTCCGGTGCACCACCCGTTAAATCAAGGGTGTGGGCCCCTGTCTTTTTGATAACCTCTAAACACTGCTCCATGGTGGCCTGTGTCATAATTTCTTTGCGGTCCGGGCCTGCGTCCACATGACAGTGTTCACAGACCTGATTGCACATATATCCTACATTGATCTGCAGAATTTCTAAAGATTTGGCACGTAATGGAAATTGATTGGTCTCAGCAATTTTTTGGTTGAATGTAGGCAGCTCTCCATTCTGAAAGATCCCATTAGAAAGTATTTCGAGTTGCCTTTTTGTGTTGGCCAATTCACTTTCTCGTCGCTTTAAAGATTTACTGAGCATAATAGGTTTAGGGGATTACATTTCCAGTTTATTTACTTTGTTCATCATTTGCACACCATGAACTAAAGAGGCACCTCCTCTAATAGCACCTGCAACGTGCAGTGATTCCATCATTTCCTCTTTGGTAATACCGCGTTGCAGACCGTCTCCAGTATAGGCGTCAATGCAATAAGGGCATTGAATGGTATGGGCAACAGCAAGCGCGATCAGTGATTTTTCGCGGGCGCTTAAATGACCTTCTTCAAAAACCGAATTGTAATAGTCAAAAAACTTTGAGCCCAGTTCTTCGTTCCAGTCTGATATTTTACCGAATTTTCTTAGATCGGCAGGATCGTAATAGGTTTTAGACATGTGTTCTGATTAAATAGAATAAAAATCAATATTACAGTTTTTTGTCGCAATAGCTTGTTAAAAATTTCATAGCAGTTGCTCAAAAAATGAATTGGAGTATTATCTATCCTAAGTTTTTAAAGAATTCAGAAAAATCACCCTCAACTAGGCGAGGGGTGTCCAGGAGATTATATTGTTCTTTGGTTTCGTGGTCTTCCCAAACGGTTTTCACGTGTAATTGCCTACTCATGGCATGCGAGTCATACCTGGAAGTAAGTAAGGCATAGATGTAATTCTTAGGAGCTACATCTCGATAAAACTTTAATACCGCACCAATGATGTAAAAGAAATTCTCATTACAGTCTGCGGTAATACTGTGACAATAAAAAACAGGAATTTTCTGCTGTTTGTAATTGACCAGGTCGCGCGGGTGGAGATCTTTTTCGGTGATTTCTCGGTTTCTAAGCTTTTTGTAAGTCTCCAAACTGATTGGGAAATAGACACTGTGTCCGGAATATTGACCCGATTGGTCTAAAATGATTAGGTTGAGCTCTGGAAATATTCTTGTGGCCTCTTTGAACAACTCAATACGAGTTGTTTTTAAAGGATTTTTTTGAAGATCGGTAAACCTGATGATTTGTTCAATATCATCCTCAGACTCGATCGTTCGCAACCTTCCTGTTGGGATGTCAATTTTTGATCCTATCCAGTCTGCATCTGGTAATTCTCTCGAAATAGCGGTTAAAGAATACTTCCTGAGATCAAAATCGTAAAAGGTGGAAATAGGCTTACTTGTATTAAGGTTTCTGATTACCTGATAAGGGATGAAGGTCGTTTTCACCAAAGCAGATTCTTTATCAGAGTTCAACAAGGTCTCATTCTTTTCCCATCGGATGACAGAGCGAATATCCACATCTAGCTGAGCTGCTAATTCGGATTGTGAAACGCCTTCGTGTGCTCGATAGTCTTTTAAGATGCTTCCTAAGGAATCGTATTTTTTCATATGGGCACCACCTGTTTCTGAGCTTATAAAGGTACTACAAATGACATGAACTGTCATATGCTGATAAGGATTGCGATAGTATCTTTGTATCAGGATTAAGATAATCATTAGTTTGGTTAAATGATTGATTAAGTGGTTAATGTTTTTTAATTGATGGAAAAGGTGCCTTTACGGCGCCTTTTTTTTGTTAAAAGTGCAGGATCTAAAATAAAAAGGCACCCGGAAGGGGCGCCTTTTATCTATTTGGATCTATGAAAAAAAATAAAAGAGAGAAGCGAATTGCTATTAACCTCAATCTAAGTAACCTCTAATACACCTATTAGAAACAAGATTCAACTCCTCTCTTTATGTTTTGAGGCAAAAAATGATTACTCAACTTTATGGGTGCAAAGTTAAGGATGAAAGTAACAGTGACATATGACAGTCTGTGTCCTGGATTAAAAATATAAATACGCATAGACCTTTTCTCCAAATTTGATATGAAGTTACCATTAGGGCCCAAATCTATTTGGATCAAAGGCTTCAATGTTCATTGAAAGTTCTTTTCCTGAAATCAGCTCAGAAACAAGTTTTCCGGTAGCCGGCCCCAGACTCCATCCCATCATGGCATGCCCCGTTGCTATTATGAGATTTTTTATATGCGTCGGTCTTCCAATGTATGGCAGTCCGTCTGGAGACACGGGTCGAAGGCCACAGCTGGCATCCCTCTTTTCTGAATCGCTTATTGATAAATTTCTGTAGTAGCTCGATGCAGCCTTTGCTATGGCAGCAACACGCGTTGGATTAATTCGATGATCAATACCTCCAATTTCCATGGTTCCGGCAAATCGTGTAAACCCCTGCATCGGAGTTACTGCTACCTTAGCTTCACAAAGAATGGTAGGCAGGCTAATGCCAAGGGATCGTTCAACATTGATGCTGTATCCCTTACCGGCCTGCAACCATATTTTTAACCCCAGTTGCTTTGCAAGAGCCTGAGACCATACTCCCGATGCCAATACAACATCATCTGCAGAATAGAGGGTTGTGGCTGTTTGGCCCCCAATTCATTGATTG
>CAWZYX010000030.1:0-27548 GCA_963966315.1 uncultured Winogradskyella sp. | reverse complement strand
GTATCGGTTTAAAATATTATTAAACGCATCAAGGGCGGGAACAAATCTCTGGTCGTAATATCGCGCTTTGCCTAATAGGAGGTAGGCCTCATCGATTTGCGGATTGCGCTCGCGCCCATCAACCGCCATTCCATGTTTCTGTATGGCTTTAATAGCTTTTTCCTCGGCGCGTTCAAAATCCTGATTCTGAGCCTCCCCGGGAAGAAAAATATCCCCTGAAACTTGCAATCGTTCTACTGGGAGCAACTCCCAGAAGTTTTCTGTAAACTCATTGTTCACTGCAGCTAATCCATTTTCAAGAGCAATATTGCCATTATAAAGGACATTAAATTTGGTGCCCATTGCATGAAAATTGCGATTGAGCCATTTGTCCTTTTTACGAGAACATCCGACAAGGACCAAAAGGCCTAAAGAGAAAATGATGGTTTTTTTCAGCGTTCTCAACACAAACAAATGACAGTTTTAAGATAACTGATGAGTATCTTGTTTATTGTATTGGGATAAAATTAAAGAACTTTTGCAATAAACATAGGAATTTATGGGGTTTTCAAGGAATTAAAGCGAAACCAAAAAGACCTGAACACCAAACAAAAATGGCATACAGGTCTCGCTAGGGAATTGCAGTTTATTATTATTCTTCTTCAGACGACACCAATGTATTCCCGGCAAAGTGAGCCTCCAACTCTTTCAGAGTGGTCGGATTAGTTTCCAGGTCTTTTACCACTTCTCCCTTCTCCAAAACTACTATTCGTTCACAGACATCTGTCACATGTAACAAATCATGGCTCGAAATCAACACTGTCACCCCCTGTGTAGCTGCCAAATCCTTAAGAATTTTTTTAAGGCGTATTTGTGTAGTAGGATCAAGATTGGCAAAAGGTTCATCGAGAATGATGACCTCTGGGCTCCCAATGAGCGCTGCCACAATACCAGCTTTTTTCTGGTTTCCTTTACTCAAGTCCCTTAAATACTTTTTCTTTCCTATGATCTCGCCATTAAAGAAATCTTCAAACTGAGCCGTGAGCGCATCTACGTCTGCTTTGTTCTGCCCCCTTAAATCCCCAATAAAGTAGAAGTACTCTTCAGGGGTAAGGTACCCTATTAAGAAACTCTCATCGATAAATGCTGATGTGAAGGGTTTCCATTCCTCACTCTCCGACACTACAATTCCATTATTGGTCACAGAACCTGTTGTGGGTTTAATAAGGTCAAGTAATAAACTAAAATAGGTGGTCTTTCCTGCTCCGTTGTTACCAACCAAACCGAAACTTTGACCTTTGGGAATATGGAGGTCTTGTATGGTTAAAACCTGGCTGCCATTATAGGATTTTGATAGTTCTGTAGTTTGTATCATAGCGTTTTTTTTAATTGTCCTGACTAAAAGCGTCAATCATTTTGTATTTGGAATCCAAGTATTTTTGAGTGATGTATTTCATCATTTTTTTGTGGAACACAATTCCACATATGCCCATAATGATCAATAGTAAAATCCCGGCTTCAAATCCTACCAACCAATTGGTCAAAGCAAAAAGGACCATGGGAACGATCATTAAGGGAATTCCGATGAGCCATTGAACGGCTCCAGTTCCTTGATAGTTAAAGGCTGCTCTTTGATTTAAGTCTATCTTTTTTCGATTGTAAGACCCTCCCCATAAAATGACATGTGTATTGACACCCAGATTATAGATGGCAGCAGCAAAATGCGCCAGGAGTATTTTCCAGCCAAAATAGACATAGGGAATACTTAATATGAACATAGCGACCACGCTTAAGGTCATAAGCACATATTTTGATCGGAGATACTGCTCATATTTGATGTTCTGACTCATAAGCATCTTGTAATAACCACTATCCCAGGCAGGAATGAACTGACCAAAATTAATAAGGAAGATACCTGTAACAAAAATGCCGATGAAGGGATATAACCACACCATATCTCTATATATTTCCTGAGGATAAAAAAACAAGCCATACAGGAGCCCAATAATAAGTATGAATACGGATGAACGTGGTCGTTTATTGCGCCAGATAAGTTTCAAATCGAGTTGCATAAATGGAGCAATATCGCCAAACCGTCTGGTCCAGGAAAGGTCTGTAGCCCTAACTTCCTTTCCTTTCGTTTGAAGCGATGCATCAAGAAACAATTTTGCCTTGAGTATAGAAAAGTTATAGGCGTAGACACCTATTAAAATAAGTGCCAGAAGCCCAACAAATAGAGGGTTTTCTGCAATTCCCACCATCATACTGGAGGTAAGAGATGTAAAGTCCACAACATTAAAATAATTGAGTCCTACAAGCCCTCCTGCCAGCACTACAATGGGTAAAAAGGACAGTTCTCTATCTGAAGAAAAGGCCTCAATAATGAAGTTAAGGAAGTTAATGATAAGCGTTATCAGGATTACAGCGAACAGCCATGTGATTATCATCAAGGAATCCATACCGTCCCTAATAGCCATGACGCTAAAGGGAATAAATGCAAAAAATGGTAAAAAATTAAAAAAAGAGAATGCTGATTTGCCCAACACAAAATTAACCACCACCGACCGTTTTATAGGCAGTGTTAGCAGTGGCTTTACACTCATAACGGGAAGTTTTTGAAAGAAGAAGCGCATCAACAAGTCTGCAATCACCCAGTAAAAGAAGTAAGCATTAAGCACGATAAAAGGGTCCTGATCGGGAAAAGCTTTTTTAAGTATGGGTAACAAAGCTATTCCCATAATCAAAAAAACCACTATAAAATAAAGCGCGAGGAAAACAAGAAGTATATTGAGAGCTAAGTTCTTTTGCCAATAGGAGGAACGGAAATACTGTTTCCATTCTAGTGAAAGGAAGTGTTTAATCATAGCGGGTTAAAAGTTTACTTTGTAAAATTGGTATTAAAAGGAATGGTTTTGTTACAAAAATCATGAAATTCGGTATTCCGGATACTGTTTTTTCATAGTGAGACGAAGCTGAGGCGAAATCTTAAAAATAGCCAGGTACATAAGTATGAAAAACAATACTATTAGAACGGAAAGCAGGATGCTCATCCAGGACGACCAATTTTCTGGCATCTGATACAAGGCTTGAAGGAAAATACCAAAATTCATCAGATGTACCATACCACCTAGTTGCGAAATGGTTTGGTCGAACAGCCACTTTTTACCAGTTGCTTGCTTAATTCGACGCAGCCGTTTTTGCTCCTTAATTAAAACATACCAAGGGAGACCAAAGGCCGCTGTTAATGTAGGGATCATGATCCAGTAAATATGGTAGGACATACTTAGGGATAACATCTGATGATAGAAAAGAATTAATACTATGGTTATTAGAATTTTAGGGAGTTTAAAATAGCTTTTGTACAACTTCCAAATCATTCTCCAATACCTTTTATTAAGGGCTTTTGTGCGCTCTTCAACAACAGTACTGAAACCCATAACCCCAAACTTTTTGAATTCTCTGTTCAAGGCTGTTTTAAAACTCAACTCAGGCTGCTCTGTCCACTGTTCTTCTATCCCATTGGCCAGATGATCTACCAACTCCGTTTGCAGGTCGTACCATTCGACAAAATGCTGCTCTGTAAAGGCGTAAAGCTGATCGATATGTTTAGAATTGAGTTTCATTAAACTAAGAGACCAACATTTTATATTCCCTTGAATTGTCTCTCAAAATTGAATTGAACAGACCATGGGCATGTCTTAGAAACGGAAACAAGCAGATAAATAGAAGGATCAAAAATATATAGGGCTTTGCTACAGCATCCTCAAAATAACTCCCAAAACCTGCTATGGTAAAATAGGAAAAGCTAAAAAACAACATTCCTAGGTTGGCACTCATTTGAACGCGTAATGATCTTCTGCTGGCCTTATTAAAAAGTCCAAAATACAATTTAGAAAACTCCATTATGTAACAGGCCAGGCATGCTAAAATAGCAGCTGCCTTAGGACTATATTGATAGATGAAACTGATCAGAAGTATAAGCAATACAAACTCGATAATAAATCTAGGCGATAGGAGAAATTTAGGTAGGGTTTTCCAGTACAATCGTCGGTGTTTTCTCGTAATTTCCTTTTGTTTGTCTCTAATAAACTTCTTAAACCCATTATTGGCCTGGTAAAGCCCCCTGGTCCAATCGTTGTGTTTAGACACTCGACCTCTTATCAGTTGATTTCCAAAACCCCGATGTACTTGCAATAAAGCTTCCTCAAAACCAAGTTGCTCATTAGTTATTTTATCCTCAACCGAAGACACAATGTGGTCCAAAAGCTCGAGTCGTACATCCCAAAATTTCACCTCGTTTTTGATGAGGTATCGATCTATAAACTGTATTTGATCTTTGCTTAGTTTCATGACCTTACTCCCTTTATATAATGCTTCTGATAAGACTTAATCACATCTATTGACACAACGATAAAAACCACATTCAAGGCACAAATAATACTACAAACAACAATGATATAAGTCATAGATCCTCCTTCTTGCAATGGACTGTAGATGTTTCTTAGAGCAACTACAAGATTACTAAAAAAAATAAAAGGAAAGCTTAATCGCTCAACCATTGAAAAGCGTTCTAAGCCTTTCCATTTAATATAAATGAGATATACAATCCCATATCCAAAAGTGAGAACAGCTGGTAATCCAAATACAACTGATTTGAAAACTGACAAACTACTATGTTCATTTATGAAATGCAGACCCACCGCCATTAATAAAAAAACGATCAAGGATTCAAACCTCAAAGCGCCTCGAACAAACGCCTTAAATATCTTTCGATCCGCAGCCTTTAAAAATGAATTATTACTTTTCAATAGGGTTCTCTTATTAGAGAGCATGTAATCCTTAAAAATCTCATAAAACGGACGATGGTCTCCGGCTTCCATCTCTACTTCAATGTCTGATGCCACATGATCCACCATTTCCATACGAATGTCTGCGTAAATGACATCGGAGTTTTCCAGATATCGGTCTATAAAGGCAATATGTTCCTGAGAGAGCTTCATGAGATCTTCCGTAAATAAATGCTTTTGTATGTCTGAAATTGCTCAATGCCAAGTGTAGTAAAACCAATGTTGACACCTAGTTGCACAGCTAGAAGAAGCGCAGAGGGTAAATGATAAGCTTCGGTGTAGAGGCTTTTAAAATGAAATACCAAAAAAACCAACTGGACAAGTAATCCCAGAATAAACCCAATTCGCTCTACACTCGATAACCTGGGCATTCTGAGTTTTCTCCTTTGGTATGCATACATAAAACATGGGATTAAAATTACAGCAAAATTTAATCCAACATGAACCCAGACAGTTTTTAAAAATCCCAGCACATCGATAAAAATGTAATAGATGCAAGCGATGACTATTATCTTTATGAGCGATGGAATTGTGCAAAGTTTACTCAGGCCTTTCTCAAGCAGTTCCCAGGTAAGTTCGCTAACCGATCTTCTGTTGCTGTCAATCAGCTTTAGTCTGTTCTGACCAATATACTCTTTAAAAACATCATTAAACTTGCGATTTTCTCCTTGTGCCAATATCTGCTCTATCTCAAAGGCCACATGATCCACTAATTCCATTCTAATATCAGCATAATTAATGAGTGAATTTTTAAGGTATTGGTCTATCACAGCAATATGTTCCTGAGAGAGCTTTGCAGACATGATCTATGCTAATTTTGGATTAACAAAGGCTTGCATCGTTTTTATATAATCGGCTAACTCATCCAGCCGATTCACCGTTTCTTTGGCCCCTTGATCAGTAAGTTTATAGTATTTACGAAGACGGTTATCCACTTTTTGAATTTCCACATCAAGAAGCCCTTCTGCCTCTAACTTATGCAAGGCCGGATACAAAGCGCCTTCTGTAATATGAAGCTCCCCTTTAGTAAGGGCCTTGACCTTCTGAGTGATCTCATAGCCGTACATCTTATCATTCTCAGTAAGAAGTTTTAGAATGATGGTATTTAAGCTGCCTTTGTATAATTTGGAATTGCTCATATGATTCAAATATACATAAAATTCTTATGCATAAGAAACTTATGTATTATATAATTCTTAAAAACATGCCAATTCTATAAGGCTTCATTATTTTTGCAAAAAAAATGCCATGGGACAATTTCATAAAGTATCCATTGAATCGGTTCAACCAATAACAAGACGCTCAGTAGCGGTCCGTTTTAACATTCCTGAGTCGCTTTCTTCGAACTTCAGGTTTAAAGCAGGTCAATACCTCACTCTTAAAACTGAGATCAACGGTGAGTCTGTAAGGAGAGATTATTCAATTTGTTCCTCAAAAAACAGCGGTGTTCTCACCGTTGGCATTAAAGCTGTAGAAGGGGGTACTTTCTCGGTATTTGCGAATCAAAAGCTGCAGGCAGGTGACACCATTGAGGTTGCAGAACCACAGGGTCGGTTTATTTTTGAACCTTATCAGGACAAAACCAGAACTATTGCAGCCTTTGCAGCCGGAAGCGGCATCACGCCAATTCTAAGCATTGCTAAAACCCTCCTTGAGGAAGAACCGTTCAGCAATTTTATTCTGGTTTATGGCAACAAGTCCAAAGAGGACAGTATGTTTAGCAAAGAACTAAATAGCTTAAAGGAGACCTATGGTAACAGATTTCATTTGCACAATATCTTCAGTCAGTCAAGAGAAAACGATGCCTTATTTGGAAGGATCGATAAGAGCATTGTGAACCTTATGGTAAAAAATAAGTATAAAGGAATTCATATTGAACAATTCTATTTATGTGGCCCTGAACCCATGATCGACACTGTTAAAGAGACCCTGATCGAGAATGGTGTAAAGGAAAATCAAATTCAATTTGAATTATTCACCACACCTGAAGCGTCAGAAACTGATATCAGCGCTATTTCGAATGGGCATTCGAACGCTACCATTATTGTAGATGAGGAGGAGTTTGATCTGGAAATATTACCAAAACAGACGATTCTTGAGGCTGCTCTAAAAGCACATATCGACGCTCCCTATTCCTGTCAGGGTGGAATCTGCAGTAGTTGTATTGCTCGGCTCACAGAAGGCAGTGCTGAAATGGTTCAGAACAATATACTTACAGATAATGAAGTGGCCGAGGGATTGATATTAACCTGCCAGGCTCATCCAACCACTAACAGAGTTGTGGTCGATTACGATGACGTTTAGTCCAAGTTAGTTATCCAAGCATTTCTTCAACCTTCCGAACAACTGTTGAAGGCTCAATGGTCCCTGCCACATTCAGATAGTGTTTTGGGAATTTATTGCCATAAACGGATGTTGGAATCAATGGAAACTCAGCTCTGTCAGGCATCAATGAATTCTCAATGGCTTGATTAAAAGGGGTGAAGCCGGCAAAAGGGTGAGTAACCCCCCAAACGGTCAGTACTTTTAAACCATAAATTGCTGCCAAATGGCCATTGCCAGAATCCATTGAGATCATAAGGTTCAATTTTGAGATAAGGGCCAACTCTTTCTCCAAGGGTAATTTACCCGCCGCTGAAACAACATTTAAATTCTGATTCTCTATTCGCTCCAGCACTTTTTTTTCTTCTTTACCCCCTCCAAACAGAACAATTTGGTATTTTTCAGATAACTCTTCAATAACTTCCTCCATTAGATTTAAAGGATACATTTTTGAAGGGTGCGCTGCAAATGGGGCAATTCCGATCAGGTATTTTCCGCTGTCCAATTGAGGGAAAAACTGGTCTATTTTCAGCTTGTGTTTTTCAGGAAAAGTCGGATTATCCAAAGAAATACTATACCCCAGTTTCCTGAAAACATCCGCATAGCGCTTGTGTGTTGACAAAAGCTGGCGAAAAATTTTTCCTTTTACAAGTGCTTTTTTTTCGCCCCTGCCCTTATCGACCTGTACAAAAGGAAAACCGTTTAGAAATAATTTTAGAACATTAGTTCTCAAGACATTGTGCAGATCTGCAATGGCGTCAATTCCCAATTTCCTGATGTCTTTGGCCAACCGAAACAATCCGATGAGTCCTTTATGTCTGTCGTTAAAATCAGGCGTTAAAAAGTTTAACTGAGGCAGGCTTTCAAAAATCGGCACAAAACGAGGTTTAGTGAGCACAGTAATTTTTAATTGGGGGAACTGATCGAGCAATGCCCTTAGTACGGGAACCGCCATGGCCACATCTCCCAGAGCCGAAAATCGAATGACTAAAATATGATTTGGCCGGGTCATGTTCTCTGAAAACTGTAAGGAATCAACTAATTATTTCTGACCTCTTAGCACCGGATTAAGTTCATCATCGTTATACATCTTCATTTGTTTGTATACCTTCATGTATTTATCGCCATTCGCTATGTCGTTGAGTAAATCGTCTATAGCGGTGCTTAGATCAACACGCTGCTCTTTCAAAACATCCAGTTTTTTCTGGCATGCTGCTTTATGAGCATCGCTGGCATCCTCCCGGATGGTTTCAAGATGCATATGGTATATTTTTAAGGCCAGGATAGAGAGTCTGTCAATTGCCCATGCCGGACTTTCAGAATTTATCTTTGCGTTTGATTTGACCTCAACGTTTTTGTATTGATCTAAAAAATAGCTATCGATGAACTCCACAGTATCTGTTCGATCCTGATTTGAAGCATCGATCTTTCTTTTTAGTTCCAGTGCAGCAACGGGATCAATATTTGGATCACGAATTATATCTTCATACGCCCATTGAACAGTATCGATCCAGCATTTTCGGTACAAAAGATGCCCCAGTAAATCATCATCTTTATCAATGGGATTAAAAAACGGTTGATCAACAGTATTAAGAACCTTATATGTTTTAATTACTTCCTGAAAAATTTTGTTTGCCTTTTCCGAAATCATGGTAAATTATTTAGACTACAAATATAGTTTGAATTATTAACTTGTCACCTGGAAGTAATCAGCTAATGAACATTCATCTTCTTTCTAAGCATCACTCTGTGATCAATCAATATATATCTCAAATAAGGGATAAAAGTCTCCAAACTGATGCCATGCGTTTCAGAAAAAATCTGGAGCGTATTGGTCAGTTAATAGCTTACGAGGTTAGTAAAACCCTGATTTACAGGAAAAAAGTGATAAATACTCCGCTTGGTAAGGCTGATGCGCTTACAATAGCTACACCAATTGTTATTTGTTCGATACTCCGTGCCGGTTTGCCACTGCATCAGGGCATACTGAATATCTTTGATGGTGCAGAAAGCGCATTTATTTCTGCTAAGAGGATTCACAAAAAAGGCTCTGAGGATATTGAAATTGAGAGCAATTATACCGCTTGCCCAGATCTGAATGGAAAAATATTAATTGTTGCAGACACAATGATCGCTACGGGGAATTCTTTAGTAGCCTGTTTGGAGCACCTTAAAGCATACGGCTCTCCAAAATCCCTCAATATTGTAAGTGCAATTGGTTCATTGGAAGGAGTGGAATTATTAAACGAACAGCTGCCTAAAGATGCTCATTTATGGATCGCAGATATCGATCCAACTCTAAACGCTCAAAAATATATTGTCCCAGGTCTGGGAGATGCAGGAGATTTGGCTTTTGGAGAGAAGCTATAGAAAAAGACCCACTATTGGCAAAAGAACGAACACTGTCACTGTTGAGTGCACTACCCAGGACTTATTTATTGACTCTACATTTAAAGCAATAACACAGGCAGCAGGCAGCAAAAAATATATAGCCTCCGCCCCTCCTTTCTTCACAGACATAAAAGCTACCACAAGCCCGAGTAAGCAAGCCCAAAAAAGTAAAATATAAGCAGGCTTAATTTCAGTTTTCTTCTCCTTTAGACTGAGTAAAACCTTGATAAGTGACCAAAACAAAAACACAGTAACAACGATATCCCTTAGTAAGTTTTTTGGGTTCATATCGTTTTGGATTTCCCACGAATTAGGATAATCGAGATCTGATTCTAAAAAAAACACATCATACACCAGTATGTTGTAGCTTACTTTAAGAACCATGACGCAAAGAACCCCTACCACGGGAATAATAATAGTTTTTAGGTCATTACCTGAATAATAGAGAAGTGCAACCACGATCAACCCAAAAAATAATACGGCCCAGGGATTTAGAAGGGTTGCCAGGGAGAGCCAGAAAGCGGCGTCAAACAGTTTTCTGTTTAGGTGACTTCTGGAATGCAGGCTTATAAGCCTTCTGATAGCCAGTACCACAAACACGTTGGACCACAGGTAATCTGAATCCAAAAGCACTTCAGGGAAAAGCGCAAGTAAAAGACCGAAAAACATGATGGCATAACTGTTTTTCTTCGTGAGATTATTTTTTGAAATGATGAAATCCAATAAGAATAAAGTGAACAGAAGTGCAAAAAGTCGTGCCGCAATTGTAAACAAACCAATATTTTGATCCGTTCCAACAAAAGCAAATAATGTAAATACCACAGCAATAAAAACTGAAATAATAACAATATTAATGGGCTTGGATTTACTAAAAATGCTTGCTATCATTAAGTCTTTTTGTATTTTTGTACAGTAAATTTAAAACTTATGAAGGACTTCTTTTACGGTATCCAGGATTTGTTTGTCAATGTACTTTTCGCCCCGCTAGATGCTTTGCGTGCCTTAGAGCTAAAAAGTTGGTTCGGCGCTAATATCATTAGCTGGATTTTTATGACTATCGGGTTTGTTGCTTTTATCTACTGGATGATTCAGCTATCAAAGTTTGATAAGAGTGGTGAAGAGGATAAAAGTGTCACTGCCCATTCGTATCTATAGGTCGAAACCAATATCCTTCCTGTAATACATCTTATCAAATCTTAGTTTTTCTATTGATTGATAAGACTTTTTGATGGCTTCTTCAAAGGTCTTCCCGAAAGAGGTAACTGCCAAAACCCTCCCCCCTGAAGTAAGAACTTCGGAACCCTGCTGCTGTGCCCCTGCATGGAATAACAAAGAATCTGTAACATCCTCTAAGCCATGAATGACTTTTCCTTTCTCATAGGACTCCGGATAGCCACCTGAAACCAACATAACCGTACTTGCTGATTGGGATTCTATCTCCAGAGTTTGTTGGTTTAACTGCTGATTGCCAACTCCCATTAGTAGTTCCACAAGATCAGATTTTATTCTCGGAATTACCACTTCGGTCTCAGGATCACCCATACGTACATTGTACTCGATCACTTTGGGCTGGTCTCCAACCTTTATAAGCCCTATAAAAATAAACCCCTTGTAGTTTAGTTCGTCCTTCTGAAGCCCCTGCATAGTAGGGATGACTATTCTCTGTTCAATTTTTTCCTTAAAATCCTGGCTGGCAAACGGAACGGGTGAGATAGCCCCCATACCACCGGTGTTCAGGCCGGTATCACCTTCCCCAATTCTTTTATAATCTTTGGCCATTGGCAGGATCTTGTAATGCTTACCGTCGGTAAGCACAAAGCAACTCAGTTCAATTCCGTCCAAAAATTCCTCGATCACCACCTTGGCACTTGCCTTACCAAACTTTTTATCCAACAACATGTTTCTGAGCTCTTTTTTGGCAACTTCCACGTCGTCGAGGATCAGAACTCCTTTTCCTGCTGCGAGTCCATCTGCTTTTAAGACATATGGTGCCTTCAGGGAGTCCAGAAACCCATATCCTTCTTCAAGTGTCTCAGCAGTAAAGCTTTTGTAGGCTGCTGTTGGAATATCGTGTCTGCTCATAAATTCTTTGGCAAACTCCTTACTCCCTTCCAATTGCGCAGCTGCTCCGGATGGGCCTATGACCAAAACATCTTTCAGCTCTTCATCAGATTCAAAGAAATCATAAATACCCTGCACCAAGGGATCCTCCGGTCCTACCACAACCATTTTGATCTGATGCTGAATAACCGCTTTTTTAATTTCAGAAAAGCCGGTAACTGCTATAGATAGGTTGGTGGCTATCTTGTGAGTGCCAGAATTCCCCGGCGCCACAAAAAGCTGATCACAATGAGCGCTTTGGGCAATTTTCCAGGCAAAAGTGTGCTCACGTCCCCCTGAGCCAAGTACCAGAATATTCATAAAACTGAAGATTATTTAGGCAAAAATAGTTGCTTTTAGGGGGAAAAAATAATTAATTTACAGAAACCTTAGTCCTCTGTTTTCTTGAGATTATTTGACCTTTCCCTCCAGTTTAGCGGCTTTGATATAAAGAGTGCCAAATCTCATTTAGAAGCGATGCAAAGGCTGAGCCCAGAGGAAAAAAGGCAAGATATTTTTGACCGTCGAAACCAAATTGTAAATTACCACATTGAGCACACAGCTTTCTACAGAAATAAAATCCTTGGAACTTACAAAGGAGATTGGAATTCTGTGCCAATCATGAACAAAAGAGATCTTCAATGCCCCCTTGAGGAGCGCTTATCTGAAGATTACCATAAAAAAAACGTTTATGTCAACAAAACTTCCGGGTCTTCCGGAGACCCCTTTATTTTTGCCAAGGATAAATGGTGCCATGCCATGACCTGGGCACTGATCATGGATCGTTTTCAATGGTATGGGATTGATTTTAACAAGTCCCTGCAGGCTCGATTCTATGGTATTCCCCTGGATTATGTCGGAAACACGAAGGAGCGCCTCAAAGATTGGTTTGCTAATAGATACCGTTTCTCTGTTTTCGATCTTAGCGAAGCGGCTTTCGAAAGGTATCTGCAAAAATTTAAGTCTGCCTCTTTTGAATACATCAATGGTTATACCAGTGCCATTGTTCAATTTGCTAAATTTTTGAAGGGTAAGGATCTGATTCTAAGAGAAATTTGTCCAACACTAAAGGTTTGTATTGTGACTTCAGAAATGCTTTTTGACGGGGACAAATACCTTATGCAGGCGGTTTTTGGTATTCCTGTGGTAAATGAATACGGAGCTTCTGAACTGGACTTGATCGCTTTTCAAAATCTCCGGGGCGAATGGCAATTAAATAGTGACACGCTTTATGTGGAAATAGTCGATGAACACGATATGGTGCTCCCCTATGGGGAAGAAGGTCGTGTGGTCATTACTTCCCTGTTTAATAAAGCCCATCCGTTTATCCGTTATGACATAGGCGATATAGGGGTTATGGACGAATCAAGTACCATGGTAAAACCCGTTTTAAAACAACTAATTGGCCGCAGTAATGACCTGGTGCGGCTCCCAAGTGGCAACACGGCTGCCGGACTTACATTTTATTATGTGACCAAAAGCATCATAGAAAACGATGGGAATGTAAAGGAGTTTGTGATTGAGCAAACTGAATTGGATTCATTCCTTATAAAATATATCTCTTCTGAAGAATTGGAAGAGCATTATAAGTCTAAGATATGTTCTGAAATAATTAAATATCTTGAGCCAGGATTACACATCAATTTTGAAAGAAAACATCAAATAAAAAGATCCGGTAGCGGAAAATTAAAACAGTTTATTTCACGTATTTAACTTCCTTTATGAACATTACAATAGTTGCAGGTGCACGACCAAATTTTATGAAGATCGCTCCGGTTATTCATGCTATTCAGGCTAAACAAGAACTTGGTGTTGATATTAATTTCAGGTTAGTACATACTGGTCAACATTATGATAAAAATCTGAGTTCAGCCTTTTTTGAAGAGCTAAACATTCCAAATCCAGATATAAATTTAAATGTAAAAAGCGGGACACAAGCTGAACAAACTGCCGCCGTGATGACAGGTTTTGAAAAGGATTTGATCCGGTTTAGACCAGATCTCGTGATTGTAGTTGGTGATGTTACCTCAACCATGGCGTGTTCAATTGTAACCAAAAAAGCATGTATTCCTTTAGCACATATTGAAGCGGGTATACGTTCTGGGGATTTAACCATGCCTGAAGAAATTAACAGAATAGTTACAGATAGTATTACCGATATTTTTTTTACAACCTCTAAGCTTGCAGGAGAAAACCTTAAAAAATCAGGCAAGACTGAATCGGATATTTATTTTGTTGGCAATGTCATGATTGACACCTTGAATAAAAACCTCAATCGACTTAGATCTCCCGAATTCTTCCAAACGCTTGGTCTGAAGCCGAAGTCTTATTTTGTCCTTACATTACATCGTCCGAGTAACGTTGATGGAATAAATCAATTCAGGTCTTTATTAGAGCAGATTTCAAAGCTGACCCAGAATCTTCCTGTTATTTTCCCTGTGCATCCAAGAACTAAAAAACTACTCGACAGCATAGATTTCTACAATTCTAACTTTCATTATACAGAACCACAAGGCTACTTAAACTTTATTTACCTAATAAAACATGCAAAGGCTATTCTAACAGATTCAGGTGGTATTACAGAAGAGGCAACAGTTCTAAATGTCCCTTGCATTACATTTCGAAATACCACAGAGAGACCAGAGACATGCGAAATTGGCACCAATTTATTGGTTGGTAATGACCCGTTGAAAATTGAGCATGCATTTTCCTCCCTTTTCAAAGGGACCTGGAAAAAAGGAGGGATCCCACCATTATGGGATGGAAACTCCGCTAAACGTATCGTAGAGCACATTCTGGACATTTTCCAAGCATGAAAAAGGTACTTATTATAAGTCACTATTATCCGCCAGAAATGGGGGCCGCTTCCAATCGAATACATCAATTGGCAAAAGGATTAAATCGCAACTTCGAAGTAACTGTTTTATCTCCTCTACCAAATTACCCAGAAGGTCGAATTTTTAATCAGTACCGAGGCAAACTAAAAGATAGCTCTTATGAAGATGGAATTAGAGTTATTCGATTATGGATTTTGCCCTCCAATTCAAAGAATAAAGCGGTACGATTTTTATCAATGCTTTCTTACAGCCTTAGTCTAATGTTCTACTTTGTGTTTAATGCCATACCAAAAAGAGTGATTATCCAATCACCCCCACTACTGGTCGCCTTTACCAGTATCTTTTTTTTGAGGTCTAGACATCGAAAACTGGTTTTAAATGTGAGTGACTTATGGCCTGATGCAGCCCTAAATTTAGGAGCAGTAAAAGAAGGCTTGGTCTATTCAACTCTTAAAAGAATGGAATCTTTTAACTATCGGAACGCCCACTTGATTCTGGGACAGAGTAACGAAATCCTGCAACATGTGAAACGCATAACTGTTTATCCTAAACTCATGTTGTACCGAAACTTTCCAAGGATAAAAATCATGGACGACGCAAGTAAGCCTCCAAAGACTTCCTACACGATCAGAATAGTTTATGCTGGTTTGATAGGTGTAGCTCAGGGAGTTGTAGAGTTATGTCAACATTTGAATTTTCAAGGAATAGAATTTCATATTTACGGTTCGGGACCGGAAACCGCATCTCTAAAAGCCTTTATAGCGAGCCATCCCAATTTACCCATATTATACCATGGTAGAATTGAGCGACAGGCATTACATCGCAAATTAATGACTTATGATGTTGCTATTGTTCCTCTGGTAAAGCGAATTTACGGATCAGTCCCGTCAAAAATTTTTGAATTGGCCGCTCTTGGCATCCCAATGATATACTTTGGTGGTGGCGAAGGGGAAGGTATTGTTTCTGATCATGCCTTGGGTTGGGTGGTAAATCCGCAAGATTATAAGCAATTAAACGCGACAATTCAGGAGGAGGTTAAACCCAACCTTTTCAAGTTTAATAAGTCTTCCATAAGAGCCATTTCACTAAAGCATTTCAATTATGACACACAGCTACAAGAGCTTAAAAAGGAACTACTTTAATATGCCTTCTCCTCTCCTTTAATTATATTAAGAAAGGTTTGAAAAATAATTTTAATATCTAAAAGAAGAGACCAATTCTCGATATAAAAAATGTCGTATTTGACTCTACCAATGATATCTTGATCAGATTCAATTTCACCTCTGTATCCTCTGGTTTGTGCCAAACCTGTTATACCTGGTTTGACATGATGCCTAAACATAAAATTATACTTATTAATTTTTTTAGCATAGGCCTCTGTATAAGATAACATGTGCGGGCGCGGACCTACAACGCTCATGTCGCCTATTAGTACATTTATAAACTGAGGTAATTCATCTAAACTTGTGGATCTCAACACCTTCCCAATAGCAGTCACTCTTTTATCGTTAGGTATCACATAAGTGCCATCGATTTCTTCGGTAATATGCATTGATCTGTACTTATAGCATGTAAAAACTTTATAATTGATTCCTGTACGTTGATGGGAATAAAACAAAGGGCCTCTGGATTCCAACTTTATTAAAATAAACAAGATTACTGATAGCCAGGACAAAACAAAAACAATAATAAAGAGCGAAAACACAATATCGAAAGATCTCTTTAACCACTGGTTGTCAATTTTATTAAGCCTAATTTCTTCAAGGGACAATACAGGTGTATATTGATAATATTCCGTTTTTAGTCGCTTAGTTGCCAACTTTTTTGTGTTTGGAATAAACTTAATGTTGCATTTGTTTTCATTAGCTATCCTGATGTACTCATTAATTTCTTTATCGGTTAATTCATCAATAGCACAGTATATTTCGTCGATTTCAGAGCGGTTATTCAAATAATGAAATGAGTCTTGAATGCTGCCCGAAACTTCTGGATCTGTGGAATTGTTGAATACTCCTTTTAATTTATAACCTAGGGTTTTTTGATTCAGAAACATATTCTTAAGCGCTCTTGCACTTTCTCCACTCCCTACCACAATCACATTTCTTAAATTCCCTTTAAGAAAACGGCGCATTAGTTTTAACCCGTAATAACTTAATAGCTTCAACGTTGATACGGAAATTGAGATGTAAAGCAAATAACTTGCGACGGCTAAAGTCGAGATAGAGGTAGAAGGAAAAAAGCCAACAAAGGCATAAACTGTAAAAGCGAAAACCAAAAACTGTTTTATCAGCAAGGAAAATAAATCAAGCCAAGTCGTATATCGATATACTTCATAAAAACGAATGAATTGTGCAGACAAAAACCAGCATATGGTTATATAAATATGAAATACGAAGAAATTGTTTTCTCCGGAAGGAGTATCGCGAAGTCCCTGGCTAGTTTGGATTGTAAGAAAATAAGTGGCCCAGAGATTGATTACAAGTAAATCATAAACCACTAATGCAGGTCTTAAAAGCCATGAATATCTTCCGCGAATAAAACCCATCTATGTCTGTAATTGATAAGCAGTCTTTTAAGTTATTGTTTCGGACTTGCCCTTTTCCTTGAGTCTACTATCAAAGATACGAAGCTTTTGCAGCTTCCACTTCATACCTTATTTGATTATTTGACTGATCCCAAACTTATTAAAAACCAAAAAATATGGTTTGTAAACACTTTTAAGGCTTATTATTTCTTGAACCCAACAAGCAATACCTTCTGGTTGTTAGTTAAACCGTTTTATCAATCTGGGTAAATCTTGAGTTCATACTTACATACTCAGGAACAATAGCTTTCATTTTTTTAACAATTTTATATTTATCCTGGGTGAGTGCAATATCAATCAACTCAATAATTTCTTTATTAATGGAAGTATATTCATAATTCTCTACTTTGGCAATCATTATTTTATCATTGTAGGTCGGTAGAGTAGATGTCTTGTCGTTTAATAACTCTTCGTAGAGTTTTTCACCTGGTCTTAATCCAATTACTTTAATATCAATATCTTTATAGGGCGTATAACCTGCCAGCTTTATAATTTTTTTAGCCAGGTCAATAATTTTAACGGCGTCACCCATATCAAAAATAAATACCTCACCTCCATTGCCCATGGCACCCGCTTCAATAACAAGTTGACAAGCTTCCGGAATAGTCATAAAGTACCTTATAATGTCTGGATGGGTGATGGTCACAGGACCACCAGCTTCGATTTGCTGCTCAAATAAAGGGACTACAGAACCATTGCTTCCCAGAACATTTCCAAAACGTGTTGTTACAAAACTCGTCCGATTCAAAGGGCCTATGTTCACGTGTTCTTGAAGCGCTTGAATATAGATTTCAGCGATACGTTTAGACGCCCCCATTACATTACTTGGATTAACGGCCTTATCCGTGGAAACCAATACAAATTTTTCTGCATTATAACGGTAGGAAAGATCTGCCACATTTTTTGACCCCAAAACATTGGCCAGCACCGCCTCTGCAGGATATCGTTCCATTAAAGGAACATGTTTATAAGCTGCAGCATGAAACACAACATGTGGTCTGTTTAATTCAAATAATTTTTCGGTTTTTGGGAGGTCCCTTACATCACTGATTACTGCCTGAAAATTCAAATTAGGAAACTCCTTTTCAATTTCAATTTGTATTTGATATAAAGGAGACTCTGCTTGATCGATAATTACCAATTTGTTGGGTTTATAGGCGGCTACTTGCCTAACGATCTCACTTCCAATAGAACCCGCTGCACCTGTAACAAAAATGCACTTATTAAAAATTTCCTTTGCCACCAGTTTATTATCCAACTTAATCGGATCTCTTTCTAAAATATCCTCAATCTGAATTTTTTGTATCTGGTTTGTGATATTGGCATTTTCCTTTATATCGGAGACCAATGGGGCGCGAAAAACTTTAAAATTATAATCCAAGCACTTATCGATAAGTTCCAGACTTTTTTGTTTACTTATATTGTTATCGGCTAAAATTAAGGCTTGAGCTTTGTTAGATCGCAAAGTAAACGCAATGTTTCTTTTGATGTTCAATATGGGCAGACCCAAAATCTGTTTACTTTTATTTCGTAATGTTTCTTCAACAAAACCAATTACTGTATAGCGATTTGGTTTTTCAGATTTAAGAGCGTTAGCAATTGCTATTGCATTCTCACCTGTTCCAAAAACTAATACTTTAAGCTTGCCCTCTTCATAGGATGAGTTCAGGTAAACCTCAAACACCTGTTTGACCATAACCCGAAAAAGAAATAGCCCACAAAATGATATTAATGTGTAAATAAGAAGTTCCGGAATGAAGATGATTTCTTTGTAACCTGTATATAAATAATAGGAATAATGGCACACTATTACAGTGATTAACGTACATACGGATGCCACTAAAAACCTAACAGCGTCTAAAAAAGTAGAATGTCTAATTAATCCTGCATAAGTTCTAAAAAGAACAAAAAAAACGATGTTTATTAAGAGAACTACTACCTCAGTAGTGGAAAAAGAAAGGGTAAAAATCTGACCTTTGATTCTACTTATTATAACCTTCGTTATAAGTAGCGAAGAAAAAATAATTAAGACATCAAAGCCTAAAATTACCCAACGTGGAAGATAGTTAATATTCTTAAAGTCAAATCTTTGTCTACTTGAGGCCAAGACATGTAAAAGCGCTTTCCTAAAATTCTCTTTCATTCAGAAAACAATATGGTTTGGCTACAAATATGCTGATTTTATTACAGATATAGAAAAAAAACATCATTGGAACACCAATGTTAATAGTTTTTTTAGTTAATAAGTCGATTAATAACCTTACTTATTCGTTGCCTGTGATCGTCCGTAAGGTTAGAACCGCTTGGAAGGCACAGTCCATTTCTAAATAATGATTCCGAAACACCATTCAGGTACCCCGGGTGATCTTTAAAAACAGGTTGCATATGCATTGGTTTCCACAACGGACGTGATTCAATATTATCCATCCCTAAAGTATCCTGGATGTCTTGAATGGTATAGTGTCCGTCGGGTCTAAGAAGTATACACGTGAGCCAATGGTTAGATCTAGAATCAGCGATTTTCTCTGTAAACACCTCAACTCCAGTTGCTCCATCAAAAAGTTCCTGATAAAATTCATTCATCTTTTGCCTCAGTCGAACATGTTGTTCTAAAACCTCCATTTGTCCTCTCCCAATACCAGCACTGATATTGCTCATTCTATAATTGAATCCTATCTGAGTATGTTCATAGTGCGGAGCATGGTCTTTTGCCTGAGTGGCAAGAAAGATTGCCTTCTCTTTTTCAGCATTTGTTCTGCACACCAAAGCCCCACCTCCAGAGGTGGTGATTATTTTATTTCCATTAAATGATAAAACTGAAAACGTGCCAAACGTACCGCATTTTCTTCCTTTAAATGTAGAACCTAAAGCTTCAGCAGCGTCCTCAATAACAGGAATACCGTAATCATCAGCTACACTTAACAATTCATCTATTTTGGCAGGCATGCCGTATAAATGCACGATAATAATTGCCTTTGGCCTTTTCCCTTTTTTGATCCTGTCCTTTATAGCTTCTTTTAATAGCTTTGGGCACATATTCCAAGTGTCTTCCTCGCTATCGACAAAAACTGGAGTTGCACCCTGGTAAACTATAGGATTTGCAGAACCACAAAATGTAAAGCTTTGACAAATAACTTCATCTCCTGGTCCAACATCTAATTGAACCAAAGCAAGATGCATTGCTGCAGTTCCTGACGATAAGCAAGCCACCTTATTGCTTTCACCAAGATATTTTTCTAAGTCCTGCTCAAAACCGGAAACATTGGGTCCTAATGGAGCAATCCAATTGGTATCAAAGGCTTCATTAATATAAACTTGCTCATTTCCTCCCATGTGAGGTGAGGACAACCAGATTTTAGATCCCATCTATATTTTTTTTAATTATTTGTCCAGGATTACCCACTACTATTGAATTGTCTGGTATATCCTTTAGAATAACGCTTCCAGCGCCTACGGTTACATTGTTTCCAATCCTAACCCCTTGAATAATTACACTTCCAGCACCAATTTGAGACAACTCCCCAATGCTAACATTCCCGCATAAGGTAGCGTTAGGTGAAATATGTACATAATCATTAATAATACAGTCATGATCTATCGAGGCACAGGTATTAATAATACAATGCCTTCCTATTTGGCTTGATGCATTAATTACAGATCCTGCCATGACCACCGTTCCTGATTTTATACTTACGGTACTATCTATGATTGCGCTTGGATGGCAAAGGGTGGCAAAAATCATTTTATTGGTTGATTCAACTATTTTCTTACGAGTGAGGTTATTTCCAATTGAAACTATTAATTCATGATTTATTTGATCTAGAAAATCAGGCGACATAATCTCAATCCCTTCAAAGAATTTTTTAGATGAATCATCGTCAATAATATAATTCACCTCCCCATTATTTAGTTTAATCAAATCAATAATTACTTTACAGTGCCCACTCGCACCATATAATGCATATTTATCTTTACTCATTTCCGCGAAAAGGTATGGTGGTTGCTTGTCCTTTGTTGTTTATTCCTTCTGTCTTTAACACCTTTAATATTGTTTTAAAAAGAATTTGTAGGTCCAAAAAAAACGAAATGTGGTCAACATACCACAAATCATATTCAAACTTCTTATTCCAGTCAATTGCATTTCTTCCGTTTACCTGCGCCCACCCCGTAATCCCTGGTTTCACCTCATGTCTTCTTCTTTGAGAATCACTATACAAAGGTAGATATTCTGGTAGCAACGGTCTCGGACCAACGAGACTCATGTCGCCTTTAATCACATTAATTAATTGAGGTAATTCATCTAAAGATGTTTTTCTTATCCATTTGCCGATTGTGGTAAGACGCTCTGAATCTGCTAAAAGTCTCCCTTCTTGGTCTAATTTATCAGTCATTGTTTTAAACTTAATTACTTTAAATATTCTTTCACCTTTCCCAGGTCTTTTTTGAACAAAAAAAGGGGTCCCATTATTTGAAACAGTTAGAAGCAAAAAAACAATGACAAAAACTGGACTTAGGAAGAACAGGAAAAAAATTCCGAATAAAAGGTCCATTGAACTTTTAACTATTTTGATATAGAATGAACTCTTTTGTAAGTGATTTGTATTCATTTAGTAGGATTTCAAGGAATTCCGATCTTTCGTACTTTTTTACTATTTCTTTGCGTGTATTCGATCTGACTCTACAATATAATTCTTTATTTTTCAGATAAGCTTTCATCATATCGTAGAGTGCATCTTGATCTTTCTTTGGAATAATCTCTCCATTAAACCCTGAAGTGATGATCTCATTACAACCATTTATGTCGGTGACAATGCTGGGCAAGTCCATAGCTCCTGCCTGCAGAACAACATTTGGAAATCCCTCCCGATAGCTTGGGAAGGTCAGCACATCTGACATGGCATAAAATGGCCTGACATCCTCTTGATAGCCGGTATGTATGATACTGGTATTTTTTTCAATTTTTTGTATTGTTTCAATGGATAGAGGATCTAAAATAGGCTCAAACGGCCCAACTAACAATAATTTTGTGAACTTGTATTTTTGATTCAGTTTATTAAAAGCATCAACTAATTCATTGATGCCTTTGTCTTTCACCAATCTTCCAACAAATATAAAAACGAAATCAGCCTCCTGTATACCAAATTGATGTTTAAGCTTAACCAAATGCTTTTCACTGATCTTGTTTCTATTAAAGAAGTTTGTATCGATTCCATTTGAGCTCCCATTTCCAAGAACCTTTAATCGCTTTTCTGATATGAATTCATTGGTCAATATAATTTTCTTCAATTCATAAGAATTAGGATAGATTCTGGTAGCTAGACGATAAGTCAATTTTTCAATTCTGTCCAAAAGTTGTCTTTTAATACCCTGGGTTTCCAATAATGGTAATCCAGCTACAGTGTGGAGTCTTATGGGAACACCAGCCAGAAATGCAGCAATCATTCCCAATAAACCAGCCTTAGGCGTATGGGTGTGAACGATTTCCGGTTTTTCTTTTAACAGAAAAAAATAAAGTCTTATTAAAGAGTGAAGATCCTTTAGTGGGGTTATCTGCCTGGTCATTTCTACACAATATGTCTTCACATTCTCTTTTTTACCAACCCTTCTCAATTCTTTGTCCTTTGATGAAATGGCGATTACATTAAAATGCTGATTCATAAATTCCAATTGTCCTTCAAGCAATTTATTTAATGACATTGGAACCGTTGTAATTCTTACGAGCTTTTGCTTCATATCAGATCAAAGAAATATTACAACAAAAATAAACAGGTAGAAACATATCGGTTCATAAGGATCTGACTTTATTGTAAACAATCGGGGTTAAAAAGAGTAGGTTTCACAGCAGACTTAAAACGTATTCAATCACCAACCATAATTACTTTAATTACTTGAGGTTAGGTAGATTTACTCTGGCCAATCTTGTCACAAGGGACATATGAAAAGAATATTAACAAATAAATATAGGGCATAAACATCACACGCATCCTTGAAGCAAGTCCAAGATTGTACATGTAAAGTGAGTAGAAAATTAATAGAGAAACAATGCAAAGCCATAAAAAAATGTTTTTGTATAGCTTGATTTTATGTCTAACTAAGTCGATTAAAAAAAGGACTAACACCATTACAAATATTAAATTCTCTATTGAAACTATGATTTGGGAAAAAGTACTAGCATCAAAAAAAAGAGGCCTAAAAAGTACTAATCCAACTCTCTCCAAAAAATTTGTTTTATCCAAACTAAGAGTTGAGTTTCCGTGGTTTTGAGTATAAACTACAATCTCATTGTAACGATTTTTAAAACTCTCGACAGAGAGCTCCTCTACCCCAATAAAATATGTTGACAAGAAGAAACCAAATACTAAAAGTACCGCTGCGACAAAAGTCTTTCTAATAAGTCGTTGTTTGTCTGATTCGGCAGAAATGTAATGACATAATAGAGAGAAGCAGAGAATAATAGATAAATACGGGCGTATACAGGCCAAAAGCACCATAGAGACGACCAGCATTAAACTAGATACTCTTATTCCAAGAGTCTTAAAAAAAACAACGGTCATTAATGGGAAAATTACAGCCTCTTTAGTCAATCCAGCAGTCCAAAAATGAAGAGAAGGGGTGAAAAAAAGTAAAATTGATAAGATGCCTTTTTCAAAGCGGTTTGAAAAAGACATCAAATGTTCTAAAACTTTAAGAAACCCGATAAAACTAAAGGACGCAAAAACAAAACTTAAAGAAAAATAGGAAGCGCCCAATTTTACGAGCGGATATATAAGTGCAGACATGAATTGGCTACCTACAAAAGATAAGTCAAAAATCGTATGTGCTTGCTGAGAATTAGTAAAGAACCTAAGTGAATCTTTATTAATTTCAGAATTTATACTCCAATTAAAATAGAATGCAGAATAATGAACGAGAAAAAGTAAGGCAATCAACAATTTGAACCTGTATCCGGCTGCTTTTGATACTTTATAAACGATAGATCCTACAGCCACTAGGGCAATTAAACAGAGTAAAGAATTGATGATCATACTCATAAAAGGGACATCTGATTAAAAAAGACCTAAGCCAGGATTGTCATTTAAACATTCTCTATTTTTATGACCTAATGCCATTTCGGACAGCATCAATAATAGTGGTGTATTTAACAAGATTTGATTGAATGGAGTAGTGTGCTTTAATCACTTCCCTATTCCTCAATCCAATGTTCTTATATTTTTCTCGATTTCTAATAATGTCCTTAAATGCATTCGCCCATTCCTCTTTGGAATCTGCAAAGAGATTCTCGTTATTTCTGTCCACTTTTTTATTGGCAGCAAAGGGGCTTGATATGGTAGGCTTCGCCATAGCCATATATTGAATAAGTTTAAAGGCGCATTTTCCATGTGCAAAAGGATAGTCAATAAGAGGCATAATTCCAACATCGAATTTATTTAATTCTTGAATTTCAGTGTCTTTATCCCACTTGATTACCTTAACAGGTAAATCCTTAAAATCTATATGTTCTCTTTGATCGTAACCAATAAGTCTCAGTTCAAATTCAATTTGCTGTGCTTTTAAAAAATGAAGGGCTTCAAGTACTTTTCTTAAATGAAAAGAAGTAGTTGACGAGCCTATCCAACCAATGACGAAAGTTTCATTGCCCACTTTAGTTGCATCAATCTTATATTTCTCAAAATCAATGGACGTTGGTATTTCTACAACATTATTACTAAATTTTTGAGCATGCTCAGTCAAATAAGGGCTTCCTGTAATTATTGCTTTCGCATTAGTCATTACACTTGCTATCTTATTCTTTAATAGATTCCTTATCAATGGATTCTTATGCTGGTCGTAATCATGAAAAACCGCATCATCATAATCTACCACGTATGATATATTTTTGATTTTAAAAAATACTGTATTGAAAATGAGATAAGGCGTAAATTCATATTGTAAAAAAACAAGGTCATCTCTTTTAAGCCTTAGCATATGATAGAGCCTAATAACATACCTCTTCAGCACATAAAAAATCCCTTTTGTAGTTCTTAAACTTTGCGCCGGAACATAGTCTTCATTAAAAAAAGGCTGAATTTTAATATTGTGATACTCTAAATAAGGAACATACTGGTATATTCTGTACCTGCTACTAGGTCCAATCTTCGTATACTTTGGAAAAAAAACGATTCTCATTATTCCCTTGTCAAATTTCCGTTATTTAAATGCTTCTAGCAGTTTAATAACTGCCCTTGTGTCAAGATGATTCTCTATTTAGAGCTAAAAAATATCCTTCTGTACAATAGAGCGTAACCCTTAAGTACTTCCGATATGGATTTCACATTCAAATTTAGAATTGAAAAACATATTCTCAGCAAAAATTCAATCGTCAATATAAATAAAAACAATAGTGCATATTCCATATTTGAAAAGTGCTTCCTAGCGTATATTAATATTCCTTCCAAAGAATAACTAAGCCTCTTAGCTTTCACTCTTTCTGAGGTGCCTCCTGTTTTATGGTAAATTCTTAAGTCTGCATTAAAATAGATTTTACCTCCTCTGTTCTTAACTCTTTTGGACAAATCCAAGTCTTCATAATAGACAAAATAGTCCTCATCAAATCCCTTTAGAGCATTGAAGTCTTCCTTTCTTATCATATAAAATGAACCCATGACATGGTCTACAAACCTACTGTCAAGATGATCCCAATACGTCATTAAGTGACTTCTAAAATACCTTGGTAGTAGTTTATCTAAGTAAAATGATTTTATAAGATAGGTTTTAAAGGTCACAAATGTGGTACAGGTCTTAAGAACTTTGCCTTCTTCGTTTACCTGTTGGCATCCTAAAACTGTAATATGAGTGTTTTGATTAAAAAAATCGATCGCATCTTGAATCGTATTCTCAAAAACGCTCGTGTCCGGATTTAAAAACAAGATATTTTGTGATTTAGAATATTTTGCACCAATGTTGCAGGCAGATCCAAATCCCATATTCGTTTGATTTGTTATGACTTTTACCTTCTCCCGATCATATTGGGAGGCCAAGTCCATATGCGATCCGTTATCTACAATTATTATTTCCAGCCCTTCTTTGTTAAAAGTTAGCAAGGACGAAATACAATTTTCAACGAGTTTTTCAGAATAATAGTTGACTATTATTACCGAAAGATTAACGGTTTTCAACGCTCTGGTAATTATTGTTAGACTGTAACTTAAGAAGAGTTGCTAGAAATAAAAAATAAGTATACAACAAAGGAGCTGCCCTAGCGCTCAATATTAGCCCACAACAAATGAATAGAACTAAGGGAAATGATAGTTGATTGATGCTGGGATTATTGACTAAAAAGAAAACACTGATAATAAGGGCAAAAAAAATAAGCATTATAAGTACCGGTATGAGTCCGTTATCGAGATAAAAATCCAGGATAAAATTTTCGGAGGTAAAAGAAGTTTCCTCGCTGGAAGCTTTAATGTTTTTATAACCTCCTAAATAAACTGGCTTAAAATTATCATACCCTATTCCGAATACAGGATTATCTCTTATCATTTTAATTGAAGAATTCAACACATACACTCTTTGGTCAATGCTTCCTCTAAATAACTCGACATTGTTAATTCTCTCGATAATCCAAAATTGATTCTCTATCTTCTCTTGTATTCTTTTATTAGAAATAAGAATAAGTCCTATTAACCCTAATACCGAAAAAACATAAATAATCGCTCTCAAATATTTTTTAAAGTAAATTAAAGTCGATAGAATTATTAGTAAAAGCGCCAATTTGGAAGCGGTAAGAATCAGCGTCACATATATTAATAATAGTAGTATTTTTTCAGACTTCGATTTGTTCTTCCTGTATTGCAAAATGCCTAAGGGAAAGGCAAGAAATACACATAAATTTAACGGGTTAGAGAAAGTGGATACCGTTCTAAAGGTCTGGAGTATGTAACTTGGAAAGTTGTCGATCCAAAAGATAGTCTTTATCATGAACTGTAAAAAAACAGTCTGAATTATTCCATAAATACAGACTAACCAGGTTGCAAGATAAAGGCCCTTGATTAAATATTTAAGATTAGAGGCCTTCACGTAGTTAATTGTGAGTAGGAAAACCAGAAAATAATTTAACCATCTTACCTGATATTTAAATGAGGCCGGGGAATCGCTGAGATTATTAATCAAAAATCCAACAAATGAAAAGAGCATTATTGCAACGAACAAGGCCACATAAGAGTTCAGCACCAATTTCCCCCTAATTGAGACATAAAAGAGAAATATAATAGCGTGTAGATAAATAAATAGTTCAGTCAGGGATACGTACCCGAAAACGTACTTTGTTGGGCTAAAAAGCACAATTGTTAAGGGAAAATAGAATAAAAAATGATACTCTATTTTTTTCATTAGAATTTCTTTATTCACTTGCATGTGCTCTTTTCTTTTTCTAACAAAGTCTTATTTGTAAAAAATATTAGTGTTAAATACCTGTCTCTTATACACATCTGACGCTGCCGACGATCTACT
>CAWZYX010000029.1:0-28766 GCA_963966315.1 uncultured Winogradskyella sp. | reverse complement strand
AGGTAGTTGACAACACTTAAATCATCTCGATTGATTTTATCATGAGAATAATTGTAATTAACATTGAAACTAAGTTTGTCATTTTTTAAAAAGTGGCTCGTCCCCAGATTATATCGAGGGTAGAAACCCTGCCTGTAGGACCCGTAAACATTACCTCGATAACCGGCAATTAAATTTTTTGACATCGTAATATTGATGACATTTCCACTATCTGCATCATAACTGGCTGGAGGGTTGGTGATCACTTCGACAGATTTGATTGCGTTGGCAGGTGAGCTTTCCAATAATTGTATCAATTCGTTGGATGTTAATTGCACTCTTTTGTTGTTAATGTAAATGGCCGCCGGTGAATTTTTGATGTTAATTGACTCATCTGTTACAATGATCCCCGGGGTGCTTTTTAATACTTGAAGAGTGCTTCCTTCTGTTAAAGCAGTATTTTCGATATTGAAAACTAAACGATCTGGTTTTCTGGTAATTGTAGGCTTTTTGGCAATAATGCTTATTTCGTCTAAGGTTTCACTATTCTCTTCCAATACTATTGATTTTAAATCAATGTCACGATCCAAATAAAAAGACCGGTCAATCCTTTTATAACCAATGAAAGTAATACTCAGTGAGTAATAGTCCTTTTCAAGAGGAATGATAGAAAAATTGCCGTCATTATCTGAACTCGTTCCTGCAACAAAGCTCGAATCCGAAGAACGTGTTAGAAGAATATTGGCAAATGAAACGGGAGTGTTGTATTGGTCAACAACTTTACCAAAGATTCCAAACTCCTGACCCCACGAGCAAAATAATGTTGCCATCAAAAACAACCCTGTTAACAGGATCTTCTTGGTCTTCATTAATAGCATAGGTTGCAATATAAACATTGTTAGAAATTTAGAATTACGGTTTTTCCACACATTTGGGCTTTAATCTCAACTTTTAATAAATCTCAGGGCTATAAATGCTTTATATTTGCATACTTAAAATGCGCTAGAAAAAGAGATGAAGCACATAAGGAACTTCTGCATCATTGCACACATTGATCATGGAAAGAGTACCCTTGCGGATCGACTCCTTGACTTTACAGGTTCTGTGACGGATAGGGAAAGACAGGACCAGCTTCTTGACAATATGGATCTGGAACGAGAGAGAGGGATCACCATTAAATCTCACGCCATCCAAATGGACTATGAATATAAGGGTGAAAAGTATGTCCTGAACTTAATTGATACCCCGGGACATGTTGACTTCTCATACGAAGTGTCCCGTTCCATAGCGGCTTGTGAGGGCGCTCTTTTAATTGTTGATGCCGCTCAAAGCATACAGGCTCAAACCATTTCTAATTTATATCTGGCTTTGGAGAATGATCTGGAAATTATTCCTGTTCTCAATAAAATTGATCTGCCCAGTGCCAATCCCGAGGAAGTTACAGATGACATCGTGGATTTATTGGGCTGTGATCCTAAAGAGGTCATTCCAGCAAGCGGTAAAACAGGACTTGGAGTTGAACACATCCTGGAGGCTATTATTGAAAGAATACCAGCCCCAAAAGGAAACTCAGACGAGCCGCTGCAGGCCTTAATTTTTGATTCGGTTTACAATCCTTTTAGGGGTGTGGAAACCTACTTTAGGGTGATCAATGGAGCTATTAAAAAAGGACAGCACATCAAGTTCATAGCAACCGGTAAAGATTATTTTGCTGACGAGGTTGGAACCTTAAAACTAAAGCAAGTACCTAAACATCAGATCGAAGCGGGTGATGTTGGCTATTTAATTACCGGCATCAAAGATGCACGAGAAGTGAAAGTCGGTGATACCATCACAGATGCAAAAAACCCTACCACCAATGCCATTGAGGGTTTTGAAGATGTAAAACCTATGGTGTTTGCAGGAATATATCCAGTGGATACAGAAGATTATGAAGAACTGAGAAACTCTATGGAGAAGCTTCAGCTGAACGATGCTTCATTGGTGTTTCAGCCGGAAAGCTCTGCTGCTTTAGGCTTTGGTTTTCGCTGTGGCTTTCTTGGAATGCTTCACCTTGAAATTATCCAGGAGCGTCTGGAACGGGAATTCGATATGACCGTTATTACAACTGTTCCTAATGTGAGTTACCATGCCTTTACGAATAAACAACCCGATGAGGTTATTATGGTAAATAACCCATCGGACTTACCGGAACCTTCAACCCTGAACAGAGTTGAAGAGCCCTACATTAAGGCCTCAATTATTACCAAAGCAGATTTTGTTGGGCCTGTGATGAGCCTGTGCATTGAAAAACGCGGCCAAATAACCAATCAAACCTACCTCACTACTGAACGAGTAGAATTGAGTTTTGATATGCCACTGGCAGAAATAGTCTTTGATTTTTACGATCGTCTTAAAACGGTTTCTAAAGGATATGCTTCCTTTGATTACTCTCCTATTGGGATGCGCTCTTCAAAACTGGTGAGGGTGGATATTTTGCTCAACGGGCAAACCGTCGATGCCCTCTCTGCTCTGGTACATTCTGATAATGCTTATACCATAGGTAAAAAAATGTGCGAGAAACTAAAAGAGCTTATTCCAAGGCAACAATTTGATATTCCAATTCAGGCTGCCATCGGTGCCAAAATCATAGCAAGAGAAACCATTAAAGCACTCAGAAAAGATGTGACAGCCAAATGCTATGGTGGCGATATCTCAAGAAAACGTAAGCTTCTTGAAAAACAGAAAAAAGGTAAAAAGCGTATGCGTCAGGTGGGTAATGTAGAAATACCTCAACAAGCCTTTATGGCTGTTTTAAAGCTTAACGATTAAATCAAGACGCCAGAGGCTTTCCTAAATACACCAGATTGTATTTATCTTCTGCTGTTGCTTTAATTTCGAGCGAAGGATTTATGACATGAAGTTCTCCTTTTTGATCTTTTAGAAAAAATGCCGCTCGATCCTGAGACTCTGAAAAGTCTAAAAGAAGCTGGTTGTAATGCTTGTGATCTTCAATTTCGATTTCGTGCACAGCAGGATGTTCTTCCACGATCTTCATCAGCATATTGAAGTTAGCAGAAGGAGAAAATATTTCCTTTTCAGACAGCATTTCTACTCCGGATTGCTCTTTTGGGGACATCAACCGGAAAGAACCATGTTCGCCAAACTGGGCTCCATACTTAGTGATGGCATATTTATTGATTTCTGAGTTTCCTGTTAAGGCCAGAAGAAAACCGACATCATTCAACTCAATATTATCAGCGAGGTTATCTGAGTATATATTCGAAGTAAAGGCTTCTAGGCCCAGTTTTTTGGCATTATTGATGTTGGATTCATTACTGTCTATAAGCACGACATGACGACCGTTTTCAAACAGGTACTTTCCAACTATTCTCGATAGCCTTGATGCACCAACTATTAAAACACCCTCCGACTTGGTCAAGAAAACCCCAACTAATTTTGCAAACAAACGCGCCGTGGTTGCATTTAAAAGTACCGTTCCCAATACAATCATAAACACCAGAGGGGTAATATATTCTGCGCCTTCCACCCCTTTAGCAATAAGTTTACTACCAAAAAGAGAGGCGATTCCAGCCGCCACTATACCTCTTGGGCCCACCCAGCTTATAAAAATGCGTTCATTTATTGCAAGGTTAGATCCTTTAGTGCTCACAAAAACCGCCAAAGGCCTGATGATGAACACCACTATTCCAAAAAGGGCCAATGTTTTCCAGTCGTACAAAAGCATTAAATCTTCTATATTCATATTCGCCGCGAGGAGAATAAAAAGTATAGAGATTAAGAGAACACTTAATGATTCCTTGAAATACAGAAGTTCTTTAATGTTTTCAAGTTTCATGTTGCCCAGTACCATCCCCATTACTACTACCGCTAGCAAACCCGACTCGTGTGCAAATATCTCAGATTCAATAAAAACCAGTAAAACAACTGAAAGGGAAACTACGTTAAGCAAATAGTGAGGGATAAATTTCCGATTGATGGCAAAAGCAAGGCCGTGAGCAAACGTAAAGCCAAAAGTGGTTCCGAAAAGAACAATCTTTCCAAATTCAATAAAAGCTGTCTGGGTAAAGCCGCTATCGCCTTCCACACTGATGAATTCAAATACGAGTACGGCAACCAGTGCACCTATGGGATCAATTAGAATCCCTTCCCATTTTAAAACTGTGGAAACATCCTTTTTCAGGGGAATATTTCTCAATATGGGGGTTATGACCGTTGGCCCTGTCACAATAACAAGACCCGCAAATAAAAATGAAAGGTCCCAGCGCAAACCAAAAAGGTAATGGGCCACAATACCTGCGCCGAAAAAAGTAACCGCGGCCCCAACAGTAATTAATTTAGTAATTACCGGGCCAAGATTTCTTATTTCATTTCGCTTAAGTGTTAAGCCTCCTTCAAAAAGTATGATGCTGATGGCTAGGGAAACAAAGTTGTAAAGTGATTCTCCTGGAAAAAGCCCGTTTTTACCATTCCAAATGGGTTCGATCCACTTGCTACCGTCCTCCGTAAAAAATTCAGCAGCAATAGGACCAACCAGCAGGCCAATTAAAATAAGCGGCAGGATTGCCGGAATCTTTAGCCTCCATGCCATCCATTGAGCCAAAATTCCTAAAATAATAATCCCTGCAAGCTCGATCATATAACTGGTCTAAAATAGACGTTATTAAAAAATGAACCTCGAAAATAATCTTTTTTTTTTACTCGGTTAAATCACAATAAAATCTAAAGGCTTCATTAGTTTTTATTGCTTTTTTATATTTTGCACTTCTTATGAACTTATATCCTATTGAAGCCGGTAATTTTAAGTTGGATGGAGGTGCCATGTTTGGTGTGGTGCCAAAAAGTTTATGGCACAAGACCAATCCCGCCGATTCCAATAACATGATTGATATCGCTGCCAGGTGCCTGCTTATTGAGGATAATCAACGTCTTATTCTAATCGATACCGGCATGGGTAATAAACAGAGTGAAAAGTTCTTTGGTTATTACTATCTCTGGGGGGATGACAACATTGATAGAAGCCTTGCGCAATACGGTTTCCACAGAGATGATATAACAGACGTGTTCATGACCCATCTGCATTTTGACCATTGCGGAGGAAGCATTCAGTGGAACAAAGACCATACGGGATATGAGCCTGCCTTTAAAAATGCCAGTTTCTGGAGTAATGCAGATCATTGGAGGTGGGCCACACAACCTAATAAAAGAGAAAAGGCTTCTTTCTTAAAAGAAAATATTCTTCCCATGGAAGAGTCAGGGCAACTGAAGTTCACTGAATTACCAAAAGGAAACATTCTTAGAAACTCCTCTCTTGGTTTTGATATTTATTTTGCGAATGGTCATACAGATAAGCAAATGATCCCGATGCTCCGTTACAAGGATAAGGTCATTTGCTTTATGGCAGACTTGCTTCCAACAGCCGGGCATATACCCCTGCCATATGTGATGGGCTATGACACCAGACCATTGATTACCCTTGATGAAAAAGAGCACTTTCTAAATATGGCCGCAAACGAAAATTTTTACTTATTTCTGGAGCATGATGCTCACAACGAAATTATCACATTGAAGCAAACCGAGAAAGGTGTTCGATTAAATGAAACATTTAGCTGTAAAGATATATTCAATTTATAATTATATGAACCACACAATTAGTAAGTGCTTATCACTTTTAGGTCTTGTTCTGCTCATGGGATGTGGCAGTAGCACCATTATTTCAACTCCACTGGAAAATATTGACAGTTCTCCGCTAAAAGTCCAGGAATTAACTGAAGAAGAAAAAAAATCCTGGGGACATTTAGATCTGTCAAAAGACACTATTCCCGGCATGAGTGTTGAAAAAGCATATGACGAAATCATCAAAGGAAAAAAAGGGAAATCTGTTATCGTGGCCGTTATTGATTCTGGAATCGATATAGAGCATGAAGATCTTGACGACGTCATCTGGATCAATGAGGATGAGGTTCCCGGGAATGGAAAAGACGATGACAATAATGGATATATTGATGATGTTTATGGTTGGAACTTCTTAGGCGACGCCTACAACGAGCAACTGGAATATGTGCGTTTAATCGCCAGTGGGGACTCCTCCGATCCAAGGTTTCAGGAGGCAAAAGAACTTCTTGATGCAGAATATCAAAAATATTCATCGTATCAAGTGCAGTACAGCCAGATTAGTCAGCAACTCAATAATGCCGATGAAATTCTCACTGAACACTTGAAAAAAGACATCTATACGGCAGAGGATGTCGCTGCTATTAAATCAGATGATCCAAAAGTATCCCAAGCGGTACAATTTATGCAATATCTATTTAGCAATGGGCTAGAATCAGTGAGTGATGCCAAAAAAGAGATCAATTCAGGTTTAGAGGATATTAACGACCGTTTAAACTACAATCTTAATCCAGACTTCAGAGGACGTACCACCAAAGATGATATCAATGATATCAGTGACAGAGTCTATGGAAATGGAAATGTAATGCCGGTAAAAATTACAGAGTCTCATGGTACTCATGTTGCAGGTATCATTGCTGCTGAAAGAGATAATGGAATAGGTATGAATGGAGTAGCCAACAACGTTAAGCTTATGTCCATAAGAACGGTACCAAACGGCGATGAGTACGATAAAGACGTTGCCTTAGCAATTCGTTATGCGGTAGATAATGGTGCCCAAGTCATTAATGGTAGTTTTGGAAAGTCCTTTTCGCCAAAAAGTGAATGGGTTCGCGATGCAATCAAATATGCAGAGAGCAAAGACGTAGTAATTGTTCATGCTGCCGGCAACGACGGTAATGATATTGACGTGGAACCCAATTACCCTGCAGACAATATTAACGGAAATGAGGTTGCAAACAATTACATTTCAGTAGGTTCATTAACTTCAAGTTACGGCAGTAAAATGGTTTCGGGTTTTTCCAACTACGGAAAGAACAATGTAGACATTTTTGCTCCGGGATCTCAGGTGTACTCTACAACCCCAGAAAATGATTACATGTTTAAAGGAGGAACTTCCATGGCAGCACCTGCTGTTGCTGGTATTGCAGCACTCATAAGATCATATTATCCAAAATTAAGCGCTGCAGAAGTAAAACAAGCCATCCTCGATTCAGGTTTGTCCTTGGATACTCAGGTTATAGTAGGGGGAGATGCATCTGATGTTAGAGCCTTTAACACTTTATCTAAAACAGGAAAAATAGCTAATGCCTATAATGCCCTAATTGTAGCATCAAAACTTTAAATACCCGCTTTTTAAGAATGAAGAACCCTATTCTAACTGTTCTCGTCCTGCTTTTCAGTGTACTTGCTTTATCTGCTCAAAATGAACTGAACAAGGAGCCATATCCCGGTTACTGGCAGCAGCATGTAAATTACGAAATGGAAATTGATATGGACGTAGACACCTATCAGTATACAGGTCATCAGGTCCTTACCTATACCAACAATTCCCCTGATGTATTGAATAAGGTCTTCTACCACCTTTATTTCAACGCATTTCAACCGGGTAGCGAAATGGATGTTCGCTCCCGCACCATTAGCGATCCCGATGCGAGGGTTGGAGACCGCATTAGCAAGTTATCTCCGGAAGAAATAGGATATATAAACGTTAATTCACTAAAGCAGAATGAGATACCACTTGAATATGAAGTTGCAGGTACTGTTTTAGAGGTAATTCTCGATAAACCCATAAATCCTGGGGAAAAGACGGTTTTGGTAATGGATTTTAACGCTCAGGTACCTCTTCAAATAAGAAGGTCGGGGCGAAACAATGATGAGGGCGTTGCCCTGTCAATGACGCAGTGGTATCCCAAACTTGCAGAGTATGACTTCGAGGGCTGGCATGCCGATCCGTACATCGGAAGAGAGTTTCATGGAGTTTGGGGTGATTTTGATGTACGGCTTACCATCGACAAAGACTACGTTGTTGGGGGAACAGGGTATTTGCAAAGCAAAAGTCCTGTAAAAAACGGTAAAAAAACCTTGCATTTTATAGCGCCTGCTGTGCACGACTTTACCTGGGTGGCAGATCCGGATTTTGTCCATGATACGTTTGAAATGGAAAACGGACCAACCCTCCATTTCTATTACAAGAAAACTATGAATCAAGAGTATTTGGATAACTGGAAAAAACTTCAGCCAAAAACGGCCGAACTCATGAGTTATTTCAATGAGAACATTGGGCCTTATCCGTACGAACAGTACTCTGTAATTCAAGGAGGTGACGGAGGCATGGAATACGGGATGTGTACATTAATCACAGGAGAACGACAGTTTCCCAGTCTGGTTGGTGTGACCGCTCATGAGTTAGCTCATTCCTGGTTTCAGTTTGTGCTCGCCACAAACGAAGCTCGTCATGAATGGATGGATGAAGGTTTTACTAGTTATATTTCAGCACATGCTATGAATATAGTAATGGACCGCAATTCTGAAAATCCAAATGCCGGTTCTTACAGAGGTTACATCTATCTTGCCAATTCGGGTCAGGAGCAGCCACTTACCACTCAGGCAGACCGATATGCATTTAACCGTTCGTATGGTATTTCTGCTTACAGTAAAGGAGCTGTGTTTTTAGCACAGCTTGGATATGTCATTGGTAACGATCATTTGAAAACAACCCTAAAAAAATACTTTACAGACTTTTCGTTTACTCACCCAACTCCAAATGATATTATTAGAACGGCAGAAAAAGTCTCTGGTCTTGAGTTAGAATGGTATCTTATTGATTTCGCTCAAACTACTAATAAAATAGATTATGGGGTGAAATCAGTGAATGGCACCACTATAACTTTGGAGCGCATTGGTTTAATGCCTATGCCATTAGACATTCGCGTGACCTATACCGATGGTAGTGAGGAAGATTTTTATATTCCCCTGCAAATGATGAGGGGAATAAAGCCAACGAGAGCAACTGTTCTTTCTGATTGGGCATGGGCATTCCCAACTTATACATTCAAAACAGAAAAGCCCGTTTCCACAATTGAAATAGATCCGTCTCAGTTAATGGCAGATGCAAACAGGGAGAATAATAAAAACAAATAAAGTGGGTTGTGCACTTTGTTTATTTATGTTTTAACCAGCTGCTATCTTTATACAGTTCGGTACGAGCAACGCGTTCTCGATTATAAAGCAACAAGTGCGATTCATCCATTTGCTTGCTTCTGTAACCAAACAGATGAAAAATTGATTTGGCTAAATAGCGGGTGACCTTCAGGTTTGCCCGCAAGACACCCTCCGACTTGCTTTGCCATGAAATCCCTGGGAACCATGTGAGTAAACTGTCTGCCTTGAATCTTCTTAACAGTGCTGATAATTCTAAAAAGAATTTAGGTATGGATTTAATGATGAAAAAGCCGTCCTCCCCTTCCTTTTGATAAAGCGGCATAAATAACCGGGCAGAGTACGGCGATTGAATAATTTTCTCATTTGACACAGCAAGTTCATCGCCTTTCTTGACCTTTTGAAAACTCACAAAACCCGGGTTCATCCTAAAGTCTTCAAAGGGCTTTATTTCGTATTTATACATCACCTCAAATACTTCTCTGAGTCCTCTGGCTTGATTTCTCAGGGTTTTGTAATAGATCGGATAGCGCTCAAAAGACTCCATAGGTGCAGAGCCGGTAGCTACAAGGCTTAGGTAAATAAAAGCCTCACAATTGGTGACAGAGCAGGGGTCTACATGTTGCCCTGCCTCAAAACCCAGAGAAACGTACCCTTCTTTGTTGAGATAACTTAACATTGGTCCTTCCAAGTACTCTTCAATACCCAAAACAATCGGAACGGGAAAAACCATGGAAAAATCCCTGTTAATGAGCGCGTCATTAATAGTGATAAACGGGAGTGTTGGGCTGGAGGTTGTGTGAAAATCGATGAAATAAATGGGCTGATCATTACCTCTTAGGATCTCAACAATAATATCGTATAGTTCGGATTGTTCCTCTTCTTCGGCTGATAATAAGGCCTTTGTTTTGAGTTCTTTAACGCGACTTGTGGTCCAGATCCTGTTTAGGTCCTTATTTAAAAATCGTCTTTTTTGCTTTAATGCCTTTAAATTTCCATAAATGCCAATAACCTCTCCTTTAATCTCTTTAGGGTCCAATAATTTTAGCGTCTTTTCAAGTGCTAACACCCCTGCCGGTTCGTTTCCGTGTATTCCCCCAAAAAAAACAAGAATAGGGCCCTTTTCACGACCTTTAACATGATGTATAATTCGTTTATTTTGAATCTCTTTTTCGAGCACAAGGCATTCTGTTTGAGGCATTATTTCAGATCATTTGAGGTTAAGATTCCTAATAGTTCTTTTCTTCTGGTAACAGGCAAGCAATTAATGTTATGCAGCTTCATTAAATCCACAGCTGTTTTTAGTGGTTTTTCCTGAGAAATAGTGATGATGTTTGTAGACATCACATCCTTGACCGGAATATTCATTTGGTCATCGTCTCTATTCATAAGATCTGTCCAGCTTAACATTCCGCATAGCTCCTTCTTTCTGTTAATGACCGGTAAATGATGTATGTTCTTCCACTGCATCAGGTGATATACAAGCTCCAGGCTATCCTCTTCGTCTACCAGTAAGATCCTGGTCTTCATATTGTGCTTAACGATGCGGCGTTCATGAGGTCTTTTTTCATGATGGGGATGAAGAATCTTCCAGAATGCTACAGAATCATCTTCAAGCTGATGTTCTTCAATATGGTCTGTAATATTTTGAAGTGCTTCAAAATTGGTTTGGTCTGCCAATAGGTTTCTATAGCTTTTAATCATCCACTCCGAACCATTAATTCCATTTATTCTGGACTGGACGATTCCCAGGTAATGATCTACTTCCGCGTGGTCAATATGAGCCTCAACCAAAGCCTTACGCGCAAGTGGAATTAAAGTTTCCGTTAATAGTTCCTTCGCTGATACACATTTACCAAACCAAATAAACTGAGACTCCATACCGTGTCTTGCCGCCTTAAAAAAATTAGCTTTTACATCTTTAAAATGTAGCCTCTCCGAAATATCCTGGAACCCGTCTTTTTGTGCGAGCATAAGTCCAACCCAAAGCATCATGGTGGCGATTTCATCAGATAAAGTAGGTCCGGCCGGAATGTAGCGGCATTCGATCCTTAAGTGAGGTTTGTTGTTGCCCACCCCGTAGCAGACCCTATTCCATTTGTAGACAGTTCCATTGTGAAGGCTCAATGCTCTTAAATGGGGGGTTTTGCCCGACGCTAGTAGGGCTTTACTATCTTCGAGTTCGTCTGAAGACAAGAGGCTTCTGAAGCGTGCGATGTTATCCTTAAAAATGTCTGACACTTTTCCTTTTTCCCAGTCGTATCCAAAACTGACTCTTGCTTCCTTTTCATTATGAATAAATGAATTTGATCGTGTGTCGATACTTTGAGTAAAGAGGGCGATTCTTGTTTCAGACCAAAGCTCTCGTCCGAACAACATAGGTGAGTTTACACAACTACTGAGAACTGGTCCTGCAATGGTTTGCGCCCAATTGTATTGGTCTATAAAATTATCCGGGTCGATCTGCAAGTGTGTTTGAAAACTGGTATTACAGGCCTCAAGCATCACGGAGTCGTTTAGTAAATTCAATTCGTCAACTCCTTTAATATGAATGTGAAAATCCTGTTGCCTCGAAGATTTGAGAGCCTGGTTCAGCACATGATAACGAGGTTTGTCGGTCATGTATTTCTCGGAAATATGTTTCAACCTCAGAGTTGGGAGGATGCCTGTAAGTATAATTTTTGTGTGGTACTCAGCCGCTATTTGTTTGGCAATGAGTAGTTTTTCTTTAATCTCCTGATGCAATTGTGAAAAACAATTGCCGGTGAGTTTCAGTGGCGATGAGTTCAACTCAAGATTGTACTTCCCTATCTCTGTAGTAAAGTCACTATCGTTGATTGCCTCCAGAATTTCAATACTGTTTTTTCCGGGATAAAAGTGATCATCTACCAGGCAAAATTCCTGCTCTGCACCAATTCGGATAGGTAATTTTTCGAATCGCCCTTCCTGAAGCATGGAATCAAAAACTTCCAGATCCTGAATCAAATGGTGTATGTATAATGCTTTATCTTTAGGGCGATCAAGTTTTTTTACATGAAGATGTCCCATATGGCATCTGGATTTGTTAGCAACTTGTAAGTTAGCAGTTAAAAGAAGCTTAAAACATGATTTTTATCATAGGCAGAAGGGGCTTGTTTTAAAACCCGAATTAGACTATGAAACATTACACATTTTCCAAAGCAGAAAAATTAAAAAGCAAAGCACAAATTGAACGGCTTTTTCTGGAAGGAAAATCAGTTACGTTTTATCCATTAAAGCTTATTTACCAGAGCACACCCCTCGTAACCCATAAAGGAATTATAGCGAGTGTTTCTGTCAGTAAAAAACTCTATAAAAAAGCAACGGATCGAAACCGAATTAAACGACTGCTTCGTGAAGCTTATCGTTTGAACAAACCAATGGTTTTTAACAATATAGAAGGAGATTTCGCTGTTATGATTTTGTACCTTGGTAAAGAAATGCCTTCGTTTGAAAAAATGAACAGTCACATGAAGCGCTTATTAGAAAAGTTTATCACATCAATTAAAGAATAAATGAAATCCAGAATTACCATTGCGGTCATTGCACTAGTTGCAGGGACGGTATCACTTACGAGCGTAAAGAAATTCAATACAGACTTTTTTGAAATAGCTAAACAAATTGAAATTTTTACGACACTCTTTAAGGAGTTAAATATGAACTATGTTGATGACACCAATCCGGGAGAATTAATGGACAATGCCATTAAAAGTATGCTTGAGGATTTAGATCCATATACACAATTTTACAATGAACAGGACGTAGAGGCTTCAAGAATAAATACGGCAGGGGATTACACAGGAATTGGAGCTAAGGTTTTGACCAAAAAGGATCGGCTGATCGTTATTGAGCCCTACAAAAATTACGCAGCTGACAAAGCGGGGATAAAAGCTGGTGATGAGATCATTAAAATCGACAATGTTATGGTCAAAGATTTTAATGATGATGCTGCCAACTTATTACAGGGATCTGCAGGAAGTTCTGTAAGTATTACTTATTTGAGAAACAACGAGGAGTTCACAGCAACGATTAATAGAGAATCCCTGGAAATTCATGCAGTTCCATATTATTCAATGGTTAATGAGGACACGGGGTATATTGTACTGCGGAAATTTAATAGAAAAGCCTCCTCAGAAACCATAGATGCCTTAGAAGCGCTCAAAGCAGAAGGGGCAAAAAAATTGATACTCGACCTCAGAGGAAATCCGGGAGGGCTATTGAGCGAAGCCGTTAATGTGACCAATATTTTCGTTCCTAAGGATCAGTTGGTCGTTACCACCAAATCAAAGGTTGAAAAGTATAACAAAACGTATTTTACTCAAAGAGAACCCGTGGATGTGGATATTCCCGTCGTTGTGTTAATTGACGGACGTTCAGCTTCGGCAAGTGAAATTGTTTCCGGAGCTCTTCAGGATATGGACAGAGCTGTTATTGTTGGTTCGAGAAGCTTCGGTAAAGGCTTAGTTCAACGACCAAAACCTGTGGCTTATGGTACTCAGATGAAAATTACTATTTCAAGGTACTATACACCATCGGGGCGCTGCATCCAGGCTTTAGATTACTGGAACAGAGATGAAGCAGGTAATGCGACCAGGGTTAAACAGGAAAATTACAATGCTTTTCAAACCAAAAACGGACGTACAGTTTATGACGGAGGCGGTGTTCAACCCGATATCGAAATAAAACAAAGTGCTCTCACGCCTATCAGTACAGCGCTTCTAAGAGAACAATTGATCTTTGACTATGCCACGTCATATTTCTACAACAATGATACTATTAATTTGAACGATTTTTCGTTGAATAATGATGACTTCAAATCGTTTAAGTCATTTGTTGCTTCTTCGAATTTTGATTATCAAACGGAGACAGAAACAGTTCTCAACATTTTAATGGAAAAAGCTGAGGAAGAAGAGATGGCTACAAAACTTTCAGATGAAATCAAAAGTATAAAATTATCTATAATGGAGTTTAAAAGCCAATCTCTTGACGACAATAAAGACCAGCTCGTAAGGTTGCTCACAGATGAAATTATCAAACGTTATTTCTACAGTGAGGGAGTTTACAATTATTATACACAAAACAACACAGAGGTTATAAAAGCAACCGATCTTCTTAAAAATCAGTCCGAATATCAGAATATTTTGAGGTAAATCTTAAAATTATCTATATTTAACTCGATTGATTAAATAGCCATGAAAAAGCTTACCATCATAATGTTATGCTTTTTTCAGTTTGCCCTATGTCAAAAAATAGTTAAGCACGAGGTTTATTTCGAGACTGATAAATACGACATCCTGGAAACTGAAAAGAACCGCCTTCTTCTATTTTTGTCAGAAATTGATACTATTGATATAGAGCGAATCGAGATTTACGGCTTTACTGACGATCGGGGCAGTGATGACTATAACTTAACCCTCTCTGATCAACGTGCACAATCTATTAAGAAGGTGTTTTCTGCGAATGAGTTTGACGAAAACCTCATTTCTAACGTGGACGGAAAAGGAAAAATCCTTCTAAAGATCATCAAGGAAACGGATGTTCAAAAAATCAGAGGTCTCAATAGAAAAGCTGAAATTATCGTTTATCCTTATGATCCCCCTCGTGTAAGAGTTGAAAAAACTCCCGAAAGTGCTAAAGAACGACTTGCTGGTGAATTAAAGGTGGGAGACAAAATTCTTATCGATAATTTGCTCTTTAAGCTTGGTTATGACTATATAATGCCTTCATCTAAGGTCGTTCTTGATGAAATGGCTGAAATACTTGTAGAACGCAAGGATATTCATTTTAGAATTGAAGGACATGTTTGTTGTACATATGGAACGAGAGATGCGGTAAATCGAAGAACGGATAAGCGGAATTTATCCAGAGCCAGAGCTCAGAGAGTTTACAATTATTTAAAGGATAAAGGTGTGAACCCGAGACGCATGGAAATTGAAGGTCTGGGTCATCAATTTCCATTAGGTGGAGAACCTGAATTTGATCGCAGAGTAGAGATTGTCATTACACAAATTTCTAGTTGATCTGGTTCCTGACCATGTTGATGTGGGGAATACCATCCTCCAGATACTCCTGCCCTACTTGTTGAAAACCTAAGTTGTTATAAAATCTTGTCAAATACGTCTGTGCCGAAATTCTTAGTCCTGAAGCGCTCCAATTTTTAGTTGCGAAATCAATAGAAAATTTCATTATTTCATATCCAAAGCCAGAGCCTCTCTGAATACTGGAAACCACTACCCTCCCAATACTAACTTCCTTAAAATAATCTCCGGGCTTAAAGATTCTTGTGTAAGCCACCAGATCGTTATCATGGTATCCCAACATATGAAACGCCTGATAATCTTTACCATCTAAATCCTGATAAACACAATTCTGCTCAACAACGAACACCTCTGACCGAAGTCGAAGGATTTTGTATAAATCCCTAGTTGATAACTCATTAAATTCTTTAATCTCCTTTACAAGCATATTCTTAGTCCTGGACTATCACCTCTTTAGAATCACACTTACCAAATTCTGGTTGAATATTTACGTGATTGATTTCGTATTTTGAACTCACTATTTGTTCAATGTGTAATAATATGTTGTCAAATTCTGATAATCTGATGTCCTTATAAAAATCGATGTGTGCCTCCAGATGTATTTCCTCTTCGTTCAGCTGCCATACATGTAGGTGATGAACATTTTTAACCATTTCTATTGTTTCAATATCGTTAACGATATCTGAAACAGGGATTTCCTCTGGTGTAAATAACATGAGAACCTTTAGTGAACTTACCAGTAAATTATATCCCATAACAATCAAATAGATGGCTATAACCAAAGTTAATAAACTATCCACCCAGTACACCTCGTAGTATTTCATTAGTAAGCCACCGATTAAAACCGCAACACTAGCCATCATATCAGTCAACAGATGCAGGTAAGCCGATCTTAAATTCATATTGTCTTTTGAATTGCGTTTTAAAAGCAATACACTAAATCCATTGCCTAAAATTGCAATTAATGATAGCCATATAACGAGATTCGATTCTACATTCTGAGGATTACTGAATCGTTCAATTGCCTCAAAGATTAATAGAATGGCAATAACTATAAGGGAAGATGCATTGATGAATGCTGCAATTATCTCCGATCTCTTATATCCAAAAGTTCTTTTTAAAGAAGCCTTTCTTTTAACCAGCCTATTCGCAACGAAACTTATGATAAGCGAAAGAACATCACTAAAATTATGAAGAGCGTCACTCAATAAAGCCAAACTACCTGAAACAATCCCTCCAATTACTTGAGAAATTGTAATGAAGACATTAAGAACAATCGATATAAGTAAGTTACGACTGTTTAGTTCATGAGAAGAATCATCATGATGTTTGTGAGAGTGCCGCATACCAATAAACTAATGGTACTAACAGTTGAGAGGAATTTTATCCACCCTATTCTGGTGACGTCCCCCTTCAAAAGCAGTATTTAGAAATGTATCTACCATTTTTATAGCCTGTGGAATGGCAGTATATCTTGCTGGGATGCAAAGGATGTTAGCATCATTGTGTTGTCTAATGAGTTCAGTAATCTCATTCATCCAGCATATTCCTGCTCTAACATTCTGATACTTATTAGCTGTCATAGCAACACCATTAGCTGAACCGCATATCAAAATTCCAAAATCAACTTTTCCTTCATTGACATCTTTAGCCACAGGATGAACAAAATCCGGATAGTCGACAGATTCAAAGGTATCTGTTCCATAGTTATTGACGGAATACCCTTTAGATTCTAAATGCTTTACAATTGCTTTTTTGTATTCTGGACCTGCATGATCGTTGCCTATTGAAATAGTCATTTTCAATTTGTTTATAGTGAAACAAATTTACAAATTAAACACGTAGTTAACAGCTCTCTTTATTAGTTGTTGATATTTGTTTAAAACTGATAAGAATATTTTTTTTGAATGTCAGAATAATTTTCAAACAAAAACAAGATCGACATATGAAAATTTAGATGCACTTATTTTCATAAAAGATATGAGCATTAATTTACTAGAATTTAACACTTTTTAAAATTTTTAATTTAAACTTGAGACTGTCAATTTGAGTTCCAACAATTGTTAACTAAAAATATAAAAGCCTTGAAAATTAATAGTTTCAATATGAATTTAGTGTTAACAACAGATTGATAAATTGTAAATTTTCTATTTTCAAAAGTATTTGAACTAAAGTTTTAATCACTATTAACACACCATTATAATATACATTATTCAATAAATTTTTAAAAGAAAATAACTGTTAATGATGTAATTGTTGATAATGTGGATTTGATTTTAAAAAAGCTTTTCTTTGTGTTTAATAAAATGTTACCGGCTACACTATTTAGTATAAATTTATATGGATACAAATCAATATCTGTGAGGCTATATACTATATTTCTTTTATCTCCATTGTTTGTTCTTGGTCAAGAACAGATAGGCCAAGATATAGATGGTGAATTTCCAGGCGATCAATCAGGATGGTCTGTAAGCTCTTCTTCAAATGGTTCAGTAATAGCTATAGGGTCACCTACAAATAACGGCGCAACGGGACATGTGCGTGTATTTGAAAACCAGTTAAACTCCTGGGTTCAGTTAGGAACAACTATCAGTGGTGAAGCCATAGGCGATCGATCAGGTCTGTCTGTTAGTATTTCTGCAGATGGTAATGTTCTTGCTATAGGTGCTCCTCGTAACAATGGTAATGGAAATGATTCAGGTCATGTGAGGGTCTATGAAAATCAGTCTGGTACATGGGTTCAGATAGGCCAGGATATAGATGGTGAGTCAGCGTTTAATAGATTTGGTACTGCAGTTAGCTTATCGTCTAATGGTGAAATAATTGCGATTGGAGGTCCTTTTAACAGTGCTAATGGGAGTGCATCAGGTCATGTAAGAGTCTATGAAAATCAGTCCGGTACCTGGGTTCAGATAGGCCAGGATATAGATGGTGAAGGTGTAGATGACTTTTCAGGAAGCTCAGTCAGTTTGTCCTTAAATGGAAATACAGTAGCGGTTGGAGCACCTTTTAATGATAGTAATGGAAATGATTCAGGCCATGTTAGGGTATACGAAAACCAATCAGGTAATTGGGTTCAGATAGGACAGGATTTAAATGGGGAGGCGTCTGGTGATCAGTTCGGTTCAGCTGTTAGCCTTTCTTTTGATGGAAGGATTCTAGCAATAGGAGCACCTTTTAACAATGCTAATGGGAGTGCATCAGGTCACGTAAGGGTATATGAAAATCAGTTTGGTAATTGGGTACAAATAGGAGATGATATTAAGGGTGAATCAGGAGGGGATTTATCAGGTTGGTCTTTGAGTCTATCAGCTGATGGAGATATTTTAGCTTTGAGCTCTCCTGGTTATTTAAGCTCTAGAGGTCACACGCGAATTTATAAATATGAATCTGGGAATTGGCTACAGGTAGGTATGAATATAAATGGTGAGTTCGTAGGTGATTTTTCAGGTAGATCGGTAGATCTAGCCTCAGATGGGTCGACTATTTTCATCGGAGCAAACCGAAATAATAATGACGCAGGTCATGTAAGAGCTTATGATGTATTTAACTTATTATCTAATAATGATTTCTTATTAAGTCAGAATATTAATATTTATCCAAATCCCGCTCGGGATACATTTAGACTTGATTTAAAAAATGGTGCGCAGTTAAAGCGTATAAATATATATAATCATCTAGGACAGTTTATTTTATCTTCAAATAAACAAACTGTTAGTAGTATAGATTTTACTACTGGCCTTTACATTATAGAAATCCTGACTGATCGTGGAAAATCAATTAAAAAATTAATTATAAAATAGAACTATAATTAAAAAACGGTGAGCTTATACTCTTTAATTATTTAGTTCTAAAGATTTTCGCCTTCTTTTTATTAGATGTAGCTTTGTTGGAAATTAAATACCAGATATTTAATTGTAACTAGAACTATCTGCAAAGTATGCCCAGAAAAAAGAAACGAAGTTCCAAAAGGAGAATTTCAAATCTCAGTAACACCATTCTTAACATATTAAAAAAAGATAGGAACAAGTCTTTCAATTACAAGCAGATTGCGTCAATCCTAAATGTAAATGATACTAGTAGTCGCAATCAGATCATTAAAAAACTACAACAACTTAAATCGAAAGGTGAAATTGAAGAAGTTGAGCGAGGTAATTACAAAATAATTAAAAACGCCTCCTATCACAAGGGTATTTTGGATCTGTCTGCTACGGGATCTGGTTACATCATTTCAGATGATTTTTCTGAGGATGTATTTGTTTCTTCAAATAATATTAATCGCGCTTTGCATGGAGATGAGGTTGAATTTTATCCTTATAAACGTCGAAAAAACGGTCGCATCGAGGGAGAAATAACCCAGGTTTTAAAACGTGCTAAAACCGACTATGTCGGAACGATTCAATTGTTAAAAAATTATGCCTTTGTGGTTCCAGACAGTCGAAACATGTATAAAGATATATTTGTTCCAATTTCTAAAACAAAAAAGGCTGATGACGGGGATAAAGTATTGGTTCAGTTAAATGATTGGCCAGAGAATGCCGATTCGCCCTATGGTGAGGTTTTAAAGGTGTTGGGAAAACCTGGAGAACACAATACCGAAATACATTCGATTCTGGCAGATTATGGTCTGCCGTATGAATTTCCGGCTGAAGTAGAGGAATATGCGAATCGTATTGATACCAGTATCCAGGATAAAGAGATCAAAAATAGGCGTGATATGCGCCCGGAATTAACTTTCACTATAGATCCTAAGGACGCCAAGGATTTTGACGATGCTTTATCTTTTAAAGTAGTAGGTAAGGGTGTTTATGAGATTGGTATTCATATTGCCGATGTATCTCATTATGTGAAATATAATACAATTTTAGACGATGAAGCATATGAACGCGCCACTTCGGTGTATCTGGTTGACAGGGTAGTACCCATGCTTCCTGAAATTCTTTCTAATAAGGCCTGTTCACTGAGACCACACGAAGATAAATATACCTTTTCGGCAGTTTTTAAAATGAATTCAAAGGGCGAAGTGCTGCAGCAATGGTTCGGACGAACTGTAACGCATTCAGACGCTCGATTTGCTTATGAAGAAGCGCAGGCTGTTATCGATAATAATTTGAAGTTCGATATGTCTTCTGAGGGAGGCTCACAGGTAAACACAAATATACCTAAGGATGTTTCTCTTACAGGAAAGTCATACAATACCCAACCGGAAATTGCTGAGGCAATATTGATTCTAGATCGTTTAGCCAGGAAAATGAGGACTAAAAGAATGAAGTCCGGCGCTATCTCTTTTGATAAAGTAGAAGTAAAGTTTGAATTAGATAAAGAAGCTAATCCTACAGGAGTTTACTTTAAAACCAGTAGAGAAGCAAATAAGCTTATTGAAGAATTTATGCTCCTGGCCAACAGAAAGGTGGCTGAATATATTGGAAAGCAAAGCCCAAAAAAAACCTTTGTCTATAGAGTTCATGACGAACCGGATGAAGCGAAACTCTTTCAGCTTCAAAATGTGGTTGGTAGATTCGGATATCAACTTAATTTTTCAAACAGGAAAAATATTTCAGATTCGCTCAATAATCTCTTAAGTGAAGTTGTTGGTAAAAAAGAGCAAAACCTGGTGGATACTTTAACCATCAGATCCATGAGTAAAGCGGAATATACCACTCATAACATCGGTCATTATGGATTGGCGTTTGATTATTATACCCATTTCACATCACCCATCAGACGGTATCCGGATGTTATGGTACACCGCTTATTACAACACTATTTAGAAGGTGGGTCATCACCAAAAGCGGAGGTTTTTGAGGAAAAATGCAAGCACTCAAGCGATATGGAATATTTAGCAACCAAGGCTGAGCGAGATTCCATTAAATATATGCAGATCCGGTTCATGCAGGACCACATTGACGACTCCTTCAAAGGAGTTATTTCCGGCGTTACCGATTGGGGTATATATGTGGAGATTATATCAAATAAATGCGAAGGCATGGTAAGTGTCAGAGATATGACGGATGATCGTTATGATTTCGACGAAGATTTATTTGCCTTAGTTGGTCGCTCTACTGGAAACACCTATCAATTAGGCGAAGAGGTGCTTGTGAAGGTAAAAAGTACTGATCTTATCAGAAAACATTTGGATTTTTATCTATTAAATAAAGTCAATCATGAAGAATCATAATTATATGTTTAAACACCAAATAATCAGCTATTTAACGATATGTTACTGTTTTTTAGCGTTCTCTCAGGAGACAGTAGAAAAAACCATTGGCGATTTTAATATTGTGAAGGTATATGATCTTATCAATGTTGAAATGGTCAAGTCAGATTCTAATCAAATACAAATTACCGGTGTACATAGAAATGATGTGGAGCTGGTAAATCGTAACGGAACTTTAAAGATTAGAATGAACCCGGAGAAATCCTTTGATGGAGATGACGTATATGTCACCTTATTCTACAAATTAATTGATGTGATTGATGCTAATGAAGGGTCCGAAATAAAGGTAAGGGATCTTATCGATCAGTATGAAATTGATTTAAAGGCACAGGAAGGTGCTGAAATAGAAGCCCAATTAAAAGTTACTTATGCAAATATAAAATCAATCACCGGGGGGATTATAACTGCTAAGGGAGCTTCAACTAACCAGGATGTTTCTGTTTACACAGGAGGTGTATTTCAAGGCGAAGACCTAGAGACGTCCTTCAGCGAAGTAAGTATTCAGGCAGGAGGTGAAATATACGTAAACTGCAAAGACCGACTTGATATAAAAATCAGGGCGGGAGGAAATGTCTATGTTTATGGGAATCCTAAGGTCATAGATGAAAAGAGAGTGCTTGGGGGTAGGGTAAGGCGTATGGAATAAGCCTCCACTTTTCTTATTTTTGTGTCAAACCCTCAATATTGTTACTAGATGATATTTTAGCAGCGGTTCCGTTCGGAATTCTTTTGGCTTTCACCATTGGACCTGTTTTTTTTGTCCTTCTAGAAACCAGTGCCACCAAAGGATTTACCAGTGCATTGGTGTTTGATCTGGGAGTAATTCTTGCTGATGTTGTGTTTATTGGACTAGCATTTTTTAGCACGAATAGATTACTTGATAAAATAAAGGACGACCCAAATTTTCTGGTTTTTGGAGGAGTACTACTGATAGTTTATGGAATCATTTCATTCATTAAAACGTCTAAATCCTTCAGGGCAATTGTAAGAGATTACCAGAGGGTAAAGATTCAAAAAGACTACGGTAAGTTGTTTATTAAAGGATTCTTACTCAATTTCATCAACATAGGAGTGCTTTTGGGCTGGCTGGGCTTTATAGTTATTGGCACGTCCATAACCACCTCTGAGAACGGCGTGTTGGTATTTATAAGCACCATGCTCATTACTTATTTTATAACAGACCTCTTTAAGATCGCCGCCGCAAAGCGCCTTAAGAACAGATTAACGCCTAAGCGTATTTACAAGACTAAAAAGATCGTAGCACTGGTTATTTTGGGATTTGGTGTGCTTTTGTTGGTTCAAGGTTTGTTTCCCGAGGTATATGAAGAAGGGAAAGAACAAATTGAGAGGGTTAAAATTCCAAAAGGCTTATAAGTTGTCTATGGTAATGGAGTTAAGTTAATCAAGTAATTCAAAAAAATAACACTAATGAGAACTATTTTTCTAAGTGTCATCGCTATTTGTTCATGCAGTCTTGCAATGACTCAAAGCCCATCCAGACATTATTTATTCGATACATTTCAAAAGGGAACTATATTATTGAATGATGGCAAAAAGACAGCCGATATACTTAATTATAATGCTCTCACCAATGAGGTTGTTATCAAAAGAGATGGTCAGATCACCACGTTAACACTATCCTATGTAAAAAAGGTTGACACCATTTATGTAAAGGGAAGAAAATTAATTCCTTATTACGGGAAGTTTTGTGAAAGCCTCATTAACAAAGAAGAACTCAGGCTTTTAGTGGATTATGAATGTACCCTCAAATCCAATACTGAAAACAGAAATCCCTACGGAAGTTCTTCGCAAACAAGTAGCCCCGTAACAATTGGGCAAGTTCAAGATAAGGGCGCTCTTTACGATTTGCAATTACCAGAACTATATTCTGCAGAATTGAAGTATCAATACCGTTATATCAAAGGACAGAGCGAATCCATTCTAAAATCCATGAATCAGTTTAAAAAACTATATCCTCAACACAAAAAAGAGTTCAATAAATACAAGAAGGAAAACAATGTGGATTTTGAGGACCCGTTGAGCGTCGCTAAAATGATCAGTTATTTTGAATCACTTGACTGAAATAAAAAAACCCGCATTTTTTGCGGGTTTTTTTGAGGCGTCTAGCGGATTCGAACCGCTGTAAAAGGTTTTGCAGACCTCTGCCTAGCCACTCGGCCAAGACGCCCTGATTGTTGGGCAAATGTAAAAAAAATAAATCTAGGATGCTATTTCACTTGCTTTTTTTGGATTTAGTCATCGTTACCGAAACATGCTGTACGTCTCCCCCAATGGGCGGGTTGATTTTACTTACGGTAACCTTTGCTTTTCTTACAAGTGATGATCGTGTAAAGACCTGGTCGATAATGCGTTGAGCGACGTGCTCAAGTAGCTTAGAGGGCCTGCTCATTTCATCAATTACAATACTATTGAGCAAAACGTAATCAACCGTGTCTGATAAGTCATCAGTTTGTGCAGAAATAGTTAGATTGGCTTTTACCGTAAGGTCTACCCGGTAATCACTACCAATGATGGATTCTTCTCTTAGACAGCCGTGATACGCATAAACACGTATATTTTCTAATTTGATAGTGCCCATTTAGTTGGTGAATAGATCAAAAATATTACTCATAGCACTGGTTTTGGCTTTGAAAAACTCGGTATAGGTACAGCGTTCACAGGTTATGGAAGTGAACTTTTGTGTTTGTACATCAAATATTTTGGACCAAAGGCCACCAGTGGCCCGCATTTGACCTGTTTGATAGGTCCTGTTCCCACATTTTGGACAATTGTAATTAAGCTGTTTCATCAAATGCAATATTTCTAATAAGAATGCATAAAAATACTTTGAAAATATTAGATTTCATTAATTTTGATTTCATTATCACAGCTAGAAAAGAACTTCATGTCGGCAACAGAAAAATCACTTAATTTCATTGAGCATATTGTTGAGGAAGACCTTAAAAGTGGTCTTCGAAGAGAAGAGCTTAAGTTTCGCTTTCCTCCTGAACCCAATGGCTATTTGCATATTGGACACACCAAAGCCATTGGCATTAGTTTTGGGCTTGGTGAAAAGTACGATGCGCCTGTTAATTTGAGATTTGACGATACCAATCCGGCCAAGGAAGAGCAGGAGTACGTCGATGCCATTAAAAAGGACATTTCATGGCTGGGTTATCAGTGGGCTGAGGAATGTTACTCTTCGGACTATTTTCAGCAATTGTACGATTGGGCTGAGCGATTTATCGTGGATGGTCTGGCATACGTTGACAGCCAGTCATCAGAAGCCATTGCAGAACAAAAGGGAACACCTGTTAAACCAGGAACTAACAGTCCATTCAGAAATCGCAGTGTGGAGGAGAACTTAGAGCTTTTTAGAAAAATGAAAGCTGGTGAATTTAAAGAAGGTGCACATGTATTGAGGGCGAAAATTGATATGACTCATGACAACATGCTGATGCGAGACCCTATCATGTATAGAATATTACACGCATCACATCACAGAACCGGAAAGGAATGGTGCATATACCCTATGTATGACTGGACCCACGGTGAGAGTGACTACATAGAGCAGATCTCACATTCACTTTGTTCTTTAGAGTTTAAACCACACCGTCCTCTTTACAATTGGTTCCGGGACCACGTGCATAACTACAGTCGTGACACCTTACCTTTACCCCCAAAACAACGGGAGTTTGCAAGACTTAATCTTAGTTATACCATAATGAGCAAGCGTAAGTTACTGAGATTGGTGCAAGAAGGTATTGTCAATGGATGGGATGACCCTAGAATGCCAACGATTTCAGGCTTGAGAAGAAGAGGTTATACGCCTAATTCCATAAGAAACTTTATAGAAAAAGTGGGAGTTGCTAAAAGAGAGAATGTCATTGACGTTGCCTTATTAGAGTTTTGTGCCAGGGAAGACCTGAACAAGACCACACAACGAGTTATGGCTGTTCTCAACCCCTTGAAAATTGTCATTACTAATTACCCCGAAGGCAAGGTAGAGTGGGTTGAGACTGAAAATAATCCCGAGGATCCGAACTCCGGAACGAGAAAAATTCCTTTTTCCAGAGAGATTTATATTGAGAAGGAGGACTTTAGAGAGCAGGCAAACCGAAAGTACTTTAGACTTAAACTTGGTGGGGAAGTACGATTGAAAAGCGCGTACATAATAAGGGCAGATAAGGTCATTAAAAATGATATGGGAGAGGTGATAGAAGTCCAGTGCACTTACACCACTGATAAGGATAAGAAAGTAAAGGGCACGCTTCACTGGGTTTCCGCTGGTCACGCCATAAAGGCCGAAGTCAGAGAATACGATCGTTTGTTTATGAACGAAGCGCCCGATGAAGATAAGGATCAGGACTTTATGCAACATTTAAACCCTAATTCTTTAAAGACCAAAACTGGCTATTTAGAACCAGGTCTGGAACAGGCTCGTCCGGGAGACCATTACCAGTTCCAGCGTTTGGGCTATTTTAATGTGGATGACGATTCGAAACCCGAGGCTTTGGTATTCAATAAAACGGTTGGCCTTAGAGACGGGTGGACCGGACAAAAAAAGAATTTGCATCAGCCTCAAAAGAAAAGCACACAGCCCGATCAACCTGGAAAATCAGCCGTTAAGTTGCTGCAGCAATTTGGAAAAAAATACCCTAATCTACCAGAGGAAAAGCAAGAGAAAATGAGGGATGAACTCGTTTCTCTAGCTCCCAAGATCAGTTACGAGGAGCTAGAAGAGCTTTTTGGTACGGCCGTGAAAAAAGTGGGAACCAGAGTGGCTACAATGATAGTACTAAAGCAACAACTAAAAAATGGTCTCGTCCGAAATGAAGCTATAAACAGCTTTATTGAAAAGGCAATGAATGATAAAAGTCCGCTTCTTGTTAAAGAAGCCCAAAGTATTGAATAAGCGCTTTCGCTCTATTCTTTAATAGGAACAATTTCTACATCATCTTTTGGAAGATCTAGAGAGGTTTCAAAATCCGGAAGTATTTGATTGACCAGTTGTGGTGTCTGCAGCTGTTTGGCCTCAATGAACGTCCAGTGTTCGTCGTCTTCGTTATATATACCTAAAAGATAGCTTGTTGATTTAAGCCTCTGCCCTGTCATGGTCATTTCATTGTAGCTTTTGACGGTACATCGCGACTGCCCCTGTTCTTGCACTATATCAGAGACTTCGAGAATTTCTGCTTTTTCAAAGACTAAACCCTGTTCATTCATGGATTTATACATTGCAGAGATGCTTGTTTTGGCAGCCTCTTTTCCGCCCATCAGCTCAATGATCTCTGGAAGAGAATACTTTATTATTGATTCGTAATCAGCAGACATACTTCCCTGAGCTGCCAGCTTCGCATCTTGCATAGCACCTTCTTTTGTCTGTGCATGACCGCCTAAAACGACGATAAGTAAAATAATACTTGAAATAAGTGTTTTAATCTTCATTTTCTCCTTTTTTGTTCTTTGCTTGTTTCATGGCCTCACCAATTTGGTTACTGGCTGTAAAACTAGCAACCATATTATTGAGCATATCGCTGCCCGCTTGTGGTGAATTAGGTAGCAATATAAGATTACTATTGGTTTCTTCACCAATGGATTGTAAAGTATCGTAATGCTGAGTCACAACAATTAATGCTGATGCCTCCTGAGAATTGATACCCACCTTGTTTAAAACTTCAACAGATTCTTCAAGACCTCGAGCGATTTCTCTTCTTTGATCAGCGATACCCTGACCTTGAAGACGCTTACTTTCGGCTTCAGCCTTGGCCTTTTCAACAATTAGAATGCGCGCCGCATCTCCTTCAAACTGCGCCGCAATTTTCTCCCGCTCGGCCGCATTGATGCGATTCATAGCGGCTTTTACCTGTGCATCCGGATCAATATCGGTAACGAGGGTTTTAATTATGTCATAACCATATTCAGACATATACTCCTGAAGCTCACGCTTAACGGCAATGGCAATATCGTCTTTTTTGACGAAGACGTCATCTAGTTTCATTTTTGGCACCTCGGCACGGACCACATCAAAGACAAAGGAGGTGATCTGGTCATGCGGATATTCGAGCTTATAGAAGGCGTCATAGACAGAGCTTCTAATGACTACATATTGTACAGAAACCTTGATCTTCACAAATACATCGTCAAGTGTCTTGGTTTCGATCATTACATCCAGTTGTTGGATTTTAAGACTTAAACGACCGGCAACTCTGTCTACAAGCGGTATTTTCATTTGCAGCCCCGATTGCCGTATGCTTTGATAACGGCCAAAGCGCTCGATAATGGCAGCAGTCTGTTGTTTAACGATGAAAAAGCAGCTAATGAGAATAACCAGCCCTAAAAAAATTACAGGAAATAAATAGTAGTTCATGGCACTAATGAAGCTTGTGATTAATAATGCAGACTTAAAGATACAGTTATAAATGCAGTTTTTCGTCTTCGCTAATTGAAAAGTTTCAATGAAAAGACCTGCATCATAATTAGTGCGAAAAACAGGAAAATGTTACGGCGGATAAGATAATTCAGTCCTGAGACTTTTGAATTAAGGTATCAATGCGTTTCACACATTCATTTTTTCCGATCATGAACATAATATCAAACACATCCGGCCCTTTGAGATCTCCCACGAGCGCTAAGCGCAAAGGCATCATCACTTTTCCAAAACCAATTTGCCGATCGGTGATCCAGCTCTTAATTTCCGTCTGCAGGTTATGAGCGTTATACGCTTGCGTCCTTGTGACGATGTTGGTAATTTCCTGCAAGATATCTGACGTGTCTTCGTTAAACGCTTTTTTCAGGGCCTTAGGATTGTATTCTGTTGGTGCCTGAAAAAAATAGGAGCTTAAGTCCCAAAACTCTCTCACAAAAGAGGCGCGCTCCTTAATTAGCCCCACAACCAGGGCAACGTAATTGACGTCTACAGAACTCAGCTCCGGTCGCATATTTTTGAATTGTACCGCAAGCTCTAAATCGAGCTTTGTTTGAAGATAATGGTGATTAAACCACCTGGTTTTTTCAGGGTCGAAGCGAGCTCCTGATTTGTGAACACGATCCAAGTCGAAAGCCTCAATCAACTCTTCCAGACTAAATATTTCCTGTTCATCTTCCGGACTCCAGCCAAGAAGTGATAAAAAATTAACAACGGTTTCAGGAAAATACCCATCTTCTCTGTAGCCACTGGAAATAGTACCTGTTTTTGGGTCCTTCCACTCTAACGGAAAAACAGGAAAACCAAGTTTTTCACCATCCCGTTTGCTCAGCTTTCCTTTACCAACAGGTTTTAAAATAAGAGGGAGGTGAGCAAACTTTGGAGGGCTCCAGTCAAACGCCTCGTAAAGAAGAAAATGGAGTGCGAGTGATGGCAGCCATTCTTCACCCCTAATAACATGGGAAATACCCATTAAATGGTCATCGACAATATTGGCCAGGTGATAGGTGGGCATACCATCAATCTTAAATAA
>CAWZYX010000028.1:0-29176 GCA_963966315.1 uncultured Winogradskyella sp. | reverse complement strand
TCATCCTGACCAGTTACCATTCACTAATTACGAATTACGAATAAAAATGGCTTTATCTGATGCGATTTTGAGTTTCTCAAAAACTAAGTCAATGGTTGGTAGAACAATAAGGACTTTTTTGTAATTTCAAGAGGTTATTTATTAACTATTAACTCATGAAACAAAAACTTCAAATTAATCAAATGCCCCAATCAATTAAATATGTTTTATTATCAGCCCTATTCGGTTTTACAGTTATTCACGGCGTCATAGCACAGGATATCAAAAAGGAACAAGTGCGTTTTGAAAAAGGTGCCAACAGCGCCACTATTGAAGCCTCTATTACTGGGGATGAAACTATTGACTATATGCTGAATGTAAAGAAAGGTCAGTACATTAATGTTAGTATGGCAACTGATAATGGCGCAAATTACTTCAATGTGATGGAGCCAAATGAAGAGTATGAAGCTATTTTTAACGGGTCCATCAATGAAAACCAGTACGAGGGTGTTTTACAAAAAAGCGGCAACTATACTATTCGGGTGTATCTTATGCGCAGTGCAGCACGCAGAAATGAAAAGGCTAACTACCGATTAGAAATGATTGTAACCAATAAAGATTAGCCGAGAGATGATGCTAAGGTTCAAGTAACAAATGATCACCTAACTGTAAGCATTGGTTGTTAAATGGGAGATGTAGTGATTGTCTTGTTCCATGAGGTCACTTGGTTTTGACGAGGAAGGCTCGAACTGAGAAACATTATTATTCGGGAGCTTTCGTGATTCCCTGCCTCGACCTGTCTCGCCGCAAAGGCGGGCTCTTGACTCTTGACAATTGAATCTTGACTGCCTCGCATTACAAGTCATGCCTCGACCGGTAGGTTATAAATCCATACCGTATTCAAGCCAAATGATCCACTGGATCATCCGTTCTTGAATAGTCTCTTCTCTCTTTTCTCTACTCTCTTCTCTTTCACCAGCTGAGCTTTTGTTTTAAAAGAAAGCTACTATTGCATCGGTCTGATATCACTATAAAACGCATTGACACAAAAAAGCGTATCTTGTGTAAGCTAACTCAAAATCAGACAATTATGAAGAGGTATGTCTTTCTGTTTTTTAGCTTCCTGGCTTTAGTTAATTGTGCTTTTGATGATTCAGCTGATTTTTCTGGTATTTTCGATATCAGTGGACCTTGTTTCCCTTATACCATCCTTTTTTCAGAAGAGGACTGTGATTGTGAAGGTTTGGGTAATGCCTGTGCGAGTTTGGCCTTTATTTCAGCTGATGAATATGAAAGGATCTTAGAAATTCAGGAAAACTCAGAAGACGATTGTATTTATATACAAGGTGTAGACAATGGTAACAATAGTTTTGAGGGTTATGTGATTGATTTGAATCAAAATGATTGTCCTTAGTTCCTTCTGAATAAGAATTCCCACAGACTAGTTTAAGGTTTTCTGGCTATACACCTTCGCTTACTTCCTTCTCTAACATAGATTTAGCTGCGGCTGCCAACTCCACCTCGTCTTCATCTTCGATTTCAGCTTCGTCTTCAAAGACCACAACAATCCCACATGGTTTTTAGTATGGAATTTCAATAAAGAAAAAAGTGGTAACTTATAGAACTAACTAAATATCAATGAATTACGAAGTTCGTCTGTCTAACATCAATCCTTTTGTGTATCAGTTTTACCATAAGCACACATTCTCAAATCAAATCCAATTCATTTGTTAGGATATATGATTCGCAAGGCAATAAGATAGGCAAAGGCAAAATTCTTTCACACGACAACAACTCTCTAACCCTAAAAAAAGCTAAGGACTCGATTAGTTTTGCATTAAACGAAATCGGAAGCATAAAAACAAAACGATCGGTGGGCAGTAATTTTGCTTAAGGGGCTGTAGTAGGCGCTGCAGTTGGTTTGATTTTTGCAATTGGCAATGATACTGGGGATGGCTTTGCAGTGGAAGAAGGATATTATGTGGGAATCCCTTTCTTTAGTGCAATAGGTGCCGGTGTTGGTGGGATAACCGCACTGTTCAAAGATTCAAATCGATTTGAAATTAACGGGGATCCTCAAAAATGGGAACAATTTAGGGCAATGATTGAACCTGTAAAATGAGAACCAGCCGTGCTGGCAAGGTGGGAAAGACCTTCACTGCTGTAGGTTTTATTTATAAACACTTGTCTAGTTCCCCGCCTTGACGAGCAAGGCGAGGCTGGTCGATACAAACTGCCACTGGCAGTTCACTCGAACTGACAAGGTGTTTAGTCTTCCAAGGCTTCAGAAAATCTTAACGTTCGTTGTTCTTAAACTGACAGCAGCGGTTTCCGGCTGTGCGCCGGAATTTCAAGTTCAGGATGACAGTGTTAAGGTGTGTGGAATTTACTCTGTTACTTCAATAATCTTATCCAGTTTTTCAACGGCCTGCACGTAGCTTTCCTGAAGTTGACGTGTAAAGACGATGTAATCGTCGATGGCATTTTCAAAGATCGGATCTGTGAGCAGATGGTCATTGTTTGCGCGTAATACAGAGGGGCCTTCTGAAAGGTAATTATCGTAGAGGTCCATCTGACGCAATGATCCGTGCGCTTTCAGATAGTTAAGCAGGTAATCGAAGCTCTTATAAGATTCCCCACTGTTTTTGTCGATCTGTCGTAAATGCCTGGACCAATCGTAAATAAGCGGTTTTAATGCTTCATTCTGTAATTCGGAAAATCGCGAGGAGGTTTCCAGTTCCTTAAGTGCAAAATCCGAGGACTCCCACTGGTAATTGGCAATACAGAGTATCAGAAGGCTATCTAACTGTTTGCCCCGATAGTCCGTGTTTATGTCGTTGCTCATTATCTTTAGCATCGTTGATAAGGCATGGATGGTCGTATCCAGATCTTTGATGTCGTTTGCCAGAACCTGGCGGTTGAGTTTAAATTCTCGGTTGAGAGCGGTTAAGAGTTTGTTCTCAGCCATCGTGGCTTTGCGCTCCTCGTTCCAGTTATTGATCTGCAGGGCGATGAGGATCCCGATCACCACCAGCACGATCTCTCCAATAGCGTATTTAAAATAGCGTTTGCTGTTGCCTTCTGCCATAAGCCGTCGTCTTAGTGTTTTGAAAATACTGATCAAGAGCCAGAATGTGTTTGGTCTAAAAGTACTGAATAATATGTTTTAATGCTTTAAGTTGTGAAAACAGGCCTCATTTTTTGAGCTTTATAAAAGATAAACCGGGGGTGTCACATCGAGCCTGCCAGACCAGTAATCGGTCTGGTGGCGTGAACGAAGTGAACGTTGTATCGAGATGTGAATTGGAGTTCAGAACTTTGTCAAGTTCCCCGCCTTGCTCGTCAAGGGGGGCAATGACAATGGTAGCGTCATTCCGAAGGAATGAAATGACTGAAGGAATCTGTTTTCAGGGTGCCAATAGATTGCCTCTTCACTACCTTCCTTGCAATGACCTCTGTCCAGGTGTGTTGACCATTTACTGCTCACTGCCAACGACCATCCGTCCTAAAACTTCCCCGTAAGCAGCTCCAGGATGGATTCCATTTTCTGGGTGAGGTCCTTCGCGTGCCGGGCTTCTCCCGAAACAGCAATGTTAAAATCGGCAATCTGCCCTTTGGTATCCTGTTTCTCGGCGGTGTTTGTGTACTTGACGCGAACGCTGACGATCTCTTTCTTATCGAAGTCCTTAAAGTATTTGGTCACCTCTTTCCATTTGTATTTTTTAAGCTCTTTGAGGCTGCTGGACTCGATCAGGAATTCAGAACTCTTGTCCTGGGCATACACAGAAGGGCTGACCAGGCTCATCATGGCAAGGAGCAAAAAGCTGCCCAAAAGGGATGTGGTTTTCATAGTGGTGGTATTTACAAGTAATTTGTTCAAGATACTTATTCTTTGTAAATCCGCAGAACGAAGCGTCAATTTTTACACAAATACGGGTTTTTTGGCCCGCTGAGGGCATAAACTTGACAGAAAGGCGCATTAATGCTTGGGATATCCTTATTTTCGCCAGAATTACTTAGACAGAAACCGCATACATGACGTTTGAAGATTTACAACTTGCCCCACCCATACTCCGAGCCCTTAAAGAAAAGAATTATACAGAACCCACAAGCATACAGACCAAAGCCATTCCCACTGTGCTGCAAGGACGGGATGTGCTGGGCAGTGCACAGACAGGTACCGGAAAAACGGCCGCCTTTGCCATTCCCATCATCCAGCAGATGATGCAGGAAGGCAACAAACAGCAGAAAACCCCTCCTATTTCTGCTCTGGTGGTGACCCCTACCCGGGAGCTGGCCATTCAGATCGCAGATAATTTCAGGGCCTATGCCAAACATACTCCTATCAGGAGTACGGTTATTTTTGGAGGGGTGAAACAGCACTCGCAAGAGCGGGCCCTGCAAAAGGGAGTGGATGTACTGGTGGCCACACCGGGGCGCCTCCTGGACCTCATGGGTCAGGGCTTTATTTCCCTGAAGCAGGTGAAGTATTTTGTACTGGATGAGGCCGACCGCATGCTGGACATGGGCTTTATTCACGATATTAAAAAGCTGCTGTCCGAACTGCCCAAACAACGGCAGTCCCTGTTTTTTTCGGCCACCATGCCCAAAGCCATTGTCAAGCTGTCTCAGGAAATTTTAAACGATCCTGAGAAAATAGCTGCCAATGTGGTGTCTTCCTCGGCCGAAACCCTGCAGCAGTTTGTGTACATGACCAATAAAAGCCATAAAAAAGACTTGTTGCTACACCTGCTCAAGGATCCGGAGCTGGATCAGGCACTGGTGTTCTCGCGCACCAAGCACGGAGCCGACCGCATTGCACGCCAACTGAAAAAGAAAGGCATTCACTGCGCCGCCATTCACGGTGGAAAAAATCAGAACCAGCGCCAGAAGGCCCTGAAGCAGTTTAAAATCGGGCATACGCGCCTGCTGGTGGCTACCGATATTGCAGCCAGAGGGATCGATATCAACAAGTTGCGCTACGTCATTAACTACGATATTCCCAACGAGGCAGAGACCTACGTGCACCGAATCGGACGTGCCGGGCGTGCCGGAGAAGAGGGCATCGCCATTTCCATCTGCGAGCCCGAAGAGAATGCCTATGTCCGGGATATTGAAAAGCTCATTAACAAAAGCATCACTCGAGTAGAAGAGCACCCCTACCCACAGACGGACAGTCCTATGACAGCCGATGAAAAGAAGATGGCTGAACAGGAAAAGCAGCAACGCAAACAAGAATTTTTCGCCAACAGGAATAAGAATAGAAATACTTCAGGAAGAAGCAATAAACGACGAAAACGCTAATTAAAACAATCGATTATAATTTTTTATGGCAGGATCCCATCAGTCTTTTAACAAAAAGGAACGCGAAAAGAAACGCGAACAAAAACGGAAGGAAAAGGAACAACGAAAGAAAGAGCGCAAAGCCAACTCCAAGGGTGGTGCCTTTGAAGATATGATCGCCTACGTGGACGAGAATGGTCATCTCACGGACACCCCACCGGATCCATCGAAGCGCGAGGCCATAGATCCGGAATCCATAGAAACCAGCATTCCTAAGACTGAAAAGGGCGATCGCAATTTTGAGAAACACGGCGTAGTGGCCTTTTTTAACCATGATAAGGGCTACGGGTTTATCAACGATTCAGGCTCTGGCGATAAGTTTTTTGTGCATATCAATGGCCTGCTGGAACCTATCAAGGAAGGTGATCAGGTGACCTATGAGCTGGAAAAGGGCTTGAAGGGGATGAATGCCGTAAGGGTTAAAAAAGGTTGATCTGCTCTTACCTTTAGCTGGTAAACAACTATTTATCAATGCTTTAGGGTTCGCAATTATAAACAATTCTTGCACCCCTCACTTGCTTGTTCTGCCTCGCATTGCAAGGCAAGCAAAAACAATTGAAATGTCATTCCGAAGGAATTTAATGACTGAAGGAATCTGATTTCATGGCATTGATAGATTGCTTCCCTGGAGTTCTCGGGATTCGAAATGACAAAAAGGATTAGAAGTATCTATTGACCCTTGACTCCCGATCCCGATGGCTATCGGGACCATCGGGATCGGGATCACCTACCTACCGAAGGCAGGCCTTCCTTCGGCAGGTAAACTCGAACTGACAAGGTGTTTAGTCTTCCAAGGCTTCAGAAAATCTTAACGCTCGTTGTTCTTAAACTGACAGCAGCGGGCTTCCGGCTGTTCGCCGGAATTTCAAGTCCAATGCAGCTGAAAATTAGTCAAAATGGCCTCAGTTTTTGAGCTTTATACAGGATAAACCTGGGATGTCACATCGAGTGATTTTTCGATAGAAAAATAGTATCGAGATGTGGATTGGAGTTAAGAACTTTGTTAAGTTCCCCGTCGTCACTTCACTTTGGCGAGGCAGACTCGAACTGACAAACATTATTATTCGGAAGCTTTCGTGATTCGTTGATCGTGAGTTGTAAATGGTCAATAGTCAATGGTCAATAGTCAATAGTCATCCCGACTTACGAATAACGATTTACAACTCACGCCTTACGATCCGCAACTTACAGGTCCCTTCAATCATGTCTTTAATTTAATTTCCTATATTTCCACTACCAAAGCCTTGCCTTATGAATGGCCTGCGTTTCGCGATTCTGTTTTGCTGTTGTCTCCCACAACTTCTGTCAGCACAGTGGCCCGCCTTTACCGATGTGAGCCAGGAAAAGGGCATTACCGATATTGAAAGCATCGCTTACCTCTATGGTCATGGAGCTGCTATTGCCGATTATGATACCGATGGTGACCTGGATTTTTTTCTCTGTACAGAGACCAATATCCCCAACCGCCTGTATGTGAACAATGGTGATGGTAGCTTTACCAATCGCTCAGCAGAGCTGGGACTGGATGCTCTTGAACGAACCCGTACCGCTCTGTGGTTCGATTACGACGGCGATGCCGATCTGGACCTGGTGACCATCAGCGACTGCTACCTCGAGGGGTGCAACCAGCCTATTACGCTGTACCTCTTTCAGCAGCAGAGCAACGGCAGTTTTACCGAGATCGCCCGCAATATTGGCCTGGAAGTGGGGGACGAGTACGATACCAACCTGAGCATTGCCGGAGGGGGGCTATCTGCCGGCGACCTGAACAACGACGGCTACCTGGACCTCATAGTCTCCATATGGGGCGGACCCGTTAGCTATTTTGAAAACAGCACTACCGGCGCCTTTGTCAATAAAAGCATCAGCTCCCTCATCGGTCCCGATTTCCAGTACCGCTGGCAGCCCATGATCTACGATTTTGACGGCGACGGTCTGCGGGACGTTTACATCAATGTGGATTTTGAGCCCAACGAGCTGTGGATCAATAACGGCGACGGCACCTTTACCGACCGCGCCGAAGAGACCCTCTCCAACTCAGCTTATAATGAAATGGGCCTTACCATGGGCGATTACGATAACGATGGGGACATGGACCTCTATGCCACCAATATCTCCCGTGTGGACGACGGTGTCCTGCGACATAACATCCTCCTGAAGAACTTACAGTCCTCCATCGGCGACCTGCTCTTTGATGAGGTGGCCAACGACGTGCAGGTGGGTGCTTCGGGATGGGACTGGGGCACTACCTTTTTTGATGTGAATAACGACGGCCTGCTGGATCTCTGCGTTACCAACGGCTGGGAGCCCAGAGACAGCCCGGACCAGTCGCGGTTATGGCTCAACCTGGGCGATGGCCTCTTTGGGGATATTTCCAACACCAGCCTGTTCACGGATACCTATAACGCCACCAGCCTGCTGGCCTTTGATATGGACCGCGATGGGGATCTAGACCTCCTGCAGACCCTTAAGCGGAACCCCGATACCGATGCTCCGCTCATCCTCTACGAGAACGACCTTACCGATACCCCTTCACCAGGGAATTACATCGTTATCAAACCCCGCAGCGAGGAGGTCAACCACTTTGCGATCGGAGCAATGGTCTACATTACCAGTGGTAGTACTACCCAGATGCGTCTTATTACTGCCGGCACCAGCCTCTACGGTCAGGAACCCGCCGAAGCCTTTTTTGGCACCGGAGGGGCCACCGTACTTAGCGAGGTCAAGGTGGTATGGCCAGACCAGAGTGAGACCATCATCAAAGACGTGGCCACCAACCAGGTGCTTACCATCCTTAAAGAGTCATTAAGCACCCCGGAAACCGAATCTATGGCACTACGCTATTACCCCAATCCGGTGAGTGAGGAACTGAGGATCGATTTAAGCGCGGCTATGGCCCGGATGGAGATCTGTAACGCTCTGGGACAGGTAATGCTGGTACGGCAACTGCAGTCCGGAGAGAACCGCATTGCCCTGCAGCAGCTAAGCAGTGGTATGTACTGGGTGCGCGTGACAGGGGCCGGGGTAGAGAAAACAGCCTTTACAATTGTGAAGGAGTAGTTAAGTATGTCATTAAACCGCGTATAAGTTGTACCTTTACGCTCCAAATCTAATAATCAACGCATGAGTGAGTTTTGGTTCAATGTAAGTTATGGTCTTAACCACGTGCTGGACATCAACGGCTACGACCATGTGCTCTTTTTGATAGTACTGGCTGTGCCCTATGTTTTTAAAGACTGGCGACCCGTGCTTATTCTGGTGTCGCTGTTCACTCTGGGGCACACCCTGTCGCTGGTTCTGGCGGCTTATGATATTGTCAAGGTCAATGCGACCCTGGTAGAGTTTCTTATTCCGGTCACCATCCTTATCGGGGCGGTTTATAACGTCTTAAAGGCGGGTAAATCCGTGAAGCCAAAAAACATTAACCTGCTCATGTTCACCTCCATGTTCTTTGGGCTCATCCACGGGCTGGGCTTTGCCCGCGAGTTCCGCATGTTCATCGGTATGACCGAAGACAAGCTGCTGCCGCTCGTAGAGTTTGCCCTGGGTATTGAGCTGGCCCAGGTGATCGTGGTCTTTGTGGTGCTCTTCTTTGGCTTCTTATTTCAAACCCTTTTCCGCTTTTCCAAACGCGACTGGACACTGGTACTTTCCTCGATAGTCATTGGGCTGGTACTGCCCATGATCTTTGAGAGCGATCTGCTGGCCTGATCCAAAGTTTGGTAAAATTTTAACTGCCAGTGCGTTGTTTTTACAAGCTCAAGATTCTATATTCGTTTGAAAGTATTTAAAAACTGGCATGTCACAGGAGAAGCAACGACGTTATGATCTGGCCTATTTAAAGATGGCCAACGAATGGGGGAAGCTATCTCACTGCAAGCGTAAGCAGGTTGGCGCCATCATGGTGAAGGACCGGATGATCATTTCAGATGGTTATAACGGTACCCCTACCGGCTTTGAGAACTACTGTGAGGATGACGATGGCTACACCAAATGGTATGTCCTGCATGCCGAGGCCAATGCCATTTCAAAGGTGGCTTCGTCCACCCACTCCTGCCGGGGGGCAACCCTTTACATCACCCTTTCGCCCTGTAGGGAGTGCAGTAAGCTCATCCACCAGGCGGGCATCGTACGGGTGGTCTATGCGCAGGCCTACAAGGACGAAAGGGTACTACGGTTAGTGGGGCGTGCGGAAGTAGAGATGGAAATGACAGAGACCGAAATAACGTATGGAGAAACGAAAAAATAACATCCCCATACTCAAAGGACTGGCATTTGCGGGGGGGGTGATGTCCGGGGGAAAACAAAACTTACCAGATCCCTAACACCGCCTCTTTACCACCAATTCCAAAAAAGACAAGCTCAACCGCCTGATCGACTACATCGATTACGAATATGTGGATGAGGTAAATACCGACAGCATTGTGGATGTCACGGTAAACGGGATCCTGGACAACTTGGACCCACATTCCACCTACATCCCAAAGAGCGAGCTGCAGCGCGTGACTGAAAATATGAAAGGCGATTTTGTGGGCATCGGCATTAACTTTTATACCTACAGAGATACCATTACAGTGATCAAGCCCACCGAGGGCGGCCCCTGTGAGCGGGCGGGCATTAGGAGTGGAGACCGCATTGTAAAGGCCAATGACAAGGAGCTTACCGGGAAGGACCAGAGCACCGATTCCATCGTGGGGGTGCTTAAAGGAGAGATCAACAGCAGGGTACGCCTGACGGTAAAGCGTCCTGGTGAGGAGAAACTACTCACTTTTATGGTGAAGCGCTCCAATATTCCCATTAAAAGTGTGGATGCCGCCTTTATGCTCACCGATCAGCTGGGCTATATAAAGATCAACCGCTTTGCAGAGACTACCTATAAAGAATTTAAACGGGCACTGGACCGCCTCCAGGACCAGGGTGCTACCAAGCTGGCACTGGACCTTAGGGACAACCCCGGGGGTTTTCTGGGCATTGCCGAGCAAATCGCCGATGAGTTCCTCGAATCGGGTAAGCTCATCCTCTTTACCAAAGACAAAAAAGGGGCCATTGAAAATACCGTTGCCACCCGCAAGGGCGACTTTGAGGAAGGACAGGTCTACGTGATGCTGAACGAGAATTCGGCCTCGGCCAGTGAGGTGATCGCCGGGGCCCTGCAGGACAATGACAAAGGGGTGATCGTGGGACGTCGCTCCTACGGAAAGGGTTTGGTACAGCGCGAGATGGCCCTTGGCGATGGCAGTGCCGTGCGCCTAACTGTATCACGCTACTACACGCCTACGGGGCGTAGTATACAGCGACCCTACAACAGTGGTAACCGTACCTATTTCAACGACTACTACAAGCGTCTACGCAACGGAGAGCTCTCTAATGAAAGCTCCATACAACCGGCCGATTCCCTGAAGTTTACCACCCCCAAAGGAAAGGTGGTCTACGGTGGAGGAGGCATCATTCCCGATGTGTTTGTACCTATCGACCGGGCCGTGGAAAACGAAACTATTGGGTACCTTACACGCCGCGGTCATTTTGGCTTTTTTGTGTTTGAAGAGCTGGACAAAAGTAGAGCTACCTATGCCGAGGTGTCCAAGCGCGATTTCATTGATAATTTTGTGGTGAGTGACGATATCGTGGTGCGCTTCCAGGATTTTGTGAACCGACGCGAAAACACCAACATTACCTTTGTGGCCTACAACGATGTGATCAAAACCATGATCAAGGCCAATCTGGGCAGGCAGCTGTACGATGATAATACGTACTTCGAGATCATCAATAGTGAAGACCTGATGGTGGAGGAGGTGCTGCTGCTCAGTAAAGAGGAGCCGGAGCTTTAAAGGCTGATCTTATCGTGCACTTTACTGTGCTTTCCCCCGTTCCATAAGGTGAGAATATCAGTGGCCACCTGCGCGCCGCTACCGCTGGCAATGGCAAACTGACTGCGCCATCCGGCCATGGTACCTGCCACATACAGTCCCGGAGCCACCAGATGGTCAATATTGCTTAGCCAGATGCGGTCCTTTTCTGCGGCAGCCCGTGGGTGTGGGGCCACAAAGGCCTCCAGCCCTTTGATACTAAGCAGGTTGGTGTAACCCACTGCGATCACAGCAATGGCTGTATGATAGGTGTGTTTGTTGGTGGTGATGCGCCAGCCCCCTTCCACCGCTTCGATCTGCCTCACCTTTTCCTTATCCAGCTGGTCCACATGCGGGTACAGGGTCTTCAGTTGCTCCTTTCCCGAGCTCAGGATATCCCGACCCAGGGTCCCGGGGGCCAGGCCAAGAACGTTATTGAACAGGGCCGACTGCAGGTGTGAGCTTTTCTGATGGGTGATGATCCCAATGCGTTTATCAGCGGCATAGTCCTTGGGGCGAGCCGATCCCAGTACCAAAGCGCAGGAAAGTCCTGCAGCACCGGCACCAACGATAAGGGCGTCGTACACCATGCTACTTTTTTTGAAGGGATTCGATCTTCTTGGAAAGGCGCAGGATCTGCAGCAGTAAAACAGCGCAGAGGGCGGCCACAATGGTGAGTACCGCCGTGAAGCTCTCTCCTTCCAGAAGGTTATTGAAATCGAGTTTGGTGGCGTTAAAAACGATCAGTGCCAGGGCGATGACGCTCAGGATGGTGATTGCAATTTTCATCTGATACTAGGTTTTGTTTTTCAATTGTCGGATGAAACATCCATCTAATAAATCTGACTTGTGATCAATAGTTAATAATGGATGTTTCATCAGGTTATGTTTAAATGAACAGTGCCTTGATGTTCGCAGCAAATAACTTCACCGCTATGGCTAACAAAATTACACCAAAAACTTTTCTGATAATGTTAATACCGTTTTGCCCGATAAAACGCTCGATCCGTGCCGAGGTCTTCAGGACGATGTAAATCACCACAACGTTGACGATCACAGCAACAATGATGTTTTCCAGAGCAAATTCTGCCCGCAGAGAGAGCAGGGTGGTAAGGCTTCCCGGACCAGCAATGAGAGGAAATGCCAGCGGAAAGATGGAGGCGGTCATGGCCGTGTTCTCATCTTCCTTGTACAGGGTAATGCCCAGGATCATCTCCATGGCAATAAAGAAAATAACAAAAGCACCGGCCACGGCAAAGGAATTGACGTCCACTCCAATGAGCTTTAAGATGCTTTTTCCCAGAAAGAGGAAAAGGATCATGATGGCACCGGCAATGAGTGATGCTTTTTCACTCTGGATATGGCCTACCTTTTTACGCAGGTCAATGATGATGGGGATGTTGCCAATGATATCGATCACGGCAAACAGAACCATAAACGCGGTGAATATCTCTTTGAAATTAAAGTTCATTTCTCCCTTTTAAAATTTGCCGCAAAGGTCTAACATAATTGCATATCTACAAGGCAAATACCAATAAAGTTTAGTTATTTTTGGGGCATGTTTCAGCTGGGGAAAACCATCGTCTCCGAGGAGATCATCGAGAAGGAATTTGTCTGTAACCTGTCGGCCTGCAAAGGGGCCTGCTGTGTGGAAGGCGATGCCGGAGCACCCCTGGAAGAAGGGGAGGTACAGCGCCTGAAAGAGCTGTATCCTAAGATCAAACCCTTTTTAAGACCGGAGGGCGTGGCCGCCATCGAGCAGCAGGGGACCTCCATCGTCACCCCTTTTGATGAGCACGAGACCCCCCTGGTGGAAGGCAAGGAATGCGCCTACACAATTTTTGACGATGGAGGGAAAGCCCTCTGTGGCATAGAACAAGCCTTTAATGAAGGCGAGATCGATTGGAAAAAGCCCATTTCCTGCCACCTGTATCCCGTTCGCCTGAAGGAATACTCACAGTTCACCGCTATCAATTACGAGCAATGGGACATCTGTGATGCCGCCTGCTCCCTGGGGGCCTCCCTGGAAGTACCGGTTTACAGCTTTGTGAAGGAGGCCCTGATCCGAAAATTTGGGGCCGACTGGTACCGGGAGCTGGAAGACATAGCAAAGCAGTACCACTCCAAAAAGAGGACATAAGACCCGTCACAGCATCTGTTTTATGACTTAAATTTTTTGACGAGATCAACCGCTTGGTTTTGTTGAAGCTTTCTCTTTTGCAGACCATGGAAAGACCTGAGAACACACAAGCTATCAACGGGAATTTAACAATTTTATTCGCACAGCCATTCTTTCAACAAAAAATTGTAAAACACAGTATATCAAATATATACAAAAAAGTTTCAAGGTAAATTGCTCCTCTGAAAGAATCTACTGATGTTAAAAACTTGTTGACAATGTTATTGTTCTCACCTTTCAGGATACCATACATTTTTGAATATTTGTTAGTCCCGAATCACACGATTTTTTTCATTAACTTTTATAAAAACGAATACGCATGTCTGATACAATGGAGCCCATTTTACAAGAGAACAAAGATCGATTTGTCATTTTCCCGATACAGCACCACGATCTGTGGGAGTGGTATAAAAAGTCCGAGGCCAGCTTCTGGACGGCCGAGGAGATCGACTTACATCAGGATCTCAGTGACTGGAGCACCAAACTGAACGACGACGAGCGCTACTTCATCAAGCATATTCTGGCCTTTTTTGCGGCCAGTGATGGGATTGTTAATGAAAACCTTGCCGAAAATTTTGTGAACGAGGTGCAGTACAGCGAGGCCAAGTTCTTTTACGGGTTTCAGATCATGATGGAAAACATCCACAGCGAGACCTACTCCCTGCTTATCGATACTTATGTGAAGGACGAGCAGGAGAAAGATACCCTGTTCCACGCCATAGAGAATTTCCCGGCCATTAAGAAAAAGGCAGAGTGGGCCTTAAAGTGGATCGAGTCGCCCAGCTTTGCTGAGCGCTTAATTGCCTTTGCTGCGGTGGAAGGGATCTTCTTTTCCGGGGCCTTCTGTTCGATCTTCTGGCTGAAGAAGCGCGGCCTTATGCCGGGGCTTACCTTCTCCAACGAGCTTATTTCCAGAGACGAGGGGGTACACTGCGATTTTGCGGTGCACCTGCATAACAATCACCTGGTAAACAAGGTGCCCAAAGAGCGCATCAGAGAGATCATCATCGATGCCCTGAACATCGAGCGCGAATTTATCACCGAGTCCTTACCGGTGAGCCTCATCGGAATGAATGCCAAGCTGATGTCTCAGTACCTGGAGTTTGTGACCGACCGTCTGCTGACTGAACTGGGATGCGAGAAGGAATACAATACGGCCAACCCTTTTGATTTTATGGACATGATCTCCCTGCAGGGGAAAACCAATTTCTTTGAGAAGCGCGTTTCCGAATACCAGAAGGCAGGCGTACTGAACAAGGAAGAGGAGAAGGACAAGTTCTCCTTCGATGCAGATTTTTAACCGCCAGGTTAACTCAATAACATAAACAAATAGTTCAGGCACCTCGCGGTCCCTGAGCCCAGCAAATAAAACCAACTGGAGGCAACCCGTTTGCCTTCGCTAACTAATTAACCCCTGTTCTGAATGGTGGTTCAGAATAATTAAAACCTTAATAACGTATGTATGTAGTAAAAAGAGACGGAAGAAAGGAGCCGATCATGTTCGACAAGATCACGGCCCGCGTTCGTAAATTGTGTTATGGGCTCAACGAGCTGGTAGACCCGGTAAAGGTCGCCATGCGGGTGATCGAAGGCCTCTACGACGGTGTCACCACCAGTGAGCTGGACAACCTGGCCGCTGAGATCGCCGCCACCATGACCACTACCCACCCGGACTATGCGCGACTGGCCGCCCGCATCTCTGTTTCCAACCTGCATAAAAACACCAAGAAGTCCTTTAGCGAAGTGATGGAGGACCTCTACAACTACGTGAACCCCAGAACCGGTAAGAAGGCACCCTTGCTCTCCGATGAGGTCTATGAGATCATTCAGGCCAACAGGGAAAAGCTGGACTCCACCATTATCTATAACCGTGATTTTGGCTACGACTATTTTGGGTTTAAGACCCTGGAGCGCTCCTACCTGCTAAAGCTAAACGGGAAGATCGCGGAGCGTCCGCAGCACATGCTCATGAGGGTTTCCATTGGCATACACCTCAACGACCTGGAGGCTGCCATTGAGACCTACGAGCTCATGTCCAAGAAGTACTTTACCCATGCCACCCCAACCCTGTTTAATTCAGGGACCCCAAAGCCACAGATGTCGTCCTGCTTCCTGCTGACCATGAAAGAAGATAGTATCGACGGGATCTACGACACCCTCAAGCAAACGGCCAAGATCTCACAGTCGGCCGGAGGCATTGGTTTGTCCATACACAACATCAGAGCCACAGGTAGTTATATTGGAGGAACCAACGGCACTTCCAACGGCATTGTGCCCATGTTACGGGTCTTTAACGACACGGCCCGCTATGTGGACCAGGGCGGTGGAAAGCGCAAAGGAAGCTTTGCCATCTATCTGGAGCCCTGGCATGCCGATATCTTCGATTTCCTGGACCTGAAGAAGAACCACGGGAAGGAGGAGATGCGTGCCCGCGACCTGTTCTATGCCATGTGGATCCCCGACCTGTTTATGAAACGCGTACAGGAAGACGGTCACTGGACCCTGATGTGTCCCAACGAATGCCCGGGACTGGCCGATACCCATAGCGAGGAGTTTGAGGCCCTCTACTCAAAGTACGAGGAAGAAGGCAAGGGCAGAAAGACCATTAAGGCCAGAGAGCTCTGGGAAAAAATACTGGAGTCGCAGATCGAAACCGGTACACCCTACATGCTGTACAAGGATGCGGCCAACAGAAAATCCAACCAGCAGAACCTGGGGACCATCAAGTCCTCCAACCTCTGTACCGAGATCCTGGAATACACCTCTCCCGATGAGGTAGCCGTGTGTAACCTGGCATCCATAGCGCTTCCTATGTTTGTGAAGAACGGGGAGTTTGATCATAAGGAACTGTTCCGCATTACCAAGCGGGTGACCAAGAACCTCAACCGCGTGATCGACCGCAATTACTATCCGGTGATTGAGGCGCAGAACTCCAACTTCCGCCACCGACCGGTAGGGTTGGGTGTACAGGGACTGGCAGACACCTTTATCCAGCTGCGCATGCCTTTTACCAGTGATGAGGCCAAGGCCCTGAACCAGGAGATCTTTGAGACCCTCTACTACGCAGCGGTCACGGCTTCCATGGAGGAGGCCAAGGCAGACGGACCTTACGAGACCTATGAAGGATCGCCCATGAGCAAAGGTGAGTTCCAGCACAACCTCTGGAATGTGAAGGATGAAGAATTAAGTGGTCGCTGGGACTGGGCCAAACTGCGCAAGCAGGTTAAAAAGTACGGGGTACGCAACTCCCTACTGGTAGCGCCCATGCCTACGGCCAGTACCTCACAGATCCTGGGGAACAACGAGTGCTTCGAGCCCTACACCTCCAATATCTATACCCGCCGCGTGCTCTCTGGGGAGTTTATTGTAGTGAACAAGCACCTCCTGGAGGACCTGGTAGAACTAGGGCTGTGGAACGAGCAGGTGAAGCAGGAGATCATGAGGGCCAACGGTTCCATCCAGAACATCGAGGTGATCCCGCAGGACATCAAGGAACTGTACAAAACGGTGTGGGAGCTTAGTATGAAAGACATCATCGATATGTCGCGGCAGCGTGGGTACTTTATTGATCAGTCGCAGTCCCTCAACCTCTTTATGGAAGGCGCTACCATGGCCAAGCTTACCTCTATGCATTTCTACGCCTGGAAGAGCGGCCTGAAAACAGGTATGTACTACCTGCGTACCAAGAGTGCGGTGGATGCCATCAAGTTTACACTGGACAACAAAAAGAAAACGGAGCCCGTTGCCGAAGCTGTTAGTACCGACCAACAGGTGCTGGTGCAGCGTCAGCAAAAGGCGGCGAAAACCGCTGCTAAGTTTGTAGAAGAGACCGCAGAAGTAGAACCGCTGTCACCGGAAGAGATGAAAGCCCTGATCGATCAGGCAAAAGCCTCTGAGGGAGACGACTGTCTGATGTGTGGCTCGTAATTTAAATTAAGTGTTATTTTTTGAAAAGCACCTTTGGTCCAAAGGTGCTTTTTTTAGTTGCTAACCAGGGTGTCGGTTCCCAGCAGCGCGTCGTTCTTATTGTAGTACCAGCTGCGTACTTTAGGCATTTGTATGCCATTGACCTCGGATAGGCCCTCCAGAAGGATGTACTCTCCGCTGTTGGGAAGGAGCTCTCCGGAGTCATCGCGTTTAAAGAACTGATAGATCTCCATGGCATAGGTCTCGGGATTCAAATAAAAGAACCAGATGTCGCTGCCCACTGACGGGTCATAGGTCACCTTTAGCACCAGATATTCCTTTCCTTTAAAACTCCTTTTTTCCACAGGGTGGTTGATGTTGGCCCCCGGGTCCCTGAGCTTCATGGGCAGGCCGTAGAGGTAGGTATAGTAGTTCTTGTACAGCAAAGCCCGCTCGCAGCTCATACCTTTCTCCTTTGCCGATGTGCTGTCAAGTGCCTGACCATTATAGGCCAGACTGCACTTCCCTCGATCCATTTGGTAGTAGCTGGTATTACCACTGCGGGTGGCTTCAACGCTAAAGAGATCGGCAGGTAGGTTGATACGTACCCTGCTATCGCGATCTGCAGCATTGGGACTGCTCATGACAATACGTAATTCTTCATTGAATTGAGGCCAATTGTTCTGTGGGTCGTGAAAGGCTATGGCGCGTTCCAGCAGCTCTTCGGGCTGCAGTGTTGTTTGGGCCTGATGGTATGCAGAAAAGGTGAGGAGTAATAGAAAGATGCTGTGCTTCATAGGGATGCTGGATCAATCTGGTAAGTTTACCGGATGGGAGCCTCTGTGGCCTTAGCGATCACCAGGGATCTGTGCCGGTTCTACCGTACTATCGTGTGCCGCAAAATACTCTTCCAATAAGTTCATGGTGGCACTCACCAGGTCTTTGGTTTCCAGTAAGATGCTAAAGTACAAGGTCGTGTTCTTGGGGCTGGTCTCTTCGTTGCGGGTGCGCTCCACCTGCCGCTGTATCTTTTCCTGAACCAGCAGGTTCAGATTGTTCTTTTCTTCTATAATGGCTCCGATCTCGGCAAAGGACCGATTCTCAAAAGCATTCTGCGTGTCCTTAAAGAGCTGCTCCAGATGGGCGTCGATGTCCTTGAGCTCTTTGATCTGACTGAACTTGAGCTTCTTGTGGTTGTTATTGATGTGCTTTAAGCTGGATTTGGAAATGTACTCCAGAGATTGGGTCATGTCCTGCAGGTAACGAACCACCGACAAGTAGAAACCCGATGCTTCAACGCTGGGGTCGTCCAGGTTTTTAATGAAGTAAAAGACATTGTCTTTTAGCTCCTCAATTTCCTCGGATAGCTGTTCGATGTTCTGATTGTTCTTTTTCAGAAGGGCCAGGTTTTGCGTAGCCAGTCCGTTGATGGCCGAGGTATAGATGCGGTTACCTCGTTTAAGCACATTGGCAATGTTTTTGGCACTCTCGTGAATAACGCCTTGTGTGGAGCTGCTTTCGGCCTTTTCCAATCGGTCCTCTTCTTCCAGGGCTCGGTTGTTGTTGCGGTGAACCAGATAGTTGCGGATCAGCAGTACAATGGCGGTCACAAATAGCACCACCAGTGCATAACCACCACCATAATAGAGGATATAAGCCATGATAAAGGCTGCTACAAAGGCACTAAAGGCTGTAAAGAACCAGCCGCCGATCACGTTGAGCACACCTGCCACACGGTATACGGCAGATTCGGTGCCCCAGGCACGGTCGGCCAGGGAGGTACCCATGGCCACCATAAAGGTGACGTATGTTGTGGACAAGGGCAATTTCATGGAGGTCGCAATGGAGATAAGCACAGAGGCGACCATTAAATTAACGGAGGCCCGCACCAGGTCAAAGGCAGGAAGGTCCTGCGCCTTAACGGTAGGGTCCTTTTTAGCCTTGGCAAACTGCCTCTCTGTCCAGTTTTTAAAGCCCTCAGGAAGGTTCTGGCTGAGCGATTTGTTAAATCCGATGGTGAGTCGTACAATATTTCTGGAGAGAAAATTAGGCTCGAAGCGCTCCTTGCCCTCTTCCTGACGGGAGAGGTCCACCGAGGTCTTCACCACGGCACGGGCCTTGGTAGAAAACCAAAGGGTTAGTACCATGATCAGCCCTGCAATAAGCAATAAGATGGGTTGGGTGGCCACCGGCTCGCTCAAGGCCACCATGGCGTATTCTTCGGGTACCACACCGCTAACAGACCAGGCTTCGTACGAATTATAGGCCGCGATCGGGACCCCGATGAAATTCACCAGATCGTTCCCCGCAAAGGCCACGGCCAGTGCAAAGGTGCCCATGACAATAATGATGGTATAGATCTTTGCCTGAAAGAGCTTCACGGCCATGTAGGAGATCAGGGTGAACACCACGAAGCTGATCTCTATAAAGTAAACAGGACTATTGACGACAAAATCCAGCATACCATTGCCCATAAAGGTGGCATTTTTCAAGCCTTTGATCACAATGAAGTACAGGATGGAGGTGGTAGCGAAACCGCTAAAGACCGCGCTGTGCCATACCGGCTTTTTATCAAAGTTAAAGGAGAGGAGCAGGCGTGAGACGTACTGCACCACCGCGCCAATGGTAAAGGCTACGACCACCGAAAGGAGGATCCCCAGAATGATCTCTATGGCCTTGGAGTTATTGATGTAACCGGACAGGTCCAATAGGGTCTGGTTGCTGTCTGCATAGATCTTGATGATGGCAACTGCCACGGAAGCCCCCAGTAATTCGAAAACAATGGAAACAGTGGTAGAGGTGGGCAGCCCCAGAGTGTTAAAGAAATCGAGCAGGAGGATATCGGTGAGCATCACCGCCATAAAAATGATCATGATCTCGTTGAACATGAACTCCCCCGGATTAAATATGCCCTTTCGTGCCACTTCCATCATGCCGCTGGAGGTAAGCGCTCCTACCGCCACACCAATGCTGGCCACGATCATTATGGTCTTAAAGGACACCGCCTTGGACCCTATGGCCGAATTGAGGAAGTTCACCGCATCGTTACTGACCCCAACAACAAGGTCGGCAATGGCTAAAACTGCCAGAGCAGCAAGCATATAAAGGTAGAGCTGATCCATTAAAATAGCATGAAAAATACTGGCGCTAATTTCACCTTTTCTTTTGAACGCAATGTTACCAAAAAGTTATGAAATAAAGCAGCTTCAGAAATTCATTTCGTTCAAGGAGCCCCTGTAAAAAACGTATTTCCTGAATACTGCGTACCAGATAGATGGTATAATATATAAACAGCTTAAAACGAATTAGTTACAGTTCTAATGTAAAATTAACGTTATGTAAATGTTGCTAGAAAGTAAAAATAATGTTAACTTTGTAATGTAAATTTTAATAAACCCCTTTGATTATGAAACGGATTGTAATGTTGTTGTTTGTGTTAAGTGTGTCCCTGAGCTATGCCCAGAAGGAAGAGAACCGAGAGTTGAAGTTAAACAAAGACACTGATTTAATTGAGGTAACCTACTATCATGAGAACGGAACGATAAGTCAGACCGGCTTCTACAATAAAGATGGAAAGCCACATGGTGATTGGTTCAGTTACTGTACCAAGGGAACCAAAATGGTTTCGGCACAGTACGATAACGGTGTCAAGACCGGGACCTGGTTCTTCTGGCAGGATGATAAGCTGCGCGAGGTGAACTATTCCAAAGGTGCCATTGCTGCCGTAAGCGAATGGACCAATGCCGAATCGGTCATTGCCAGTAACGACGAGTGATTTTAGATTAGATTAATGGCAAAAAAAAAGCATCCTGAAAAGGATGCTTTTTTTGTAAACAAACTTAAACTCTAGTTGTTGATCCAGGAGAAATCAGATTCCTGAATGGTTGCTGCGTTATAGGTCGCATTTTCGTCTGCATCTGCACCGTTGATCTGAAGTTCAGCAGGTCCTGAGGTTCCAGGGAAGTCAAACTGAGTATCATATCCGATAAGGGTACATAAGGTAATGGTAGCGTCAGAGGCATTCTTCATTTGAATAGCCAGACCACCAGTAGTTGATTCTGCTCTGAAATTGACAATGCTTGGGTTACCAGGTGCACCGTCTGCTTCAATAGCCGTTGAGAAATCAGTGATGTTTTGCTTTACAAAGGTGTCGGTAAGTGTACCGTTCCAACCTTCTGTCCAATCCACTGAATCGTCTTCTACATCTTCTGCATAGAATCCGGTAACACTTACTGTGCCACCAAAGAACTCTATACCGTCGTCAGCTCCACCGATAACGGCTACGTTGTCGATAGTCGTTCCAGATCCAACAGCGTATAGGGACAATCCGTTGAATTGCGAGTCTGCGTTGATCTGAGCTCCGGTATCGCGTAAGATGAGGTAATCGATGTTTCCTGAAGAGTCGTTACCATCTGTTCCACCGTATACAAGACCACCTACTTCGGCAGTAGCGTTCTCACCTTCAGTGGTTGGGCCGTTTCCACATAGTAGTAGTCCACCCCATGGTAATCCATCGTTTGAACGCATTTCTACCGGATCGTCCATAGTTCCCTGGATATCGATAGCACCATCCTGTAGTACGGCAAGGTAGTTAGCGGTACCTGAATTGGAAACGATAGTTGTTCCTGCAGGAATGGTAAGGGTCGCACCAGCATTCACCAATACAGGCCCGTTGATCACATATTCTACAGAAGGATCTAATGAAAGATCGGACGTAATGTTGGCTGGAAGCACTTCTGAATCAATGCCGTCAGTAGCCCAGGCAAAATTACTTGCGTTGGTCTGAGATGAAGCATATACTGCATCCTCAGCTGTATCAGCTGGTGCTCCGTCTATTTGAAGGGCAGCAGGTCCTGAAGTTCCAGGGAAGTCAAACAATTGTGAGAACCCAGTAGCTGTGAATCCATTGATGGTTGCACCGGAAGCATTTTTGATCTGCACAGCAAGACCTCCTGTTGAAGAGATCATGGTGAGGTTTTCGATGACAGGATCGGCATTAACACCGTCTGCCTCAATACCAGTAGAGAAATCCTGGATGGTATTTACTACATAAGCAGTAGAAAGTGTACCATTCCATCCTTCTGTCCAGTCGATGGCGTCATCTTCAATATTTTCTGCATAGAAGTTGGTAACGCTTACTGTACCGCCAAAGAACTCCACACCGTCATCGGCACCACCGATCACAGCAACGTTATCAATTGACGTTCCGGTTCCAACTGCGTATAGAGACAGTCCGTTGAACTGAGAATCGGCATTGATCTGAGCACCGGTGTCTCTTAAAATAAGGTATTCGATACTTCCTGAAGAATCTGCATCGTCAGTACCGCCATATACCAATCCACCAACTTCTGCTGTGGCATTAACACCTTCTGTTGTAGAGGCATTACCACAAAGGAGTAATCCTCCCCATGGTAAACCATCTTCAGAACGCATTACAACAGGACTTCCTGCAGAACCCTGAATGTCAATAGCACCTCCTTGTAGTACGGCTAAGTAATTAGCTGTACCGGAGTCTGATACCAATTCAGTTCCTGCTGGAATGGTTAAGGTAGCACCGCTGTTCACTAATACAGGACCAGTAATTCTGTATTGAATGGATGCATCTAAAGTGGTGTTGGCCACGATGTTTGCAGGCAATACATTGTCTGTAATCTCTGTGCTGGTTGCCCAGGCAAACTGGCTGGCGTTGGTTTGAGAAGAAGCGTACACAGCGTCATCTGCAGTGTCAGCGTCCTCACCGTCTATCTGAAGATCGGCTGCACCAGAAGTACCAGGAAAATCAAAAAGATCTGCATATCCTGTAGCAGTAAATCCGTTAATGGTACCACCAGAAGCATTCTTCACCTGTACGGCCAATCCACCAGTAGAAGAAATGGCAGTCAGGTCATTAATGGTTGGGTTGTTGTTCACACCGTCTGATTCGATGACTGTGGAGAAGTTCTCGATGGTGTGAGTTACATAAACTGTATTAATAGTGCCGTTCCATCCTTCCGTCCAGTCGATGGAATCATCTTCGTTGTTCTCTAAATAGAAGTTGCTCACAGATACTGTTCCACCAAAGAATTCCACACCGTCGTCCGTACCATTGATGATGGCCACGTTATCGATATTGGTAGCAGAACCTACTGCGTATAAAGACAATCCGTTGAACTGAGAATCGGCATTGATCTGTGCACCGGCATCTCTAATGATCAGGTACTCGATATCTCCTGAATCGTCGTTGTCATTAGTACCTCCGTACACCAATCCACCTACTTCAGCAGTAGCATTTACACCTTCGGTAGTAGTTGCGTCCCCGCAAATAACAAGACCACCCCAGGAGCCTGCTGTTCCGTTCGAACGCATGATCACAGGATTGCTGGCTGTTCCCTGAATGTCAATTGACCCTCCTTTAAGAACGGCTAAGTATTTGTCAGTTCCTACTTCTGAAACAATTTCAGTACCTGCAGGAATGGTCAGGGTAACGCCTGAAGCGACCTCCGTGCGGCCTGCTATGGTGTAGGTTTGAGATGGGTCTAGAGTGGTGTTCTCTGTAATGGTACCATCTAAGATGGTATCATCGCCAGGGCCACTACCACCTCCACCGTCGTCGTTATTACAACTGGTGAATAACAGTCCTACAATTGCAGTAAGACTTAAAAGTTTGCTTAACGTTTTCATCATTTTCATTTTAATTATTGTGTGATTTTAGAATTTATAGTTGATACTTAATCGGGCGTCTACTCCTCGATTGTAGGTTAATACGGTTTCTCTGCGCACGGCAGTGGAACCTCCCGGATTGTCAGATACCAACTGGAATCTTTCAATGACCGGATTTAAAATATTTTTGGTTGCAACCCCAATTGTAAGGTGCTCGTTCACTTCTTTTCTAAAGATGAAGTCCATAACTACCACACCCTGTTCAATGATCTCTCCGTTAAAGAAGACATCACCTTCAAAGGAGCCATCAGGCAGTATTCTCTGGCTTCGCGGAGCTCCAATCGCAAAAATACGGTCCGAAGCATAGTTAGCGGCCAGGGTAAATTCATAAGGAAACTCTTCTCCCGTATTGAGGGTTAAGGCAATATTGGTGGTCCAGTCAGAGGCACCTTCCAAGCCTATCTCGTCCAGCCCGCGGTACTGGAACGAACGCGTTTGGCCGTTCACTCCAAGACCATCATCTCTTAGATCCTGCTTGTGATTGATGTAGGACACATTACCTGCCAATCGTAAGTTTGGCCTTGATGCGGTTTTAGGGATCAGATACATTCTTCCTTCCAGCTCAATACCAAAGATTCGCGCGTTGTTACTGGTGTTGAAGTAAGAGAATATCCCTTCCCCACCCAGACGTAAACTCTGGTTGATAGGGTCCTGAATATCTTTATAATAGGTGGTTACAGAAAGTAACTCGTCACTGGATGGAAAAAACTCCCATTTAAGATCCACGTTGACGTTTCTGGAAGCCTCAATGAATCGGTTACCACTGGTGATCTGCCCCAGGGGATCCACGTATTCGAAAGGCGCAATCTCTTTAAATTCTGGAAGGGTCTGACTTAAGCTACCGGAAAGCCTCAAGGCCATGCGGTCATCAAACTCGTATTTTAAGTTTACCGTAGGATAGAGACGCTCATAGGCCTTACTGGTCTCACCCACTCTTCCGCCCGGAGCATTGTTCACATCCCAGTTGATGTCGATATTATCGTTCTGGTATCTCAACCCTACTTCGGCAGTTACTTGTCCGAAGACCCCGACGAAGTCGACGAATCCTCCATAGGACAGCAATTCACCTTCGTAGAAATCCTGAATGGAACTAGAGAACAGAATAAGACCATTGTCCACATTCTGCTGGGTAAAGACCTCTGTAAGATTATCGATTGAAGCAGGGTTCAGGGTACCTCCAGAGTTGTCGTCAAACCCCTCGAATACCGAATTGAACTCGCGTTGCTTTAATCGGGCGCTTCCACCAAAGCTCAACTTGTAGATGTCATCTTCCTTTTCGTTTCGTTTTAAAACGAAGGCATCTGAAATGAGTCCGTTGTAATCATTATCCAAAATCTCCTGTGAGCGCTTACTTTGCTGATATCCACCGGTATTTCCCAATTGCAGCTGCCCATCGGGAATCCCTAGATCAGGGTTCTCGTTCATGATATTGATCTCATTACGAACACGGTTGGGTTCGTCTGCCGCCAGACGGTTGTAACCAAGTGCCCAGTCCAATTCATTTTTATCAGAAATTTGGTGCATTCCCTGCAGCTGTGCTACCGTTAACAGTGTGTTCTTCAGGTTCTGGTCCCGCACAAACTGGTTACCAGCCTCTTCGGGAGTTAACTCCTCGAAGATAATGGCACCACCTTCTCTACCGGCTTCATAGGTTTCTTCAAAAACCTTGTTGATCACAAAGGCATTGAAGTTGATCTGGTTGTTTGAATTGATGCGGTACTCAGTGGTGAACATACCTGCGGTGTTCACCTCACGTCTCCAGAAGCGGTTATCACCGTCCGGGATGGAGTCATTACGTTGCCCCACGTCGAACTCTCTGAAGAGTCCTTCGCGGTATTCGTGATTCACAGATTGTCCGCCAGCTACATACATTCTCAGTTTGCCATCTTCGTCAATAAAACCTCCTGCATTAAAGCCAAAGGCATAGTTTAACGGCATGGATTCAGTGCCTGTATTCCAGGTCTGACCAAGCAGAGCATCTCTCAAATTATCGTTCTGATAAGGCCTTGAAAAGATCCCAAATGAAACTTCATCGTTTACGGCGGTCACCTTAAAATCATTGTAAACATCGGCAGCATTTGAATTGACACCGCCTCGTACACCAAATTCATAATCCTGTCTGGTGGTAATTTCTTTAGAGGTAATGTTGATGTTTCCTGAGGCTTGATCCGCAGAATTGTAAGGAGCAAAGGTCTTACTGATCGATACGTTCTGAATGAACCTTGTTGGGAACAACTCCAAGTCGATGTTCTTTTTGTCGATGTTGTCTGAGGGAACGGGCAGGCCGTTAAGTGTGGTGGTCAGGTAACGGTCTCCAAGACCACGCACATAGATCTGTCCGGCACCATCCGATTTGGATACACCTGAAATTTTTGTAGTAGCGGCAGAGGCATCGGAAACACCTAAGCGCGAAAGCTGTTCGGCACCAATACTTTCTTTGATCTCCACTGCATTTTTCTGATCGAGAAGCAGAGCGACTTCACTCTCCTTCCTGGAAGTGGTGGTGATGACCACCTCATCAAGACTTGCAGCACTGGTTCCCATAGGGACGTTCACTGTAGTGACTTTTCCAGCTTCTACAGTCACTTCAAGTTCCTGTGTTTCGTAACCCACAAAACTGAACACGACCGTGTAGTTACCCGGTTCCAAACCGGCGATCTCGTACAAACCATCATAGTCTGAGGTTGTTCCTTTAGTTGTTCCTTTGATTAAAATGTTGGCAAAAGGTAAGGGCTCATCATTGAAGTCCTTATCGGTTAGTTTTCCGGCAATCGATCCAAGTTGCTGACCCATTGCGGAAGCACTGATAAATAGTGCAAAAGTTAGTTTTAAAATCTGTTTTAGCATGCTTAATCTAAATGAGCAATGGCTGCTCTTATTAACGGTGCAAATTAAGCGCGAAGAAGAGGTTTTTAAGTTAATGCAGATTTAAAGATTTGTAATTAAAACGTTTCCTTAGTGTGTTCTTATTGTTAATTAAATTCATGATACCCTTACAATTTATTAACATACCAATTTTAATATCCACAAATGCAGCAAACAAGCTCCTGGCTTTTATATCTTGCATTAAAATTCAAGGGATTTGATGAATTGGGAACAACTGTTGTCATTAAGAAGACATGGTGATGCGCACAAGCGATTGCGCAGGGAGCAGGACGAAACGCGTCTGGGCTTCGAGGTAGATTACGACCGGGTCCTGTTCTCTGCCGCCTTTCGCAGTTTACAGGATAAGACCCAGGTGGTACCCTTGTCGCAAACAGACTTTGTTCACACCCGTCTTACGCACAGTCTCGAAGTAAGCGTGGTGGGAAGATCATTGGGAAGACAGGTAGGGACGCCGCTCTTGCAACGTCATCCGCACCTGGAGAAGGTGCACGGCTATCGCTTTAATGATTTTGGGGCCATCATCGCGGCAGCCTCCCTGGCCCACGATATTGGTAATCCGCCTTTTGGACATTCCGGAGAAAAGGCCATCGGGTCCTTTTTTAAAACGGGGGAAGGGGCCGTTTTTGCCAGTGAGCTCAGCGCAGAGCAATACCAGGACCTCTGCGATTTTGAGGGCAATGCCAACGGGTTTAGGATCCTCACCGAGAGCCGCAAGGGAATGGCCGGAGGCCTGAGGCTGAGCTATGCCACCCTCGGGGCCTTTATGAAGTACCCTAAGGAGTCCCTTCCCAAAAAACCCAGTAACCATATTGCCGATAAGAAATACGGCTTTTTCCAGTCCGAAAAAAACATCTTCTCTGAGGTGGCTGATGAACTGGGACTTCTAAGAAGAAGTGAGGAACACCTGAGCTACTGCAGGCATCCGCTCACCTACCTGGTAGAGGCTGCCGATGACATCTGCTACACGGTTATTGATTTTGAGGACGGCATTAACCTGGGGCTTATCCCCGAGGAATTCGCACTGGAATACCTGATCCAGCTGGTACGCGACCGCATCAACTCCAAGAAGTACCAGAACCTGGTGACCACGCAGGACCGCATTGCGTACCTCCGGGCATTGGCCATTAGTACCCTCATCGATGAGGCGGTACATATTTTTATGGCCAATGAAGCACTTATTTTAAAGGATGCCTTCCCTACGGCACTGCTCGAAAAATCTCAATACGCTGCCCAGATCGAGGACATCATCAAACTAAGCGTTTCCAACATTTACCAGTCCGATGAGGTGGTGAACAAGGAAATAGCCGGTTACAAGGTGCTCCACGGTTTGATCTCCGAATACAGCCGAATGGCACACAACGCCTTTAGAGATAAGCTCACAAATTTTGACAAGCTCCTGTTAAAGTCCATGCCCGATTCCGTGGTAATAGGAACGGAAAGTCTGTACAGCAACCTCCTGGCCGTCTGCAGCTATGTGGCCTCGCTGTCCGACTCCAGAGCCATGCAGATCTACCACCGCCTTCAGGGAGCGTCCTTCTAGAATTCTTAAAAAACAATGTAGTTCATCGATAAAATTTGTTTTATGTCGGTTTAAAGTGCAAATTGGACCTGCTTAACCCAATCTAACTCGCCATGAAAGACAATGCCCCTTCTGCTCTGATGGTTTTCTTTATGGTCATTGTTGTACTGATCCTGTTAAATGATCTGACAACTGCCGATGTTCAAGAAGAATCCCCTGTGATGGTGCATCAGGACCTCAGTGATAAGGCCGATGCAGACCTAGCGACCACCGATGCTATCGAGTAGTTCCTGAATACTTTTTGCAATAGATCCGGCATCCAGACCAACTAGTTTCTGTAGCTCAGCGACCCGTCCGTGATCGATGAACTCGTGTGGTACGCCCAGCTGTTTCACTGGCAAACGGCAGTCTTCTCTGGCCATAAATTCCAGAACGGCAGAGCCTGCCCCACCATTGATCACCCCATCTTCAATGGTGATGATGCCTTTATACTGCCTGCAGATCCGGTGCAGTTGGGCTTCGTCCAGTGGATGTACAAAGCCCATATCGAAATGTGAACAATATGGCTGTAGCCCGTGATCTTCTAGAGCCTGCCTTACATTCTTAAAAATGGTTCCAAAACTCAAGAGGGCCAGCCCTGCCTCCGTCCCTTCATGTAGCTTTTGAGACTTGCCTATTTCTACTTGTTGGAAAGGTACCTGCCACTCCATGGTGATGCCTCTTCCTCTGGGGTAGCGAATGGCAATCGGCCGGTCCAGACCCAGTTGAGCGGTGTACAAAAGCTGTCGCAGAGCGATCGCATCCTTAGGAGTAGCACTG
>CAWZYX010000027.1:0-29335 GCA_963966315.1 uncultured Winogradskyella sp. | reverse complement strand
GTGAACTAGACTATGCAATTAAGACAAGAAACAAAATATGTACACCCACCTTATTCTATTCAAAATAGGGATCAAATAGTAATTATAAAAAAGTTTAACTCCAAAATTAATGTAATATGAAAATTAATCGAAGAGAATTTACCACAATGGCAGGATTGTCTGCAGCCGGTTTACTCCTACCGTGGACTGCCCTGGCAGATGCTAAAACTAACGTTAAAACAAGCTTCATGGGGAGCCCTGTAGCCGCCCCCGATCCGGGCAAGAATTGGCATCCCTTGGCGGCCAAAAGACCTCATAAGGACATTATGGGCCGTATTCAAGGCATTATGAAACGAGAAGGATATGGTGCATTTATACTGATGCTAGGCGAAAATGTATGCTATGCAACAGGCTATTTTTCGAAATTTGCCTATACGCCAAGTCTTCCTATAGGGGCCCAGACGATCGCAGTTATCCCGGCAGATGGGAATGCACATATATGTGTTAGCTCGTACGAAGCAGATGATGCTCGAAGACAGGTGGTAGATGATGTTAAGGTTGAGGCCATGCCAGGATTCGTTTTTATAGATGACGGAACCCCGGAGTCACGTGCGGAAAAAGATCCTCGATTAGACCCACTTGTTACCGTTAAATCTGCTGTAAAGATTGCAAAGGACGTGGCTGGTAATGGAAAAATCGGCACGGAGATTGGCATGTTGTCCTGGGCATTTAAGGATGTTATGGAAAAAGCATTGGGGGCTGATCGGCTATCGGACTGTAGTGATTTGATGTATGAATCGCGCCTGATCAAGTTTCCCTGGGAAATCGATATGCTGAGATTGTCTGCCCAACACGCAGAGCGTTGGATGACACGCGTAGCTCAAGAACTGAAACCCGGGATGAACGCCGCGGTTTTTGATAAAATCTGTCAAATGGCGGCTTGGGAAGAAGATACAGAAAACTCAATGAGCCTTCTTGGCTACCAGACTGCAATAGGACCTTACTGGGGCATAGGCTTAGCGCCTAGAAACTATGTGATCCAGGAGGGCGATGTTTGCCGTATTGATGGCGGAAGTACCCATTTGGGCTATATCAGTGACATCGCGCGTACCTGGGTCGTTGGTGGCTCGGAAGGCAAGCCGGATCAAAAGCATGTAGAGACCTATGACGCATTGTATTCAGGGATGAAGAAAGGCCTTGATATGCTCGGGCCTGGCGTGGTGATGGGGGATTTTTATGAAGCAGTCCGAGCAGAAGTGGAAAAATCTCCAATCTTTCCTAACTACGCCCGAGGCCACGTGGGGCACAGTATTAGCGTAAAACCGCAAGCAGAGGACTCTCTTACGATCTCGAGAGGTCAGAAAGCCAAATTCGAGCCTGGCATGGTCGTTTGTGTGGAGTTCTCGTATATGGCTGCTCAGGGCGCCTATGCACCAGGAGGGTACAACATTGAGGACTCCTTTGCGATTACCGAAGATGGATACGACCGGTTCACCATGGCCAACGATCATCTAATCTGGAACGTATAGTGACTGGATAAGAACCTCTATTGCCGAGGGGTTTTCTTCGTAATCGCGATCAAAACCCCTTCCGTGTTTTAAAGAGGAATTAGGGCTTTGAATGTTTTAGGCTATACTGTTTAAAATGAAACGCTTATGAATTTTTTAAATATGAAACAACTATTCTTGATTGAATTAATTTCTTCAAATGGATTTTGGTAGTGCAAATTCATAATTGATGTGTCCTATTCAACGGTAAACAAAGTAGCGTAGTCTAAAAATGTATATCTGTAATACTAAAAATTTATAATCTTAACACGAACACTATGAAAATTAATCGAAGAGAATTTACCACAATGGCAGGTTTATCCGCTGCCGGTTTGATCCTACCCTGGACTGCCTCTTGTGCCAATGAAAATGAAAAAGCGAGCGTTGCAATGAGCTCTGTACCAGCCCCTGCGCCAGGTAAGAACATTCACCCTTTGCTTGCCAAGCGCGATCAGAAAGCTATTCTATCACGTATTCAAGGCCTCATGAAGCGCGACGGGATTGGAGCGCTCGTTGTTGTGAAACCAGAAAATATAGCCTATGCTACGGGCTACGTGTCGAGGTTCGCCTATGGAGCTGGTGTTCCGGCAGGAAGCCAGGCAGCGGCCGTTATACCGGCGGATGGGAATGCCCACCTGTTCATTAACTTGATGGAAAGTGATGATGCCCCAAGAATGACCAACGATGTTGAGGTTTCGCCCATGCCGGGATTCGTTTTCGTAGACGATGGAACACCCGAATCGCGCAAGGAACGTAGCGCAACCATTGATCCACTGGCCGGCTTCAAAGATGCTTTGAAGGCTGCTCAGGATATGGCTTCGAGCGGCAAGATCGGTATAGAGAAAGGCGCTTTGCTCGGAGGGCTTATGGCCTATCTCAACAGCCAGGTGAAAGAGGATCAGTCCGTGAACTCCGATGACTTGTTATTTGAAGCACGCCTGATCAAGACACCATGGGAAATTGATATGTTGCGCATGGCGGCCCAGCACATGGAGCGTGTCCAGTCGCGCGTGGCTCAGCAGCTTGAGCCCGGGATGAATGCCTTGGCTTTTGATACTATGATCATGGCAGCGGGCTGGGCAGAAGATAAGGAACACACAATGCAAGGCATGTCCTACCAGATCGGAATCGGACCTTATTGGGGCGTATCCCAGTCGCCTAGGAACTACGTGATCAAAAAGGGTGATCTCATGCGTATTGATGGCGGCGGGACGCATTTTGGGTACATCTCTGACATCACGCGTACCTGGGCCGTTGGTGGTTCGCCTAGCTCCAAGCATGAAGAGACTTATGACGCCTTGTATAAAGGGTTCGAGAAAGGCCTCACGTTGCTTAAGCCTGGCGTGAAGATGTCGGAACTGTATGCTGAGGTACGGGCAGAAGTGGAAAAATCGCCAATCTTTCCTAACTATGCCAGGGGCCACATGGGGCACAGCATCAGCCTCTCTCCGTTGCTCGAGGATCATCCACTCTTCGCGCCCGGTTTTGATATAGAATTCCAACCTGGAATGTGCGTGAGTTTAGAGACTTCTTACATGGCTGCGGAAGGTGCCTATGCACCAGGACCTTACAATATTGAAGACTCCTTTGTGATTACCGAAAATGGATACGATCGGTTTACTACAGTGCCAAGTACATTGGTCTGGGACGGAACTCTCCCGGCTAAGTAGGAACATATTCTCCGAAGGGGATTTCTCGGAAACCCGATCAAACCCCTTCGGTATTTTAAACAAGAATTACAGACTAACCTACCAATAATAATGAGGACAGGTTAAATTATAGATAATTATACTGAAAACTATTACTTACACTTAAAATAATACTAATTGAATGAGACGGATTATAATGCTTGTTCTTACTTTGAACCAGCGTTTTGTGGTAACGAGCGTAATCATAGCTCTTTTGGTTCCAACGACCTTGCACGCGCAATCTACACAAGACCGGCTTGCATCCCCTAGTTCGACGGTTGCCCAGCTTGATTCGGACAGTCGGTCGAAGGACCGATGGTCGGATTGGAAAACCAAGTTAAAGGATAGCACGGGCCTCGACTTTGGGTTCGACTTTATTGGCCTTGGGTATATAGCGACAGAAAGCGTGGGCGAGAACACGGCCGCCACCGGTGTCGCGCGTCTCTTCGCGGAGTGGGAACTGACCGGGCGCGGCACCGAAAACACAGGCTCTCTGATTGGTAAGGTCGATTACCGCCATCGCCTGGCCACGGTTCCGGTCAAGAGCTTCGCCGGGGAGCTGGGATATGCCGGCGTTATCGGTGCCACCTACAGTGACCAGCGGTTGCGATTGACGCACCTCTTCTGGAATCAGAATTTCGCCCAGGGTCGCGGTGCCGTTTACGCGGGTTGGCTCGATGTCACCGACTATGTTGATGCATATGCGCTTGCGAGTCCCTGGCAGGGGTTCGCAAACCTCCAATTTCAGACCGGGTCAGGAACTATCGGCGGGCTACCCGATGCCTCCCTTGGTGTGGCCGCGGGCTATTTCTTCAAAAACAATGTCTACATCAGTGGTGGGATTGTAGACGCCAACGGAAATGCCAGGAAACCCCTCGCCGGATTTGGAACGTTATTCGGCGATGGGGAGACCTTCAAATCCTTAGAAGTGGGCTGGACGACGGGTCCGAAGGCGCGTTTCTTCAACAGTGCGCACGTGACCTTTTGGCAGCAGGACGCACGTGCAGAGGAAGGAACGTCCAGTGGGTATGGCGTGTCTTTTCACCTCAGCTACGTTTTGGCTAAGCATTGGCTTCCGTTCCTGCGCGCTGGCTGGGCAGATGCCGGCGACGCTCTCTATGAGACCTCTTTCAGCGGTGGCTTCGGATATAGCAAGGATCCAAGTAAGGGGCTTTTGGGCGTTGGCCTCGGCTGGAGCCGGCCGAACGAAGACACGTTTGGTGCAGAACTGGAAGATCAGGTAACTTTCGAGGCTTTTTGGATGTTTGAGCTCGCCAAGTTCTTCGAACTGACCCCGAGCGTCCAGTACATTATTAACCCAGCCCTGAATCCCAATGCGAACTCGACCATGCTCTTCGGTCTTCGGGGCCGAGCAGCTTTTTGAACATGAATTTTAATCTTAATAAATAATAAATTATGAAAATCAACAGAACGATATTAATGGCGCTAACGCTGATCGGAGCGCTTACAGTCCACGCACAGGACTATGACGTTGTGCTGAAAGGTGGACGGGTTATGGACCCGGAGACCTCGCTTGATGCAATTATGAATGTGGGCATCAAGGATGGCAAGATTGCTGCGGTAACCACCGATGAACTCTCTGGCAAAGAAGTCATAGACGTGAAAGGTCTCGTGGTTTCGCCGGGCTTCATCGACACCCACCAGCACAGCCTCGACATTGCCGATGGCCGACTTGCGGCGCAGGACGGCGTCACCACCCACATGGAGTTTGAGTTTGGCCGCAGTCCTGTGGCCGAGGCCTACGACATCGTGGCAAAGCGCGGCCACCCTATCAACTACGGCTTTGCCGCCAGCTGGCCCATGCGGCGGGCCGAGGTCATGACGGGCTTCAAGGGCGAGGCGACCTTCGAAGGCTTGGAGGAGGCTTTCGAAGGGTGGGGCGAGACGGTCTCAAATCCCGAACAGGAAAAGCAGATCCTGGCGCTGATCCAGCAGGATCTTGACGATGGAGCCCTCGCGGTCGGCTTTCCCCCTGCCTACGGCAGCGGAGCCGGCACGCAGGAGTCGATCAAACTGTGGAAGATGGCGGCGGCCAACAACGTGCCGGTTTCGGTCCATGTGCGCTATCAGTCCATGCTTGATCCGAACAGCTCGGTTACAGCCATGAACGAGATGCTCGGCTTGGCCGCCGCAACGGGCGCCCACGCCATTCTCTGCCATATCCAGCTGCTCGGCCTCAGCGATCCCTACATGATGCTCGACGTCATCGACGCCGGTCGCAAGGCCGGGCTCAAGCTCACCACCGAGGTCTATCCCTTCGGTGTCACCGCTCCACCGATATCCGCCGACTACCTGCAATGGGAAAACTCCGATGAGCGCATCGGCTTCAAGTGGAACGAGATCCGCACCGAGAAGACGCCCCACTACACTTTCAAGGATAAGGCCGACTTCCAAAAGTACCAGAAGGAACATCCCACTGAATTCGTGCAGATGGAGTACATCGACGAAAGCACGGACAAGGGTCTGGCTGCGATGCGCGCTGCGGTGACCTTCCCCAATACCATCCCGGCTGCCGATGGAACGCCAATCGCCTGGAAGGGCAAACCCAATGGCGCGGACAAACTAGGTCTGGGGTCCGGGGTTGATGTATGGCCCTTGCCAAAAGATGCCAGTGGCCAGCCACGAACTACCTGTACCCACGCGGTCATCCTGGAGAAATGGGTGCGAGAGCAGGGTGCGCTGACCCTGATGCAGGCGATCGCTAACTCTTCCTACGTACCTGCCAAGGAACTTGGCCCACACATTCCCCAGTTCAACACCAAGGGCCGGCTTCAGGTCGGCATGGATGCGGACATTACGGTGTTCGATCCCAAGACTGTAAAGGCCAACGCCACCTGGGACGATGTCGCAGCCCTCAACGACGGCTTTTATCACACCCTCGTCAACGGTGTCTTCATCTTGAGGGACGGCAAGATTGACACAGAAGCCCTGCCGGGAGAGCAGATCCGGCGAACGCCAAAGGGGCAATAGGCATACGACGCAAATGCGAGATATGAAGAAAGGAAAAGGGTACGATCGATTTACCACAGCACAGGATTTTCTTGTGTGGTTTGGGAGTATACCGGATAGATAAGAACGTACTCTGAAGGGGCTTTATTTAAACTGTGAAGAAAGCCCCTCTGGAGTTAAACTATAGAAATTTCATGAACAACCTTTAATTTTTTTATCTGGATTAAATTTCCAGGTTCTTTATTATAAACAATCACTAATTAATTTAAATCCATTTACTATGAAACATTTATTTTTTATTTTATGTATTCTTTCAAGTGTAAGCTTGAAAGTATTTGCCCAGGACACAACTGATACCGATCAGAAGGAAGAGCAAAGTTCTGATGATCTTGCTGCACAATTGGCAAATCCAAATGCCACATTAGGCGTTTTATTTACTCAATTTGACTACACAAGGTATTCAGGAGATATACCAGACTCAGGGCAAAATGGCCTTGTTTTCAACTTTCAGCCCAGTATGCCTATTCCGTTGGCTCCAGGTACCAATTTATTCGTGCGACCATTGATCCCTGTCTATTTAAGCCAGCCGGTTGATGGAACAGATGGATTTAGCCACAAAGCTGGCTTAGGAAATATCAGCGCAGATGTTGCCTTGGGAAAAACATGGAAATCGGGTTTTATGGGCATGATAGGGGTATTTGCTGGATTTAGAACAGCCTCTATTGAAGCGCTTAAATCCGCTTATACAACTTTGGGGCCGGAAATTGTCGTCGGTTATACCCCGAAATGGGGCTTTGTTGGTTTCATGGTGAATCACGGCTTTGCTGTCGGTAGCGGTGGTTTTGATGCTGGCACGGAAAGTTTTGACATCCTGCAGGATGCGACTGTGACATCTACGGCAGGCGTACCGAGAAGATCAAGCGTTACCGCGGGGCAATACTTCTACGTTGTTGGCGTTGGAAATGGCTGGCAAATAGCAGGCACACCCACGTTTGCCTACAATCATAATGGAGAGGACGGAAACCGACTTACATTACCTCTGGGAACAGGAGCCGTCAAGGTGACAAAGTTTGGCAAATTACCGGTTAAATTGGCCTTACAGTATTGGTATTACGTGGCATCGCCTGATAATTTTGGACCGCAGCATCTGGTACGCTTACAAATCGCGCCGGTGGTGCCTTTGCCATGGTAAATACTATTTCGATCCTTATTAAACTGAATTGTGCTCCATGTGACCAATCGATTATTAAATATGACCCAACTTTTATAAAAGTTATTTGTGATTAAACGAAACCTCTATTATGTTAAAAAAATGTTTTATCCCTGCCTCCATTATTTTATCGATGTTATTCTTAACATGCGAAACTCCAGAAGATAGTGTCATCGCAGCTGTGAATGACACTAATGCTTTATTAAACAAACATGTGTGGAAATTAGAAGAATTCACGCTGAAAGTTCGAAATGAAGACATTCCACCTCCATTGCTATTTAACAGTATTGATGCCACTTTAGAAGCAGGTCTCTATGACCTTGAAAACACCGTTTTAGATGCATCGGAGATGCGAAAGTATGAGGTTGAGTTTACTGAAGACAGAAAGATCATCACGCGAAATGGCCTGATCGATCTGCTTATTGAAGATGAAATTGGAAGCTACTTTGTTTTTAATGAACGTACCATTCGTATCAGTTCTGCGGAAAGTTTAAACTACCGCTATATTTACGAACCAAGCACCAGGGAATTTTCAATCATCGCCAATGAGGAAACTGCTGAACGTCAAATTAGGAAGATTAACGACAAACTGGTTGATAGAGTCGCCAGTGGTTCACCTGGTATAGTTGGAGATGCCATAGCCAGTTTATTGTTTAATAATGAAGCACTTCAGAAACTTATAAATGATACCGTCGTTTCTGCACTGTCAGGACAGTTGGAGTTTATAAACGAAATCGATCCTGAAGAGCTTTCGAGTATTTTGGCTGCTGAGATTAGGATGGCATTAGAGCAGATCGATTGGCAAACGGTCTTGTCCCAATTACTTCAGGAACAACTTGAAGACATTTCAAATATTGATGTGGAACTTGTTTCAGAGGCCATAGCTACAGCAGTGTCTGATTATGTCAATGAGACCTTAACAGAAGACACCTTATACGATTTTGTATTTCCTTACATTGAACAAATTGCTATAAATTCTGAGGAAGTTACCGAACTTATTGCCACCCTAGTTGTTGATTTGTTCAATGACATCTTTACCGAAGAAAATCTACAACCGATACTAGCTAGTGCCTGGAATGAGTTTGTTTCCTTAAACGATGAGCAGGTTTCAGAAATAGCAGGAATTCTGACCAATGTCATAGAAGAAAATTTTATAAATCAGGACAATGTGTCCGCAGCCCTATTGCCTTTTACAGAATTAATTGATGAAACCCCTTTATTTGAATTAGGTAATCTGGCCACCCAGGCAACAGAATCCATTGAGAATCTAGTTAATAGTCTGAATGAGCAAATCCCGGATTTAAATCTGACTCCGGACTATGACAGTATGCAGAATGCTATTCGTCTGGCCTTTATTGGAATTAAGCCTGTTATTTCAATAATTGGTCCGGAAGAAGCAGCTAATGATGTTGCATCACTTATTTTATCACAATTTCTCACTACGGAGAATATCAATGCTGCCCTGGTGGCCGCACTTAATTTCCTTCAAACCATTAATCCGGAAACAGCAGGTAATACAATCAGTCAATGGCTGCTTAACCTTGAGGATGATATATCGGAGGCTCTGCTGAATACCTTACGAGATTTATTAGGCCCCATACTGGACAATTTAAATCCAGAGGAAACGGCATTAAATATTGCAATAGCTCTTAATTCCTTCATAACAGAAAACATAACCCCGGAGAACTTACAAAACCTCATACAACCAATACTAGAGGAGATCGTGAATCTGAATGCCGAAGAGGTAGCAAATTTTTTAGCAGAGTTGATTTTAGGCTTGGACATTATCCAAGACAATGTTACTGAAGAAGCTATTCGGGAGTTTCTTCTTCCGGTTCTGCAATCAGTGCAGGAAACCAATGTGGAACAACTATCACAAAATATTATTAATGCCATTATAGCCTCAGGAATATTTGAAGAGACCATCACCGAAGAGAGAGTTTCCCTCATCATTTCAATTCTTATTTACAAGGCCACATGGGACAACGTATTAATTGCCAACAACTTTGAAGAAATAACCATAATCCTAAGACATGACTAAATACCTCAAAAAATATTTTCTACTGTTAGCCTGCATTTTTTTCATTCAAACACAGCTTGTCAAAGCTCAGCAGGTAAGTAATCTGACCATTTCTGATGCCTACGAAAAATACCGGGATAGCCTCAAAAAAACGCCATACGAGTGGCATCTGCCAATTCTTGGAAACAAAATTCGGAAAGCAGGTTTTGATATTCCTTATCCCAATGGTATAAATGTGCTTTATGCGTACTCAAGGCAGGACATTGTCATTAGTGATGCCTTTGTTGGATTTGACACTGATAACCTGATTGGTATCGATGGGATAGCACGTTTCCAAAAAATACAAGCAGAAGTTAACGGGTATTCGCTTCGTTATGATTTTTGGCTTCTTCCCTTCCTGAATATTTACGGTATATTGGGGGGTATCAACTCACAGACTAATATACAATTAGGTCTGCCGTTTGAATTAGAATTCAATACCAATAATAATGGCACTGTAGCTGGTTGGGGCGCAGTTGTCGCCGGTGCAATTGGACCCTTGATCGTACAGGGAGACTTTACAATGGCCTGGACATTTATGGATAACTTGAATGAACCCGCCCGAACCTTAGTTGCGGGTTTAAGGACAGGATATTTGTTTAGATTTCGCGATAAGCCTGAGAGGAATATTGCCTTCCTGGTTGGGGGGCAATACTTAGGACTTAACCCCGATGGCAGTGGCGTTGTAGATTTGGAAAAATTGGTAGGTATTACTCCTGATGATAAAAGCAGAGCCCTTGAGCAGCTGGATCAATGGTATGATGGATTAACGGATACAGAACAGCAGGTGTTGGCACCTATATATGACGGGGCTTCACGATGGCTTTCCAGTAATGATCCTGTTAATCTGAACTATAGATTTAAAAAGGCCTTGCCCTATCCTGTAAGTCTAAATATTGGCATAAATTTTCAATGGAATAAACGGTATAATATTTTAGCCAACTATTCCTTTCTGGGAAGCAGAAATCAATTAGTCTTTGGCCTAAACTATAGGTTCGGGTTTAAAGGGAAGAATTTGTTGCAAGGGGTGACACTATAGTTGTATTATGACGAGGCAGCTTAATGTATTCCTTTTAGCATTATTTACCTCCTTACTTAGTTGGTCTCAGGAAATAGGGCTTGTAAAGCGGATAGAAAAGAACATGAAGGCTAGATCCATTAGGAAAGACTCATTAATTAGTAATGGGAGACCCTTCTTGAGTGTTTTTGCCGGGCCTGGTTATACACCCGAGTCAGGAATCTTGATTGGTGGTGGGCTTCTTTACACTTTTACCACAAACCCCGACAACAAAGAATTACAGCGGTCATCCATTCCATTACTGGGTAGTATAAGTACTAGAAAAAATATTACACTAAGTTCTATAATGAATACCTTTTGGCTTGATGATCAACTGAGGGTAAAACTAATTGCTAAGTTCTCTAATGTCAACGATGATTATTTTGGTGTTGGGTATGAGACCAACCAAAGTATAGATCGTGGTAAAGAGACCTCCCAATACAACCGGATTTTATTCTATTTGCAACCGAAAGTAGACTTGAGATTACTGACCAATTTTTACGGTGGGGTATCTTTTGTCTACAGTAATCTTAAAGTGAGGGAAACAAACCCAGTCATGGAGGAAGATGAAAATTTCCAAAACTTTGGTCCTGAAATTATTGAGACCGGCTTTGCCGTTAATCTTACTTTTGATAGCAGGGATATTGTAGTGAATGCATATAAAGGATGGTTTGTAAACCTGTCCTATTATCTAACCACGGAATTCTTTGGGGGCAACCAAAATTACCAGGTTATTGAGTATGATTTAAGATATTACCGGAGCCTGAATCGTTTAGGAAATACCCTGGCGTTCAGAGCTTATGGAAGACAAGCGTTTGGAGAGGTCCCTTACAGTGGCATGACCTTAATTGGTTCTACTGATTTATTACGAGGGTATCTCAATGGACAATACAGGGATAAGGCAGGTCTCGCTGTTATAGGTGAATGGCGCTACATGTTTTTAAACAAGGAAAGGGTTAAAGGCAAACATGGTATTGCAACCTGGCTAGGCACCGGATCTATAGCTCAAAACTTAGGAACCTTAAGCAATTGGCTTCCAAATGCAGGAATTGGCTATCGCTTAGAATTACAACCGCGTATGAACTTAAGAATAGATTTTGGGTTTGGCAGAAATAGCTCGGGTTTATACTTTAATTTTTCTGAGTCATTCTAAACATATGACCTTACAAAGAATACCTCCAAAAACGTTTTTAATAGTTGTTATACTAATTTCTCGTGTATCACTGCATGCGCAGCATGTTGACCAGGATGATAAGAAAATCAATTTTGCAGCCGTTCCGGTTTTAGATTACAGTAATGCCACAGGATTCGGCTTTGGAGTTTTAGGGCAGATATTCTATAAAGTGAGTAAGAAGGATTCCCTTTCTCCAGTATCTTCAACTGGCGCTTTTGGTATGTATACCACAAACGGCACCTGGTTTGGTGCCCTGTTTCAAAGACTTTATCTCAACGAAGACAAATGGCGGGTTTTAGCGGCCATTGGCGCTGGAACTATCAATTATCAGTATTTTCAGGAGATCCCCCTTTTTGGTGGTGCCTTTGTAGGGTTTAATACGCAGGCAGATTTTGCTTTACTGAAAGTTGAACGCAAAGTTATTGGTAAGTTTTACGCAGGCCTCTTAGGAATATATGCAAACTCCAAAACCGTATTTGATCTGCCAGAATTTATCCCTCCCGAACTGGTGACAGATTATCGTCGCATGAACTCTCTTGGCTACACATTGGCTTTTGATAAAAGGGATAATCAAATCACACCATACGAAGGTTATAATATTTATTTTAGAAATAACTTTTATAGGGATTGGATTGGGAGTGACAATACCTTTGAGTCCTTTAATATTGTTTATAACCACTTCTTTCCCATTCAATCTGAACGACAAATTTTGGTATCAAGAATCTATGCGTCTATCGCCACTGGTGACGTTCCTTTTCAAGGGCAAAATGTTGTAGGTCAGGATGATATCAGAGGATATACGGAGGGAAAATACAGAAATAATCAGGTTTATACAGCTCAGGCAGAATACAGACATCGGTTTAAAGGTCGATTTGGGGCGGTTGGTTTTTTTGGTTTGGCAACTGCCATTGAGTCGTTTTCCAAGTTTGATAAGGCCCCTTTTTTACCCGGAGGAGGCGTGGGTATACGGTATATGGCCATTCCAAAAGAACGTATAAATATTGGAATGGATTTCGCACTCGGCAAAGACGATTGGGGGATTTATTTCAGGATTGGGGAAGCCTTTAATAGATAAAGATCGAAGGACCTTCTAAAGAAACAAAAATTTGAACGGTAAGATAAAAATGCTTATTCATAGGGACATACTCGTTGTCTTAATAAAATAGTTGACCGCCCCACTGTGCATCCGCATACATACCATCATATCACTTTGATCTGTTTTTACAATCTACCAAATGTTAGTTCAATAGATCATTCCAAACTGCTTTGCTCTGACTGCTCTAACATATTCTTAAAAATACCAACTTAAGAGTGATTGCTTGAAAAGCATTCAAAAAACACCTCTTCGGTGTCAAACAGGAATCCCCCATCTCTGCCAACGTGATTGCTGTTGGGATAATGATCACAATGTGATCAATTGCTGCTTTCAACACGTCTCCTCACGGAAAATGGTGACGTGAAAAAGAAAGCCGGCCTGATCACCTCTTCCTAGGGATTGTTTTCTAAATACACTCTGCAGCTTGTAATAAGGCTGCTATGGTCTGATAAAAAGCGTTGTGTTTGATTCAATGCATTCTGTGTCGCCCCAAGAACGTTTCTTAGAATCCCCTGGATATAGGGGTCCTGACAAAATTCTTCAAAATCCTGCAGACTGGTATTAGCACCCTGAAAAATACCAATATTGTATTGCTTCACCAGGTTGTGAAGTTCTGATCGTACCTCGTCTCCATGAATTTCAATGGCCTTTTTGACAAAACTATAGCTAAGGGTGTAATCCCTTAACTCTTTTTTGATCTGTTCGTCGGTGATCGTCGTGTACTCCTTGGCGTTGCTGATAATAGCAGATTGATTTGCAGCCATTGTAAAAGGAACATTCTGTCTTGGCAAAAGCACGCTGTCCTGCGGGAGTTGAAGGCCCTCTGCACAAAGGCGCCTCATTTGCTGATAAGATTCCATCTGTCCCAAAAAAAGGGCTTCCCGCGAAGCATAAAAAGTGGAATCGGCCACAGCATCCTCCAGTAGTTGCAGGACCAGTTTATGCTGCAGGTTCTGCTCTTTTCTGTGCTCGTTCCAATTATTGATCTGCAAGGCGATGAGAATACCAATCACCACCAGCACGATCTCCCCTATGGCATACTTAAGGTAATTGACAGATTGATTTTGATTGATAAGCGCATACCGTATTTGACGAAAGAACTTGATCATTAGTTCATTTTTTTACCAAGTTAAACAGAAATCCTAAATTAGGAGGACCAAACCGATACGTAGTTCAGGAACATATACGTTAAGATTCTCTGGAGATATAAACTCTTTCGTTAATACATTTACAACTTCTTTGTATGCAGTTCTATTTGGCAGTAGTCAAGTCATGAGCTCTTATAACAGCTTTATCGATAAATTTGGTTTAGAAAAAGGTTTTCTAAATTTTTTAGAAAGTATCTTCCCCAATTTAGAAGGTGTGGATCTTTTTAAAATTAAGGACAATGGTACAATACAACAATTATCATTAAATGAGAATGGTGGTTTAAATAAAAAGGACTGTTAAAAATGAAAAAAATACTTTTAACTATTATATACATGGGTATCTTTTCTGGATGCGCCGCACAAATTTTACCCGTAGAAGAACAATCAAATTACATATACAGTGGAACCGCCCTCCCGGAGTCCATAAATTACATAAAGGACGTTAATGGCTTGTTTGATCGCTATGAAGGAACATGGCAAATTAATTACGATGGTTTTCTATATACCTTTTTTGTAGAAAAGATAACCAAACCAGTGGATCAATTTCCAGCACGAGATTTGTTGTTAATGAGGTATAAAATTGAAAATGATGAAGGAAATATACTGGATGATACGTCAGATCTGCCGGATGAACACAAATTAGTTATACGGGGACGCTACTTTTTAAAGGGGGCTCATGCCTATGAATTATCTTATTTAGGAGAATTAAGCGCTTGTGGGCAAAATGCTCATGTTATTATCTCTCCACTACAAAATCAGCTAAAATTTTACTTTAGACCTAAAAATGACACTGCGGAACCTGGATGTATGAATGATGTGAGTTTTCCATTTCCAATAGAAACGGCTTTAATTTTGACTAAAGTAAACTAACAGATTTATCATTACTGCAGTAAAAGCAAGCTTTTTTTATGCCAAAATTTTACCAAAAAAAATTTCACCACCCCCTCTGTGCATCCGCGCACATGACATCAAATCACTCCCCCACCTAAATTCTGGAGTACAGATTTACAAGAAGAGTCACTAAATAGCAATTGTAAATCTCCATGAAATGCATTCAAGATAATTTAATGAATCGTGAAATGTATGATGAAGAAGTGTTTTTGTAAATTGGAGAAAATGAAATTGTTTGGTTTTATAGTAATCTGTGGGTTATTATGGTCAACGCCCTGCAGGGGTCAGGAGGTAGACCTGGAATATACTAATATTCAAGACTCATTACTCATCCAAGGGATTACGGAGTACATTGAATTAAGACAAAAGGAGTTCCCTTATTTTAAGGATAAAGGTTATTTGGAATTAAAATTACTGTATACAAACAGGTATTCAGATCCTTCTTTAGATGATAGGCTTAAAGCGGTATTTGTACTTCAAGATTCTTACAGGGGATTTGAAAATGGAGAAAATAAATCTCCAAAGTATTTCACCTATATCCGGGACAAACTTGTTCTTATTTATCTCGTTGAAGACTTATTCTCTCAAAACCCCAGACTTAATCAAAAAAGTAGAGAATTAATAGTAGCCCTTACTTCCAGTGTTTTGGAGCCAATAGAACCATTAATTGTAAAAGACTCCCTAGGAAATGTATTCATAGACGATAAATACTTCAGACCGGAAGAAAAAGTGATGTTGCACACTGGGGGCACCATTAAGATTTATAAGAACGGGAGCATGGAGTTGAGTCACTAAAAAATCACTCTATTTTAGAAGAGCCGCAAACCCGGCTCTTTTTTGCTGCCCGAAATTAACCCCATCCTTTCAAGCCAAATACCACTATTTTATGCAGGGCGACAAAGCTGTGGTAAGACTTTAAAGGCATACTCTCATAGTACATTATTTATACCTTTACAGAGCAAGTTCATATCGCCTGATAAAGATGTGACTGGCTTGCGCTGATATGATTGGGAAAGTGAAAAAGAATAAGGGCTTAATGAATACAAAAGTATATAAACTTCTTATCGTTCTTCTATTTTTAACAACCCTGCTTCCCTATTTCACGGGTGACTCAAAAGGACTCTTAATTCCCTATGGCTATGCTGTTTTGGGACTGATTGATCAGGTGATAAGAGGTTATGGAGGCATTAACGAAGTGTTACTTGCTATATGGCTTATTGCAATGCAATCACAGCTATTATTACTACTTAAATTTAATGGTAAAAGGCTAATAATAATTCTGCCTTCCATCTTTTTAACAGGCTTTTTAGTGCTTAATTTTTACAATTTGAACTTTAAAGATTATGAAAAGGCATTCATTAGTCTTCTACCGTTTGCAATAATTTGGATATTACTTTTGATTGCTGATAAAAAAGGTAGCTGATTATTAAGCGCCGCTAGCCAAGCTCTTTTTGGAGTACTTTTTTTCAGGAAGTAAAACCACTGTCAATCCATAGCCTGATGTCCGGGCTGCTTCGATAGCTGCTCATTTTATGAAAAAGCATATCTTTAAATAGTACAGTTTTTGTAATAATGAGAAAACACATGCTTTTAGGCATCTTGGTGATGCTGTTGGTTTCCTGTAATGAAAATGACCTCCAAGAGTTACAAGATGAGACCTTAAAAGATGTCTACAGTCAAATTATTCTCAGGATACCAGATTGGAATAAAACACCTATCCCATCCCCAGAAATATTGGACTCCTTACAGAAAGGTCTTATAAGCTTACCCAAAAACAGGATGAATGGTAAAAAAAGGCTTCTTATGGTCAACGACAGTATAAAATATCCCGTTAATTATTCAAATTCGGAATCAACTGATCATGTCAGAGACGCCTATCTGTTTGATCATAAATTATACTTTGAAGATGCCCATACCGAACTCACTTCTAATCTAAGCTCCTTTTGGAAAAACCACGAGGAATCTGACTACTATTTTGGTGGAAAAGTACTGATATCTAATGTGTTTTTTAATGAGAACCTGACCTCCGGATATTTTTATGTAGATTATGATTGTGGTAAACTTTGTGGGGAGAGAAACCGGGTTGAAATCGAATTAGAAGATAATAGATGGGTCATTAAAAATGTAATAAATCTGAGCGTATCATAAAATATCTAAATTATTTTTGAATTTGAAAGATGTAGAAAAGAGCTGCTAACCCGGCTCTTTTTTTAAACCGATATTGCTTATATTGGATTTAATGGTACAGCGGGTCGGTTAAATTATTTAGCAGACGATGATTATTATGAGAAATACAGTATTAGCTTTTACTATGCACAAGTAAACTCGACGGTTACACCAAGTTGTGATGAATAAATTAATGATCTTTTTAACTTTTATTACTGTAATCTTTAACTCCTGCTCAACTTTGAAGTACCCCCCTGAAGTTGCAACCAACTACTATTTTTATTTCGAAGAAGAAAACAACAAAATGATAATAGATACTCTTAAATCCGTTGGCACTGATTTTAAAACGTATACTTACAGATTGGTCAATTCTAAGCCGATTCAGTTTCATGAAGTTTTATCTTCTGATCCTGATTCAATTAAATATGCCCAAAGGCAATTTTTAGAGCCCGGTGACACTCTAGGTTTAGGTGTAAAAGATTTCAACTGGTTAAATGAGTTAAATGATTCTAAAAGGAATACTCTTGTTGATGGAAAGCCTAAAAAAGACTTTTATTTAATAATTAGAAAAATGAATGATCAAAACTTTGAATTGGTGAAAGTCTTTCATTTGGATGAAGTTGAATAGTTGGAATATTTCCATTTTTCTAAAAAGCCGCTTAATGAACTTTAAAGAACCCATTTTTACCTTATTTATTTTATTTTCCTGTCAGCTTCTACCCGGACAGATATATGATTTTTTAAATGACATCAATGAAAAAGGGACCATTAGGTTGCAGTCCGACTTTGAACCTTGGGATAAGCATAATTTAAGCGTTTACTTTAGTATAAGGTTCTTTGAAGAAAATTGGGTGCCTTTTCCTGTTCCTGATGCACCAAGCTATGAAACATTTATAGCCTCTGTAGACTTAGATAAGATGAAAAAAAAAGTTTTGAATGACAGTATACCAAGAAAAATTAATTTTGACAGTCTTTCTCCCAACTTTAAAGAAGTCCGGAAACAGGATTTTATAAATGGAAGCATTGACTTTTATTCCGCAATGACTCAACCGTTATTCAACGACAAAAATGATTTTGCAATTATATATCGCTACGAAGTGTATAGGATGGATGTTGGGCATTCGAGCAAACTATTAATCTTTCGAAAGCTTAACAGAAAATGGCAATATTACCACACGATCACAATTAATATTCATTGAACCAACTGAACATTTGTTTATTCAGGACATGATTACATTATACAGACAAATTGTTATTAATTAAAGGTTCATTGCGCATACCGTGAATAAATTTATTTAATTAAATATTGAGAATATCCAAAGCTGCTAACCAGGATCTTTTTTATACCCAAAAGACTGCCTCCTGCCGGAGAACATTTTAGGCGATGGCACGGTGTGGCAGCAGCCTCTATCCTTTTTTTTAACTAAATTGTCAGTGATGCTTCAGAATGGACTACTATTAAATGGAGATTAACGATGAACACCCAAATTCTACGCACGCTCAAAGCACTGATTGCGATTAACGTATTTGTTTTATGCATATCTGGTAATGCTCAAAACATGGAATACGAACTGATCAATACGTTTTTAAGTAGTCATGACGCCTATCAAGAGAAATATAAATTAGTCAACCCTTTCATCGATGGTCCTTGCAGTATAGAAGAATACAGATTAACAGATCCTGAGCGCTGGCATGATGCCCGGACATCTGTTGAAAATAGTGATTTTACAGATCCTCCGGATTTTACGATCATGTTTACGGATCGTGAAATGAAGAAGATCATCAACCGGATTTGTAGAACTAAAAGTAAAAGGATTGCCAAAGAACGGATTGAGGTCCCTATTTCATTTATTGATCGGGAGGAACGTAAGTCTGGTGAACGATATATTCAATTTGCTTTTCCAACTATTTTTAACACTAAAAATAATGAAACCATTGGGTTTTTATATACGGAGATCTTCGAAAGTTTAGAATCCGCCAGCGGTACTATTTATGTTTACAAGCGCATCGGCAATGAATGGAAGTTAATCTACAGATATGGAATGTGGATTAGTGGATAGGAATCGAGTTTTGAATTAAGAGCCGCTAACCCGGCTCTTTTTTATGCCAAAAAAAAAAATTTCTTACCCTCCTTAGCGCCTCTGCTTACTCACTCACTTGCCAAGCAATTATTCCCCTTTTATAAAGATACCATAGAAGGGCGCATCTCAAAGCTGGATGATTTGTCCAACCTAACCAATAATGAGGACACAAAGTTCGCATACAAGCTTCAAAAAGGGCATCTTGAAGCGAAGATCATCAAACTTACCGATCACAGAGAACCTGAGTCTTTTTTGCGGGACCTTCTGGCAAAAGAATTCATAGTTATCCGTAAGGAATATTCCTTATGATTTTTCAGGTTTCAAGTTATTAACAACTAAAACACCCTTTTGTCGATAAATAACAACCTCTTGCATTCCTTTAATTTATTGATAAGTGCGGAAAAACCGTAATAAGCACCTCTAAAAATCGACGTTTTTAACATTTTCTTGTTTTTTGTAAGGCTTCAGCGACTCCTAACTTTAAAAGGAAATTAAGGATTGGCTAATAGCACCTCTTTCAAAAACAATAAAATTATTATTAAATGAAAAACAGAAATCTTAGGCAGTGCCACAAGCTATTGTGGCTGGCATTATTGGTGCTGATGACCTGTCAGCAGGACGATTCTTCAGTTGGAGCTGACGAGTACTTTAAAACAGTTGATCCTTCTTCTACAGTTGATTTTTACAATGACTTAAAAACCCGAACCGAAAGTGCAGGATTTGATGAGAGTTTTATAGTTTCTGTAGATGGAGATTATACTTTAGAGGATATTACAAATTCAGATGAGGAACTGACAGTGATTCCTGTCACTACGAATTATAGTCAGCTTCAAAGCAGGGTTTTACTTCTAGAGATTGAGGGTGTTCTACAAAGTGTTGTTTATAGTTGGTTTGACAAGGGCTCTGAAGGGGATATTTTTAATGGCATTATTTTTATTAGCGATGTAGATGGTCATTTATTAAAACGGCTCGTAATGATTAATAATCAAATTGTCCATGAGGAGGAATACGAGACCACTGAACAAACAACTAATTCATTTGCCGATTCTACAACAACCCCTGATACATGTGAGAACGGATGTCCTAAATGGGATAACGCCCCTTGCGATCATTGTGATTTACCTGAAATGATCATTTATGAACCCGTTGAAATACCGCCACCACCATATGTTTCGATTACTTCACTATATGCTCCAATAGGTGGAAGCAGAGGTTGTGAGATAAATTGCAATGGTTGGCACTCTGGAGGTGGAGGAGGGAATGCAGGATCGTTTACTTGTCCACCAGGGAAAATCGAAATTGCTGGAGACTGTTTTTGTCCTGAGGGGATGGTAGAAAATCAAGAGGGAGAATGTGTACAAAAGCCTTGCGAAGGTGACCCTGTCCTAAACCCTGAAATTGCTCCACAATTAGGAAGTTCTGGTCCGAAAGGAGGGCTTTTTGGCTGCGTAAGATATGGTGGTGGTTGTTCTGATGGTGTTGAAGGAAGAAATAAACCTCATTATGGGATAGATATACTTAATGAATATGGTAGTCCGATTCATGCCTTATATGACGGAGTTGTACATTCAGTTTATCATTCTGAAGGGACAGGATATGCATTGAGGGTCCGAAGTGTATTGCCAGATGGTGAAATCATTATATATCAATACTTTCATCTTAAATTAGAGGGTAGGTTGGAGAAAGACACCTCTGTTTCAGCCGGATCCATAATCGGCTTTCAAGGTGATTCAGGAAACTTAAAAGGAGCAATTGCCGACGGCAGCGTAGAATCACATGTACATATTAGGATAGGCACCTTCAGTGGTTCAGGAAACTCATATCAATACAGTAATTTCGATACAATTAACCCAGCAGACTACTTAGGCACAACATTTGATGAAAATAATAATCCAATTAATAACGACTGTCAATAATTATCTATGAAAACAACTATTTTAATGATTTTAATCATGGTACCTTTATTATGTAAAGGACAGGTCAACTTTAATGAAGTATCTCAGAATCAATTTAAGTCCATTCTTTTTGGCAATAAAACTATCTCACAGTTAGATGAATTTGCAGGAAGTTTAGATGAATTTACAAACTATTATGGAGAATCTTTTGTAAATATTTCTGATGATCCAGAAGGTGAAGCTAAAGATTTTTCAAATGGGAATATAATATTTAGCTATCTCGGTTTTGAAAATGAAATGACCCTCGTAGGTATAAAAGTTTTAAATTCACAAATCACAGTAAAAATAGCGGGTGTAAACTTAAAAATCAGTGATGATTCTTCTGTTTTATTTCAAGAATTTCCTGGCTTAAATGTCATTGAGGACGCAGGGAACACAGGAAGGATTAAAGTGGTTTTCAAGGCTAATTTGAACGACAACTATGTAGTATTAAATATTCGAACTGATACAAATGAGATCACTAGCATAAAGTATTTTTCCCCATTGTAGAATAAGAGCTTTAACAATATAGATTTGATATAAATATAGAGCCGCTGACCCGGCTCTTTTTTATGCCCATAAAATTTCTTACCCTCCTTAGCGCCTCTGCAGACTTGTCCTTAGATCATTCCCCCTTGATGCTTATGCATTGGCCGGTGCGCATGTTCTCACAAGGCTATATCTTCCGCTAACGACCATCTCATTTGGATTTCCCCCTTTGATGCGATTCAAAAAAGTCAAGTGTGGTGTTCAATGTTTCCAGACGCTGCTGGTCCTTTTCGATGAAGAGTTCGTGTCTTCCGCCTGCAATATCATAAGCCTGGCAGTCTTTACCCAGGGCTTTAGCCTTTTCCATAAAGTTCCTGTGAGCTGAAGTGGAGACAATCGATTCGTTCTCTGCGGAGAACAGTAAAAACGGTGTTTCGATATGGTCAATATTCTCAAACAAAACAGCAAACTGCTCACAAGATTCATGTACCCAGGTATAGGTAACACCTCCGAGTCGAGCTTCGGGCACCAGCGTATAAGCTGCCTGCATTCGATCGTAGCGTATTTTGGAGCCTGTTAAAGCGTTGTCTTCAAAGCCTGAAGAATCATCGTTATAACTGTGCTGTCCAATGGCATATCTCGGTACGTCCCTGTCAAAGACCTTTACAACGGTACAAAGTGGTGGTTTAAGACCAAGCATAGGAGAGGAAAAGGCGGCAGCATCAAAATCTTCAGGAAACTGTTCGAGGTAGGTCATACCGATAGCTCCTCCCATGGAGTGTGCTAGCAAGAAGGTATGCTCATACGCTCTGGGTTTTATAAAACGGTCATAAAACTCTTTCATATCATCGATGTAGTACTGAAAGTCCTTAACAAAGCCCATGTCAGGGTCATCGGTCATTCGTCCGGACAGTCCCTGCCCTCTATGATCGTGTATGTATACCGAATATCCATTTTGATACAGGTCGTAAATCAGTTCCTTATACTTTATTGCAGCTTCTGTTCTGCCACTGGAGATCACTATTGCGCTCGTGGGCAGCTTCTGTTCAAATACCTTGTAATAAATTGAAATACTATCAGCTCCAATCAAATAACCCTCCTTACCAGTCTCATAGAAGTTTTCTATGGTCTTGATATAATTACTGTCCAATAAATCAGATTCAAGAGAAAGGTGGTAGTTGTTAGTGAGACCGTCCGATGGCTTACTGTCACCCTTACAGGACACAATGATGAGCAGTAGTAAGAGTCTAAAAATGCGCATGGCCATGATGCTCCGCTGCATTTTTTGGTGGTATGTCATCACCGGTTGGGGTTGAAATATCATGGTTGTTCTGACTCTTTTCATAGGAAGTGTAGCGAATTGAGGCAAACGGGATATGAATGTGGATTCAAATGCTGATGGCCTCAAAACTAACAAAGCTCAATATACACATAATTCCATGCAGGTTTTATAAGACAGGCAAAAAACGGATCTGGTTTAGCTCCAAAATTTCACATCCTACAGGGTGGTGTTCACGGACTGCGCCCATGTTCCCTCAAAGCGTCGCTTTGAACATCAAAAATCAGCTCTTTAAAAACTCACGATTTAAGCAATCACAAAGATTCCCACCTTGGGTGGGATTCATGGGTCTGCGCCCATGTTCCCTCAAAGCGTCGCTTTGAACATCACCAAAGAAAACAAGTCGCCTTATTTCAAAAAATAAGCGAGCTTCTTTTTTGAAACTCGCTTTTGTTTTCACTCTTTGGTGATGTATTCGTACTCAAGGTGGGAATCGAACCCACACTCCCGAAGGAACTGGATTTTGAATCCAGCGCGTCTACCAATTCCGCCACTTGAGCCAATTAGATTGCAAATTTAACCTTTATCTCGAATTTGCCTTAAATTTTCTTTACCAATTCCAGATTTTAGGTATTTTTCTTTCTGCCGAGCTGCCATTCTAGTTTCAAACTTTTCAGAATAAATGAGTTCAAATGGCGCATATGCTCTGGTCGTTTTTTCACGTTTTGCGTTATGTCGTTTGATTCTATCATCTAAATCTGAAGTTAGACCAACATAGATGTAATTTCTGCTCAAGCTTGAGATGGCATACACATAAAACATTTCAACAAAAGTAAGGAAGAATTCAAGAAAGCGCGCCTGCCTGTCGGCAGACAGGTCTACCAATCCTGCCTTCGGCAGGTTAATCCGCTTTACCTATCGCAGATAGGCACTTGAGCCAATTAGATTGCAAATTTAACCTTTATCTCGAATTTGCCTTAAATTTTCTTTACCAATTCCAGATTTTAGGTATTTTTCTTTCTGCCGAGCTGCCATTCTAGTTTCAAACTTTTCAGAATAAATGAGTTCAAATGGCGCATATGCTCTGGTCGTTTTTTCACGTTTTGCGTTATGTCGTTTGATTCTATCATCTAAATCTGAAGTTAGACCAACATAGATGTAATTTCTGCTCAAGCTTGAGATGGCATACACATAAAACATTTCAACAAAAGTAAGGAAGAATTCAAGAAAGCGCGCCTGCCTGTCGGCAGACAGGTCTACCAATCCTGCCTTCGGCAGGTTAATCCGCTTTACCTATCGCAGATAGGCACTTGAGCCAATTGGATTGCAAAAATAAATAGCCTCAGGCAACTAAAATTACTGGGATTTATACTTTTTAAGCTCAAATAAATTCCTAAATTTGCACCTCGTTTTGCAAAAGCGAACGCAGAAATTTAAAAGACTGATTTCAAATGTCCTACGAACCTGCAGAAGCAAAAATTTTTACCTGTTCTCAAAGTAGAGCACTTGCCGAGGAGATCGCTACCAAATTTGGAGCCAAACTAGGCAATGTGATTACCTCTACCTATAGCGACGGGGAGTTTCAGCCTTCCTATGAAGAGTCTATCAGAGGGCGACGCATCTTTATCATTGGCTCCACACATCCCGGACCTAAAAACCTGATGGAAATGCTGCTGATGATCGATGCGGCCAAACGCGCATCCGCACGTCATATCACGGCTGTGATGCCTTATTTTGGATGGGCACGCCAGGACCGCAAGGACAAACCCAGAGTACCCATTGCTGCCAAATTAGTAGCAAAAATGCTGGAAGCTGCAGGAGCCACTCGCATCATCACCATGGATTTGCACGCAGATCAGATACAGGGATTTTTTGAAAAACCTGTAGATCATCTGTTTGCCTCCACGATCTTCCTACCCTACCTGCAAGACCTCAACCTGGATAATCTGACCATCGCATCTCCCGATATGGGGGGTTCTAAACGGGCCTATGCCTACTCCAAAGCATTGGAAAGCGATGTGGTGATCTGCTACAAGCAGCGCGCCAAGGCCAATGTGATCTCCCATATGGAGCTCATTGGAGACGTTACCGGAAAGAATGTGGTGCTGGTAGACGATATGGTGGACACGGCAGGAACCCTGACCAAAGCTGCCGACCTTATGATGGAACGCGGTGCCTTAAGTGTACGAGCCATTTGTACCCATCCTATCTTATCGGGCAATGCCTATAAAAAACTGGAAGAGTCTAAATTAGAAGAACTGATCGTGACCAACTCCATCCCATTGCAACAAGAGCACCCCAAAATTAAGGTGTTGAGCTGTGCTGAGTTGTTTTCTGATGTCATGACCAAAGTGCACAGGAACGAATCCATCAGTTCACGATTTATCATGTAAATAATTAAATAAATAATAGAAATGAAATCAATTACAATTAACGGATCTCAAAGAGAAAGCGTGGGCAAGAAGTCAACAAAGGCCCTACGTAATGCTGGACAGGTTCCTTGCGTATTATACGGAGGTGATCAGCCATTGCATTTCTCTGCCCCTGAACTGGCTTTTTCAAAACTCGTATACACACCCGATGCGCATACGGTTGTAATTGCCCTGGAAGACGGTACCACTGTCAATGCGGTGATGCAGGATATTCAGTTTCACCCGGTGACCGATCGTATCCTTCACATCGACTTCTACCAGATCTTCGAAAACAAGGAGATCACCATGGAAATTCCTGTAAAAACAGTTGGTGTTTCCAAAGGGGTACTCAACGGAGGAACGCTCAGACAGCCTTACCGTAAACTTCGCGTGAAGGCCATTCCTTCCAAATTACCAGATTTTATTGAGGTGGACATCACTCCTCTTAAAATTGGTAGCAAAGTATATCTTGTCGATCTTAAAAATGACGACTACAAACTTTTACACCCGGACAACACCGTAGTATGTCAGGTGAGAAGAAGCCGACTGGCTATTGTAGACGTTGAAGATGAGGAGGAAGAAGATGAGGAAGGAGCAGCAGCTGAAGGTGATGACGCAGAAGCAGAAACGGCAGCTGAACAAGCTCAGGAATAACTCATTTAAGACTTATTGCAGGCAAGCATCCTCACTCAAATGAGGATGCTTTCTTATTTTTACATAAAATGATCGCATGCTTCGTTTTCTGAAAAGACTAATCACAGCAGAGAGCAACCCTTCTCAAGATCCTATGAAAAAATATCTGATCGTTGGCTTGGGCAATATTGGCCCAAAATATAAAGAGACAAGGCATAATGTAGGTTTCAAAATCCTGGACCATTTTGCATTAAAGGAATCCCTGAGCTTTGAAACCCATAAACTGGGAGACATCGCAGAGTATAAATTAAAAGGGCGAAGCTTTATCCTGCTGAAGCCCAATACCTATATGAATCTAAGCGGCAAGGCCGTTAAGTACTGGCTTGGCAAGCACAAGATCCCCATGGAGAATCTGCTGGTGGTCACCGATGATCTCAATCTCCCCTTTGGGACCCTGCGACTAAAGACCAAAGGCAGTGACGGTGGACACAACGGACTTAAGGATATACAACAGCAGTTACTAACCACCAAATACGCCAGATTCCGGTTTGGTATTAGCGATGCTTTTCACAAAGGGCAGCAGATCGATTACGTACTGGGCGAATGGACCGAAGAGGAACGGCAGGCTCTGCCAGAACGGCTGGACACCTCAGTAGCGCTCATCAAATCCTTTGTGATGTCCGGTCCGGCCATCACAATGAACCAATTCAACGGCACATAAAAAAAGGTGCTGTTTCCAGCACCCTTTTTATATAATCCCTAATAGAAGAGCTCTACTCGTCCATCATCATGTCGTCTTCAGACATGTTCTTCTTTTTATCGGAAAAGATAAACCTAAGGAACACCTCATGCGTTCCGTCATTCACACTGGATAGGTCGCTGCTGGTGGCAGCCTCATAGGCGTATCCAAGATCCATCCACTCGGCCAGATTCAGCATCATCACCCCGGCAACAGCCCCTTCGGTGCGGTACATCACACCAATCTCATAGCGCTGGTGCATTCTAAAGGCCGCAGTAATATCCACTCCAATGGGTGCCTGGCTCACCTGTCTTAACATTACAGAAGGCCTGAACTCTACACTCTGGCTTAGGCCAAAGTTATACCCCCCTGATAAATACAGGTGTGGTTCTTCTGTGGCCTGGGTCACCACTCCGTCCTGCTCGTCCAAACGCTCGTTGGAAATGAGCATGGGAGCTCCTAAGGACACAAAATACTTTTCGCCCTTTAAGAACACCCCAAACCCTACGTTGGGTCTGAAACTGGTATCTACCTGACCCAGAATCGGATCGTTTGGCAATCCAATGTACTGCAGTGCGTTGGTATCCAGGTTATAGGTGCTTCCACCTGCTTTTAAACCAAGAAACAATTCCAGAGTTTCGTTCATCTGCAGACGGTACGAGAAATCGACCATCACAGAAGTGGTGCTCTCAATAAATACCTGATCACTCACCACATTCAAACCAATCCCTATGTTCTCATTAATAGGAGTGGCAAAGAAAAAGGTTTGTGTCTCCGGTGCGCTCTCAACATTCACCCACTGACTTCGTAAGTTCATGGTGAAGGCCGTCTTGCCATCGGCCCCGGCATAAGCCGGGTTGATGGCGTTCATTGTATAATTATATAGCGAATAATTGGCTTGTTGTTGAGCATATAGAGTGCCAACAAATAAAAACGCAACTATTCTTAAAGTGTTTTTTAAATAATTCATTTTGTACATTTTTAATATCGTTATCTATATGCTTCTTATTTGGCGATGTATACCCATCCGGTGATCACTACTGAGCCGTCTCCGTTCTGATCCACCTGATAGAAATAAGACCCTGTTGGCAAGGTATTACTACCGTCATTGGCAGAACCATCCCAATCGTCATTATATCCGCCGGATGATGAGAATACTTCATTACCCCATCTGTTGAATACCTTGATACTCGCATTGGGGAATCTGCTGCTTCCAATGATGACCCAGGTATCGTTAATACCATCGCCGTTGGGCGTGAGCACATCGTTAGGCAGCATATCGTCACATAGATTTCCGATACCGTCACCGTCTGCATCCAACTGATCGGGATTGGGTTCGAACTGACAGTTATCGTCTTCGTCCAGGACACCGTCGTTGTCGTCGTCGTCGTCACAAAGGTCTCCGATGCCATCACCGTCGTTATCTGCCTGATCTGGATTGGCGACCAGCGGACAGTTGTCCTGCTCATCGAGCAGGCCGTCGTTGTCATCGTCATCATCACAGACATCCCCAAATCCGTCACCATCCGTATCGGTCTGATCGGTATTGGCTACAAACACACAGTTGTCGTTTTCGTTAAGCACGGTATCCAGATCATAATCAAATGGATCTCTGGTACCACAAAGCTCCAGGGTGAAACTGTTGATCACCCCTCCGTCAAGTGGTGGGAAGACATCCACAACACCAAGGATCCAGGTACCCTGAGACAGTTGTCCGTTAAAGGTCGATAACGGTTCTTCCGGGCTAAAGGACCCTGTAAACGGTCCGGTGCCTGCGGTGATCGGTGTCTCGGCATCATCGTCAAATACTGTATCGGTATAGTTTTGAGAATTACCACCGTTTAAGATGGATAGTTCTATAAACTCACCCTGAGGGTTCACCAGGAATAAAGCGATATCTGAATTCCAGGTGTGATCGATATTCACAGTTACATTGATATCGGTGATATAAACGTTCTCAGTCACTTCAACAGTGGCTTCGTAAGCTTCAACATCACTGGCGTCTGCTGCAATTTCAATCGGCACATTTGCAGATTCGTAAATGCCACACTCCTCATCACAGACATCACCAATGCCATCGCCATCGATATCTTCCTGGCCAGGGTTGGCAACCTCGGGACAGTTGTCCTCTGCATTCACAATGCCGTCACCGTCGATGTCGTCATCACAGACATCCCCAATGCCGTCCTCATCAAGATCGGCCTGGTCGGTATTGGCAAGGTCCGGACAGTTATCTACACCGTCAGGTACGCCATCCCCGTCTGAATCGTCCTGCTCAAATCCGCAGATATCAAGAGACCAACTGTCGATGGTACCTGTATCAAATCCGGCATTATCGGCCACATTCAAGGTCCACTGACCACCAGAGTTCTCACCGATGAAGGCGCTTAAGGCCTCATCGGGAATAAAGCTTCCGGTAAAGGGTGCTCCTGCTTCAGAGATCGGATCTTCAGCGTCATCGTCAAAAACGGTGTTGGTAAAGTTGTCACCGCCACCGCCGTTCTCGGCGCTTAGAATGACACTGGTACCTGAAGGTCCTGTTAGGATCAGGGTGAGGTCTCCGGTAAAGGTATGAGTGATGTTCACCGTTACGTTTACATCAGTGATCTCAAAGGCACCTGAGAAGATCAAATTACTATTCACCCCCTGTGCGTTAGCATCGGGAATTGGCAGTGAAATGTCCCCGGACTCGGAGGTATCACACAGAATATCACAAAGATCACCAATTCCATCACCATCCTCATCGGATTGATCGGGGTTAGCGGTTTCAGGACAGTTATCGTC
>CAWZYX010000026.1:0-29573 GCA_963966315.1 uncultured Winogradskyella sp. | reverse complement strand
GCATAGAATTATCTGATGGATCGCAAAAATCGTAAGCCGAATATCCGTAGGTGCCACCTTCGTAATATTCTGCCACATTGCCACCCAGATCATATACCTTTGCTTCACCAAGCTTCACAGGCGGATAGCTAGCCACTTGTTTGATGAGGCTTTGATTGAGTTTTTCGATCTGCGCAGTTAGCTCAGCAACATCACTTTTCACCAGCTCATAACCGGCCCACTTGTTGAGCGTATTCTCCTTTGCACCGCATTTATGTGCTTGTTTTTGAAGTTCCTCGGCTTCGTTTTTATTGGGCAATCTGTAGGTGTTACCTGTTTGCTCGCTAAGCCACACGAGGTAGTCTTTAGCCTGTCCTGATGAGACTTCGGCAGGATGATTTGCTCTAACGGCATCAAATGTAAAACCTCCATGATAAGCTTTAAACTGCGCATTGGTCACCTCCAGTCTGCCAATGGCAATGGAATCTTTCTTAATTCTGGCCGTCTCAGGGATGAGCAGACCATTCATTTCAACACCAAAAAGCCCGTTGGATTGTTTTAAGGATTCTGTTTCCTTGAGCTGTGCCAGGGGGCTTTCTTTCTTAAAACTCTTGTCAGCGTTGGGGTCTTTACCTAATAAATAGGTATCGATCCATTTCAGTTCCTCTTTCATTTTGCGCAATTGGTGTGTTATTTTTCTCAGGCCATGTGGTTGATCCGGGAACCATAAAAAACGCACAGGTGCTTTTCCAACTTGCTGCAAGCCTCGGTAATATTCCCAGCCTTGATCTCTTGGGACCGCTCTGTCATTACTACCATGAAAGATAATGGTCGGCGTTTTAATCTTTTCAATTTCGAAGAGTGGCGACTTTAAAATGTAATTTTCATTATAGGTTTTGCCTTTGACATCGTCCCAGGGGGCGCCCCCAAAATAACTTTGATCGAAGCTGACTCCAAAACGGCAGGTCCCGTAATCTGAGGTCCAGTTAACATCACCGGCGCCGGGCGCCGCTACTTTGAACATATCGGGATAGCGCACGGTGAGCATGGTGGTGATGATGGCACCATTGGACCACCCCATGGTTCCTAATTGGTCCATATCAATTTTACCTTCTGAGTGCAGCTTTTCAACACCTTTGACGATGTCTTCCATTTCGGGCTCGTAGTAGTTCTTTTTAATGCTCTCCACAAAGGCCAGGCCGTGATTGGATGAACCGTGATAATTGGGCTTGAGAACAAACATCCCGCGCTGGGCCAGAATATTAGGATAGGTACTCCAGCGCTCAGACCAGCGATCCAGATCCACCCCGGACGGCCCGCCATGTATGGACAACATTAAGGGATATCGCTTTCCTTCTTCATAAGAAGATGGGTAGTATAGGATTCCAGTAACCTCTTCATCATTGTATCCCTTCCATACCATGACCTCACTTTTGGTGATGCTTTTTTTGGCTAGCTTTTTATTGAGGGTCACAAGTATTCGTTCATTTGAAATTTTATTGCCCTTAAGATCTGCGACCAAGAACTGCGGGAGAGTCGATGCCGTCGAATAATTGTAAATGATCTTTGATCCATCTTTGCTTACCGTATACACAGAAACATGATCGTTTTTCTCATCCAGGTCAACAGATTTTTTAGACCAGGACTCACCGTTTTTTTTGTAAAAGGCTAATGTTCTTGTAGCCTTATTGGCAAGGGACACAAGGATGTCCGATCCAACCACCTGATAACCACCTGCATGGCCTAACTCCCAGTCCAGTTCCACTTTGGTATGGGACATGGTGGACAGATCGAAATAATGGAGTTCGCTGATACCGGCCCCATTCCATTCAGGATCGGACCCGTATTCCGTTGAGAAATAAAAACCGCTGTCGTCAGCTGTAAACTCAAAACCAAAGGTAGGGTAATCAAAACCTGTAAGGATTTGTTTGACCTGTCCCGTTTCGAGGTTTTTAAGATACTGATAAGGATCTTTCTGTGCATCTGCCGCGTAGGAGGTACTGCGCTGTACTCCGTAGATCAGCCATTTCCCTGTTTTGGAGATGGTATATCCCGATAATGGTTTCGTATTGTCTGTTAGGCGTTTTGATGTTTTGTTCTTGAGGTCATAAGCATAAACATGACTTGGTTTCCAATGAACAGTATCTTCCACTACCACAACGTTATCCTTTAGCTTCTCCAATTCCTGTTCATATAGGGTTTTTCCATCATTGGACTGGTATAACAGGGTGCTTTCATCTTTCCACTGAATGGATGATATGCCATTTTCAAACGTCTGGACCTTTTGAGCTTCACCGCCGTACAGGCTCATTTTATAGAGATTTTTACCTTTGTCCCTGGAGGACAAAAAATAAATAAACTCTCCGTCTTTTGAGAAAAGAGGATTGTAGTCGTTGTCCTCACCGTTGGTCAATGCGATGGTTTTAAACTCCTCATTTTCTTCAATATCCAATCGTGTTAAAAACAAGTCAGAGACAAACTTGTCTTTTGATTTCACGGCTTTTCGTTTGGTCCACAATACCATCGAATTATCATGGGAGACAGATACAGAACCGATTGATTCGGTATTGATGATGTCTTCAGGTGTCCATTTGGTTGAGTCTTTTTCCTGTTCCTGGGCATAACTGACCCCAATTAGATGAATGTATAGCGGTAAAAAAGCAGAAGAGATATTTCATGATTTATTCAGATTTATAAAGTTCCATTGCAGCAGCCTCATATTTATCACCTTTGGTCCATCTTGGTGTTTCAGGGTCATTTCCAATGAGTCGACCAGATAGAACATAAGATTGAAAGAATTTGAGCAGATAATCATAGTCGAGGGTATCTGCCTCATCTCCCGGGCGGTGATAATATTTGGTGATCTCGTCATCAAAGGCGCTAAATCCCAATGAATAAGTAGGTGCCGGAATTCCCTGTCGTGCGAAATTAACATTGTCGCTACGATCAAAAAGACCCTGTTCTCCTGCGGGATCGTCGATTGCCTTGAGGCCGTAGGTCCTGGCTCCTTCAATTATGTGCTTTTCCGCAGTAGTCCTTGACAAACCTACAATTGTTGCCAGAGACGTATCATTATAGCCTCCATTATCAGAGTTAAAACAATAAACCATTTGGCTAAGTGGTAAAATTGGGTGATCTACGTAATACCGCGACCCCAATAAGCCTTTTTCTTCTGCAGTAAATAGAATAAACACAGCAGATCTTTTTGTAGGGTACTTGGCCAGATTCTCAGCCATGCTAAGGACCGTAGTAGTACCAATGGCATTGTCTCTTGCTCCATTATAGATGCTATCTCCCTTGATGTCCGGTGTGCCGATGCCTACATGATCGTAATGCGCTGAGTAGATCACATACTCTTCTTTTAATACGGGGTCCGATCCTTCGACAATACCAACAACGTTATAAGAGACCACATCATTGATGCTGGCTCCGCTCATATTTAAACTGGCAGTCTGGAATTCTCCTGAGTCAAAACTACTCGCCATAGTTCCCTGCGGATCCAGTACCCATACATAGGCAAATTCCTCATTTGCAGTTCCTTCCGGGTCTTTTAAACTAATACTTGTCCTCGAGAAATTATCTGAAACGAAGGACCACATTTGCTCTTTGGCATCTAGTAATTCTATAAGCGCCACAGCACCATTTGACAGCGCAAGCTGTTGTTTGGTTTGACGCAGGCTGTAAGCCGCTCTGGTGTCTCTTGCCTCCGCGTTACCAGCTTTGGTCACAACAATCTTCCCGAGAACGTCCTGACCTTCATAATCTGCTTCCAAGCCATAGCCCAGATAAACCGACTTTTCAGAATCCACTTTTGCTCCACTTAAGACTGCAAAGTCAGTAACCGGCTCATTGTTAAGGCTGAGAGTGGTAGAACTTGGCGGTGCTGTTTGGGTGAATGGGACGTTCTGATAGTAATTTCCTGTTTCAGGATTTGGTTTTAGGCCATAGGATTCAAACTGATCTGCCAGATAGGCCGCAGCTTTTTTGAGCTCTGGCGTACCCGTTTCACGTCCTTTTAAAGTGTCATCCGTTAAGAAGTAAATATGTTCTTTTATTTTGGTTTGACTAACCGTTTTTTCGGTTAAGGTTTTATCATCCTGACCAATTGCAAACAGTGTGATCAAAAGAGATAGACAGGTAAAGACATGTTTCATTATTGAAAATTTTAAAAAAAGCTTTTAAAGATACAATTTGTGGATGGAGTGGTAGGATAAAGCATCAAAATAATTAAGTATATAGGAGAATGATTCAATTTTATGCCTATTCAAAACGACCCTCATAAGAACAGACATTTACAATTAAGAGTACCGTCGTACCGTCTTTCACTAACTTGAATCAGGTATCAATTACTGTATTTCATGATCGATGAGACGAATTAAATCCTCCGTTTCTGCTCTGACCTCATGCAAGAGTTCAGTTTGAGATGTAGTGGACATAAGCATACTGAATAAATAGGCATAAACTTTGGCATCTTTATGAATGGTTACTACTGAAATATCTTTTAAACTGGAATCATAACCAACGAGCTCCCTTACAGACTGCCTGTTAAATGATATGGAGGCCACATAATCTCCAAATTGACGCGTTCTCATTTTTACACTTTCTTGTGTGGTTGATTGAAAATCTTTTTTGTAGTACTGTGATAATTTTGATCGCAATTCCATGTTGGAGATCAGGTCTACGTTTTCAGAGGCTACCATGTTATTAAAAGCCGTGCGATTGGGATCGAAGGCATCATAACCGGTGAGCGTAAACATGTAGTTAAGTACCTTTGGCATGTATACACTTGGCTGTGTTGTAGCTTCCAAAGTACCAAACATCGAGTCAGTAACTGATGTTTTTTGCTGATTAAAAGCGATGACCCTGTTAATTGTGTTGATATCATCCACCAGATTAGTACGGATATCTTTTAAGTAACTCAATTCTTTGGACGCCTGTTTCCGTTTGCTATGCCAGTTATTCACCTGCAGGGCCAAGAGTATCCCAACCATTACCAAAGCAATTTCACCAATGGCATAAAAAAGGTACTTACTGAACCTGTTTTCTGCGAGCAGACGACGGCGAATATTTCGGAATATTTTGATCATTTATAGTCAGATGTTCTGGTCCATAAGAGTGATCATATGATCAATTTCTTTTGCTATGTCCCTTAAGCCTTCGCTCTGCATTTGAATGAGAAAGCGCACGCCAAACAGGTCGGATAGAAATGTCTGATTCCGATGGTGGTCAAACTCCTCTATACCGGGTAAGTCTGTTTCAAGGTTGAGGTTGCGCTTAGCGTATTCGCGAGTAAAAAACTTAGGGAAATTCTCATCGATAATTTTTCTGTTCATAATTTTGATCCGTTCCTGTACCGACCCATCGTAATCAAAAGCATAATATTTCGTCAAATAGGTCCTTAAAGTTCTGTCATTGATGAGGTTGATATTTTCTGCAGACAGCAAGTTGTTCCACGTGGTACTGTTTGGCTCGAAAAATTCATACTCGGTGAAAGGAGTTGCATAGGATTGAATGATCTCAAAGCGCTCTTCATTGGTCAACTGAGAATCGAAAATACGCATCAAATTAACCACGATACTATCTTTTGCAACATTGAAATCCAGAACCTTTTGAATTTGAAGTTGATCACTCTCTAGACTTGCTTTAAGTTCGACCAAATAGGATCGTTCCTTTTTCCTGTTAATACGTTCCTGATTCCAAGTATTGATCTGAAGAGCAATTAATATGCCTATGACCACGAGGATGATTTCGCCAATGGCGTATTTAAAGTATTTTCCTGTTTGATTACTCATTATGAGTGTTTGACGAATATGTTTAAAGAATTTAATCATTAGCAACTACCAATCGTTTTGAGTGGTTCAATACTATCTAGGGATTTAAAAACTCCGATCATCCTAATTGTCCATCTCCATCAATATCCTTGCTGAGATGCGTTTCAAGAGCTTCCAGCGTTTTGCGCAGTAACCTTTTAGTTGCAGCAAGATCTGCTTCGAGCTGTGCCACACGGTCTTCCAGACTGTCCGCCTGTTGCTGTTGTTTGTTGAGCTCATCTTGCTGCATGAGATCCCAGAAAATTCCCATATAATAAAGTTTTAGTGGTACGATATATCCCCAAAACACATGTAAATTAGACGAATAAACCTACAGCCAGGCATTACAAATACTATGGTAGGTGGGGGATACTTATTGGTTGCGCTATGTAATGGTTTGTTACAGAGTTCTCCACGAAAAAGTATTGCCACACTCAAGTATCCTCATGTGGCAATGCCTTTATTTTTTAATTTCCATTAGCCGGCTTATTAAACGGGGGGACTTTGATTTCCCTTTTTGTACCTAGTTGCTTCAATAATTCTTCAACTGCGCGCTCTAATTGGGGGTCACCACCAGCATTTAAGGACCTCGCATCCTGTCTTACTTCTATATCGGGTGGTACACCTTCGTTTTCTGCAATGAATTTATTATTAATTGGGTCAAATACAGCGTTGTCCGGTGAGGTCAATCGACCACCGTCGATCATCAGGTAATGCGTTGAAGATTTTACCAATCCTCCCCAGGTGCGCATACCAATTAATTTTCCGGCCTGTTGCTGACGGAACACCCATGGGAAAAAATCTCCGCCCGAGCCTGCCAGTTCATTGATCAGCAATACTTTTGGGCCCATAATACCCGCAGGGAGTTTCATGGGCTTGCCGTTAGGTACTTCATTGGTTAAGGCTGCTCTAAGGTCCCTTGTCATCAAGTCCACCATATAGTCGTCCAGAAGGCCTCCCCCGTTAAATCGTTCGTCGATCACCGCACCTTCCTTATCCTGTTGTGCGAAATAATAGCGATTAAAGGAAACAAACCCTGGACCTCCGGTATTGGGCACCCATACATAACCCAATCTCCCATTGGATAGTTCTTCCACTCGTCTTCTGTTATCCTCTACCCAGGTGCGCTGTCTCAGGGAGTTCTCACTTCTAATGGGTTCTACAATCTCGGTCCAGTGTCCTTTAAAATCGGGTTTGGAGTTGATATGTAAAACGGTTTGTTTTCCAGAAGAGCCATCCAGAAATTCAAAAATGTTGTCCTCTGAGGTCAGTTCTTCGTTGTTAATACCAACAATGTAATAGCCTTCTTCTATATCCAACCCCGGTGCATCCAGCGGACCTTCCAAACCGGGATTCCAGTTTTCGGTCGTGTAAATCCGAGCGATCTTATAGCGTCCGTTCTCTAGACTGAAATCGGCTCCAAGAAGCCCTACACGATTTGTCTCTAGTTCAGGATAATCACCACCTCCCACAAAACTATGACCAACTGATAATTCACCATTCATCTGATCGAATATATAAGTGAGGTCCGCCCGATGTTTGACGTATGGAACTAGCGGGGCATAACGCTTGTATACCGTATTCCAGTCCCGACCATGTATGTTGGGGTCGTAAAAATAATCCCGCTCGTACCGCCAGGCTTCTTCAAACATTTGTTCCCATTCTTTAGACCTGTCCAGCTTCATTTGGAGGTTTAGCTTAATAGATTTAGCGCCTTTTGCATCCGATCCTTTGGTACTAGCGAGCTTCCATCCTCCATTCAATCTAAGGAGCATATGCTTACCATTTGCAGTAATAAAAGTCCCGCTGGCATCGGAGGCAAATTCTTTGACTTCCTGTTTTTTCAGATCGAATTTATGCAGCGTTAGACCCCTGCTGTTGGGGATGCGCTCAGCCAGAAAAGCTGTGTTTTTGGGACCGGCAAGGATATAAGCATAGCTGCGAACAGGGACGGGTAGTGCCAGTGTACGTCGCCCAATATCATCGAAATCAATGCTAAGTCCCGCATCGTTGTCCTTCTTATCCTCGCTACTTTCATCCTCGTCCTCCTCTTTGTCCTGTTCTTCTTCAGCCACTTCCTCCTCATCACTTTTAGGTCTAAAGGGAGACTGGTCTTCTGCATCCAGATTTACGACATAGGCTGCATAGGTCTCATTCGCAGTCATTGAACTCGTATTGGCCCATCCCGATCCCAGAGCGATATTAGTACTTGCCAGAAAATACAATTGTTTTTTATTGAGGTCCCATGCCGGTGAAAAGGAGTCGGCAAAAGGGTCTGTTATGGCAGTGGCTTTTCCGGAGTCTAAAGACCAGAGATATATTTGTCTGAGCATATTATCTCCCGTTTTAGCGTAGGCAATCCACTTGGAATCAGGCGACCACTTGAGCTCTAACGACCCTCGTTCCAGATTTACACCACCAATATCAATGGTTTTTATTTTCTTGGATTTGAGATCGACGAGGCGAATTCGCACATCGTCATCGACAAAGGCTATATGCTTTCCATCAGGGGACCAACTTGGGTCCCATGCCAACTTCGATTCTCCAATATCAATTTTATCAAAGAGCTCTGTTCCGTCCTGATTACTGATGAAGAGTTGGTAATTCTTTCTGTTTTCATCTGAGAACCAGGCGATCTTATCGCCTTTTGGTGACCACAGGGGTCTGCGATCTGCTACGCCCGAGGTATTGGTAATGTTTCTTGAATCGCCAAATTCGACTGGAACGGTAAAAATCTCTCCTCTGGCCTCTAGAATAACCCGTTTACCATTGGGAGATAGGGAGGCAGACCCCGCTCTATCGGTAACATTTTCCCATTGTGTTTCTGCCCATGGAAAATCACCGATCACTTCTATCTGCAGTTGGGCGGTTTTTCTTGTTGCGAGGTCCATGAGATGAATGAATCCTTCTCGCTCATAGATCAGAGTATTTCCGTGTCCTGAAATATTTTTAATATCAGCGCCTTTGAACTGAGTTATTTGTTCCAGCGAAGAGTCAGCAGGGTCATAGGACCAGATGTTTACCACCAGGTCGCGATCGGATAGAAAATAGATCTTGTCATTTAACCATATCGGTTTGATATCGGTCGTACGTTCGGTATTTGGGAGCAATTTCTCCTCTTGAGTTTTCAGATCCATCAGAATAAGTGGAGTGTTTTGTCCACCCCTGTAAGCACGCCATTCCACATCCCAGCGATCCATTTTATCAATGATCATCTGACTGCCATCAGGTGAATACGCACCGTCATAACTCCATTGCGAAGTGATCAATTGGGGTAAGCCTCCATCGGTTGATACAGTATACAGTCGTTCGTATGCCCTTGGAGCTGTATCTCTGTTGCTGGCGATTAGTACAGAATTACCATCAGGGGTCCAGCCTCTGACCGATGACCCGGCAGGGTGCCATGTTAATTGTTTTGGAGTTCCACCTTCGATGGAAACGACGTAGGCATTGTTTCTTCCGGACCGATTGGAGGTAAATGCAATCCATTTACCATCCGGAGAGAAATGAGGGTCGCTCTCCCCAGCCGCAGTGCTGGTAATTCGTTTGGCCAAACCACCTGTTTTGTCAGCAATCCAGATATCACTCCCGTAAGCGAAGGTGAGGTGTGTTTCACTTAAATCAGGAGACCTCAGTAGTCTGGTCCCCTGAGCTGATAATGTTTGAGTTAAGAAAATAAAGGATAGAAAATAAATGAGTTGTTGTTTCATGATGCTTTTTAGACTGATGATTAATTCTGTTTTAAAATGATGGCAGGCAATTTCAAAGCTTCATAAGCAGCATTGTAGGCAGCCATTTCGTTGTTTATAATATCGTTGTGTTCCTTTTTAAACACTTGCCAGTCAGCCAAGAGGTCTTTTAATCGATCTTTGGCACCTTGAGTGACTCTTGGGTCTGCCTGATCAATGTATCCCGCCAGGTTCAGCAGTTGGGAGTTGAGCTTATTATTGAAATTGATCACATCCTGGAAGGTTTTTTGTTTTGGTTGAATTAGGTTTTCTTCCCAGACGGAGATCCGATCAGAGAGCTCTTCGCCTTTTTTAATCAGGGTCTGCGTATCCTTATGTTCCTTGAGCAATTTTTCGTGAGCCCGTATCTGAGATTTGGCGGAGCGCATGCTGTTGACTGCCTTATGCATCTCTTTTACGGTCTCCTCAATAGTCAATAGAAGTGTCTGTTGTTCTATATAATCTTGTTTACTAGCCGTAATGGATGGATTTGGTAAGACATTTACAGTCGTTTGTGATGTCTCATCTCCCAATGATAATTTTAAGGTATACACTCCGGGAGCAACAGTACTTCCTCCTAAATAACCAAAGACAAAAACATCATCCACAGGGGGTAAAGCATTTCTGTCCAGACCCCAGGCAAAACGATTGTATCCTTGACTAGCAGGCAAAATCTGTGGGGGAGGTGGACCTCCGGGCCATGATCTAAACCCTTTAGGTTTCTCATTGCTATAGGATCTGATCAGCTTTCCATTCTGAAGGACTTCAAGTTTTAATTCCAGTGAGTCAATGGCTTCAGGCAGATAATAGTCTATCAGTACTCCGGACTTTGGATTCTGACCCTGCCCAACTGCGTTTGAAGTGCCACCAAAGAACTTAGGAGTGTCTTTTGGTTGGTAGATTCTTAGTTGCTGATTGTCATCGGATTGTTGAAAAACTCCAAGGTCATCCAGGATCCAAAATCCTCTTCCTCCAGTGGCAGCAACCAGATCATTATCCTGAATGATCAGATCATTTATGGGGGTAATTGGCAGATTTAATAGCATTTTTTGCCAGTTCCTACCATCGTTGAAGGACATGTATAATCCCACTTCGGTACCAGCATAGAGCAGCCCCTCCCTTTTTTTATCTGCTCGTACCACCCGTACGAATCCATTGGGGTCGTCAATACCTTGTGTTATGGAGGTCCAGGATTGGCCATAATTATTTGATTTAAAAATGTAAGGATCTAAATCCATGGACTTATAGCGCATGACAGCCACATAGACAACTGCGGGATCGTGTTCGGAAATCTCAATACTATTAACGATCCCACCAGAGATCCCTTTTGGGCTTATCTGTTCCCATGAGCTACCTCCATCTTTGGTGATGTGTAAGGTCCCATCATCGGTACCTGCGTAGAGTACTCCTTCTTCATGCTGAGACTCCACAAGTGTGGTGATCGTATTGTAGTTTTCACCACCTGCGGCTTCGTTGGTAAAAGGTCCGCCTCCGGGACCGTGTTTGTCAACTTCATTTTTGGTGAGGTCTGGACTGATAACCTCCCAGCTTTGTCCTTCGTTGGTACTTTTGAATACCACATTCCCAGCGTGATAAATAGTATTTCGATCGTGAGGGGAGGTGATGATCGGTGCGTTCCAGTTGTAGCGATACCTGGAGTCTTTTGGTGCGATGCTAAGGCCTAGTTCCGGATACTGTTTGATGGACTTCTGCTCTTTTGAAGCCATGGTCCACCGACTGATGTTTCCCTGGTAAGTGCCGCCATAAACAGTACTTGGGTCATCCGGGTCGAAAGCCAGATAAGCACTTTCACCACCGGCGGTAGGATACCAGTCCTTCCATCCGATACCGCCATCATTCGTTCTGCTTGCAATGGCCACGGTAGAATTATCCTGTTGTCCACCATATACGTAATAAGGAAATCGATTATCTGTAATGACTCTGTAAAATTGCACTGTTGGTTGGTTTTTTTGAGTGCTCCAGCTTTTTCCACCATTAAAACTGATATTGGCACCACCATCATTGGAATTGATCATTACCTTGTTATTGTTAGGGTTGATCCAAAGGTGATGGTTATCTCCGTGAGGAACAGGGATATTGCTAAAGGTTTTTCCCCCGTCAATGGACTTCATGACCGGAGCATTTAGTACATACACCACATACTCATCCTGAGGATCGGCAAAGATCTCCATATAGTACCAGGAGCGTGTAATATTGACGCGGTCCTTATTGACCTGTGCCCATTTATTACCTGCATCGACAGACTTATACACCCCTGCTTTTGTCCCTTCGGCTTCAACAACGGCGTAAACCACTTCCGGGTTGGCTCTGGAAACAGAAATACCTACTTTACCCATTTCTTCAGGAAGTCCTTCTTTCATTGCTGTCCACGTATATCCGCCGTCGATCGATTTGAAAAGTCCTGAACTTTTACCACCAGACTCCATGTACCAAGGGAAACGACGATGCTGCCACATGGCGGCATACAGTATTCTGGGATTATTGAAATCCATACTTAGGGAAGAACACCCCGTGGTATTATTGATAAAAAATACCTTTTCCCAGTTGGCACCCCCATCAAGGGTCATGTAAATACCGCGATCCTCGGAAGGTGCATATTGGGCGCCCTGAGCAGAGACATAAATAATGTCAGGATCTGTTGGATGAATAATCACATCCGAAATGTGTCTGGTTTTGTCTAAGCCTATATGGGTCCATGTTTTTCCGGCATCCAGTGATTTATAAACGCCATCTCCCATTGAGGTCATTACACCACGTGCTGCGTGTTCTCCCATGCCTACCACCACAACATTTGGATCCGATTCGGATACGGCGATGGCACCAACAGTACCTGTTTTAAAAAACCCGTCAGAGATATTGGTCCAGCTGATCCCTGCATCAGTAGTTTTCCAAACACCGCCTCCGGTAGAGCCCATATAATAAGTGAAAGGGTCTCTAACCACTCCTGTTGAAGCCACCGATCGTCCTCCTCTGAAAGGGCCGATATTTCTCCATTTGACCCCGTGTATGAGGCTATCGTGAAGATGGGATCCACTGGTTGATTTTGAGCTTTTCGATTTCTGACCATAACCCACGCTCAGGGAGCATAGAGCCAGTAAGACCAAGGCAATTTGTTTCATTGTTATATGTTTGTTGATTAAGAGTTTGCCAGGGGAGAGCAAACTGATGTCAAAAGGTAATGAAATTCTCTCATTAATTAAACATTAAATTTAATGCTCTGATGATGATGGGGTAGGTGTGATAATGCCAACCTCCTTGTAGAATCGATCCCACTCACTCAACAGGTCGTTGTAGCGATCCGGGTACTTGTCTTTAAGGTTTTCCTGTTCTCCAGGGTCCGAACTGAGCCGGTATAATTCAAAGTTTGAAGGATCGAAGGGCCTGCTGATGTTCAGTATTTTCCAGTCGCCTTTGCGCAGCATGGCATACCCCCTGTGCTCTATGGCAAAAACATAATCCTCATCATGAATAATAGAGTCGGGATCTGAGAACAGAGATAGCAATGACTCACCTTTCATTTCCTTGATTTCATGTCCATTATATACCGCAGGATAGTCAATTCCTGCAATTTCATAAATGGTAGGCGCTATATCCATGAGTGTTATAAAGTTCTTTTCAAGTCGATCTCTGTAGTTTACAGAATACCCCGAAATAATTAATGGGGCCGTCATACCGCCTTCCGTTGTAAAGCCTTTGAAATATTTAAACGGAGCCGATCCCGCCTCTGCCCATTGTTTCCCATAAGAAACATAAGAATCAGGTTGGCCCATGTTCTCATAGTCATTGTTAAAATGCGCTTTGATATAAGGTTCAAAGTAGGGGTGCTTTACAAAATCTTCAGCAGCAGCTCCATTGTCGGACATAAAGATGATCAGTGTATTCTCATAAATTCCGAGTTCCTTTAGTTTACCGATGAGCCTGCCAATATTAAAGTCAAGATTGTCCACCATCCCTGCATAGAGCTCCATTTTCCTAGCTTCAATTTTTTGTTCTTCTGGGGTAAGGTCCCTCCAGGGTATCACATCGGGATGACGGTCCGGAAGGGTGGTATTTTGGTCAATTATCCCTGCATTTTTCGCACGCTCAAAGCGTACTACTCTTAACGAGTCATACCCGCCATTGTATTGGCCTGAATACTTTTTCCAATGTTTTTCATCTACCTGTAAAGGCCAATGGGGTGAGGTGTAGGCAGCAAAGCCAAAAAAAGGTTTGGAACGTTTGTGGGCCTGGGTGATATGCTGCAATAATTGGTCGGTATAATGATCGGTAGAATATTTACCTTCTGGCCAATGGACTGGTTGACCATCTTCTGTGTAAGGTGAAATAGCAGGTTCTCTCAGAACGCCTACATCATTATAGTGATTGGCAGCACCTTCGAGCATTACAAATGAATGGTCAAACCCCTTTTCATGCGGATTAGCTTCCTTTGATGTGCCCAGATGCCATTTGCCAGCCATAAAAGTGCTGTAACCCTTCGTTTTGAGAAGTTGAGGAATTGTAACCACCCGGTTTGACAGTTGTCCTTCATATCCTTTAACCGTGGTGCTCAAATCCTGACTGCCCATTCCGGCAACATGATTGTTGTTTCCTGTTAAAACCATGGCTCTTGTCACCGCGCAGTAGGGAGCTGTATGAAACTGAGTGAACCTGATACCATTCGTTGCCAATTCATCAAGATGAGGAGTGTCTATTTCCCCGCCATAACTGCTGATATCTGTATAAGCCAGATCATCCGCTGCAATTAGTAAAATATGTGGGGTGTTTCCCTGGGCATCACAAAAGCTCATAGAGCTTAACACCAATAAAAGAAGCGCAAAAGCCCGTCTTAGCGGGTATCCTGTAATTAAAGATAACTCAGCCACCATCGATCTTTATTATTTGCTTTATACTGTGCATAGTGTTTGGAAACAGGAAACAAAATGAGTACCACCAGAATCCAGACTAAATAAGTCACCCACAGATCAAATCCTATGGTGTACAAATACCCACTTTTAAACCGTTCAACCGTAAGCACAAGTTCTCTCCAGTCCTCTCCTAAGATAATCAAACCAATCATTCCAGCGAGATGAATGATGTAGAGGTGAATAACGTAATAAAAGAAGGGTACACGTCCAATGATGCTGAGGGCGCCTGTAATTTTGTTCCGTACATGTTCAATCGCGTATAAAAAAATTAACGAAGGCCCCAGAGTCATGAGGGTGTACAGTAAAGAGGGTGGGTATTTGGTTGTATTAATGAAGGATAAAATGGTAAAGTTAAATCCATCCTGTATTTCCCAGGTTTTCAAATCTCCATAGCTATTGGTCAGTCTCAAAAGGAAAAATAAAATAATAGCTGCAAAGCCTATTTGTAACAGGCGTTTTCTGCGTATTCTCGGGTCAAAGTCACGTGTGTAATAATGCCCAAAACAGTAGCCCAGAATCATCACTCCTAACCAGGGTAAAAATGGATAAGCAATGGCCAGCATTCCATTTCCTTCATTGATGACCAAGAAATTGTACTGGTGTGTAAAATACCAGAGTATTGACAAGGGGTCAGAGCCTTGAGCCTGAATCCCATCCAACAGGTTATGGCCTAAAAGAATAAGAAACCCCAGGGATAACAAAACCTTTTTTGGTAGGTAAATTAATCCGGCAAGCAGGACCATACAAATACCAATAGCCCAAATCACCTGAAAGATATGAACAGACAGGTTGATGTCAAAAGTCCAGGAAAAGTTGACTACCGTCAGTTCAACTAATATGAGCCAAATACCTCTTAGAAACAGAAATTTTGAAAGTGATTTTTTTGAAGATTGCTTACCTCCATATAGAAAGGCTGAGGTCCCGGCCAGAAATACAAAAACAGGTGCACAAAAATGAGTGATCCAGCGCGTCATGAATAATGCAGGTGTGGTATCATCCAGATTGGTCGGATCTACAAACATATACCCTTTATTGGTATAATCCCGAACGTGGTCCAACGCCATGATCACCATGACAAGCCCACGCAGCACGTCGATGGACTGGATCCTTTCTCTTTTCAAAGTAATTTCAAATTATTTGAATTTGGTGTTCTCAAGTAAATCAAACCTCTAATATATCTACTGTAAACTAAAAAAGCCTCCATCAGAGGCTTTTTATTTGTGACTTTACTCAGATACAATAGTTACCGGAACCGAGTAGACTTTCAGTTTATCTGCAAAATCATAATCTAACTGATAATAATTAAGTCTTTTAACCATGAAGTCTTTAACGTCTTTACTTGTTGATTCAACACCTAACACCGCCATTGGATGCGCACGCTCTGCAGTGCCTTTTACAATGTCTTTAAAACTGCTGTCAATTGCAAATGCAGTATATCGAAGCCTGTTGGCAATGCCAGACCCCCAGTAAATTGTTATTGGCATTTGAGGTTTTTCTCATTGAACTAAATGGCAACTAAAGAGTATACATTGTTCTATTCCTGATCCATCTCAGTTTCATTATCTGAACTCTCGGAAGCAGCTGCCCTCATCGCAGCTACCGCTTCTACTTCATCCAAAATTTCAGTTGGATTCCAGTAGCCCAATTCTCTAGTAATTTTCCCATCTTCAAATTTGTAAGTAAGATGAACAGGCATTACAATGGTTTTATCGCTGCCTTTTACCTTTCCACTCCAATCCAACCAGGCGTTCACCCAGGTATTACCATCGTCGGTCACCACCATTTCAAATTCCTGATCGGCATCCAGAAAACCACGAGATGAATAGTTGGCGTCATTGGCCTCGTGGTAGGCAATAAGATCTTTTCTGGCGATGGAGTCTGTTTTTGTATTAAAAAATGAGACCGAATTCTCAGCCATTAAGGAGATGTCGTAAGTCTTAGCATTATAGTTCTTAATATGCTGCTTTACAGTTTCAATCTCCGCTGATTGCTGCGTGTATCGTTTTTCATTCTGGCAGGAATATAAACCAATTAGCAGAGCGAGAAGTATAGTTGTTTTTTTCATCGATTTAAGTTTAAGTTAGTTAAAAAAAGGGCTCATTTTTTAAGCCCTTTTCCATTTTTTAAAATTTAGTTTGACGCAGCCACAGTGTAGGTGAGATCATCATTCTTGTCGTAGATGTAAGACCATGAATCCGCGAGAGCATTTCTAAACTTTGCTCTTACTTCATCTGCTTTTTTCTTCCCGTGCTTTTTAGCACATACTTCCCAGACACCATCCATTGGTTTGTCCAGGTCGGCATATTTGTCAAAGGGCCAGGCCACCATGTAATCAGCTGAGTCTTGACCACCTCCTGCAAAAGCATACCAGTAGCCACGTTTGCTCCCCTCAATTTCCTGAAGTGCCTCTCCAACCGTTTTTACGGCGTCAAGGAAATCTGTAGAATTGTTTACTCTAAAATAAGTCACCCAGACCTTGTCTTTAGAAACGTCGCTGGCCGGACTCATCTCGGGCATGGTTGTGGCCATGGCACTCTCATAACCTGAGACGTGCGGCATAATAAAGGACATAAATACAGCACGACAGGAATTTCCTGCAGCATCACTGTCATCGTCCATTTCTGCCCATTTTTCCATTGTGTCTGTAATGGCCATGGTCATCCCTTTACCTTGAACCTGGCGCCAGGCATTCCAACCACTGTCGCCGTTGTTGTCCGTGTAGCACTTCTTATACATTTTCATGCCTTCCATGAACTGGGCTTCGTGTCCCATTTTTACATTAACGTGTGTAAGATTGAGGATAATACTCTCGTTTTGCCCCATGATCATCAAAGGCGCAAGCAAGCATAATAGCAATAGTTTTCTCATAATGTATTGATTTAGTTGATTAAAAATTTCTACTTCATCACAACATCAAGGAGGGCGTTCACTCATTGGAGCAAATAATCACGGTGGGGCAAAATTATGGGGCAATCATCGATCCCTAAATTTTGCTATTAATTGGAACTTATCCGAGAGGGATAATTTTCGGACAAGCGGTTAAATGTAAGTAATTTAATTCAATTAAATAGAAATCTCCACCTGATTTCTTAAAATATCCTCAAAAGTCTCTTGCTTTCGAATAAGGTGGGCCTGACCATTGTGCCATAGAACTTCGGCCGGTTTGTATCGGGAGTTGTAGTTGCTGGCCATGGTAAAGCAATAAGCCCCGGCATTATCAAAACAAAGAATATCGCCTTCACTGATTTCACTGATGCGTCTGTTATTGGCAAATGTATCTGTTTCACAGATGTATCCTACCACGGAATAGAACCGCTCCCTTCCATTTGGATTGGATATGTTATGGATTTCATGCTGTGAACCATAGAGCATGGGCCGTATCAAATGATTAAAGCCTGAATCGACCTGAGCAAAAACAGTTGAGGTGGTTTGCTTTACTGCGTTGACCCTGACCAGGAATTTCCCTGCTTCACTCACCAAAAATTTTCCGGGCTCAAAAGTGAGGGTCAGTTCTTTACCGTATTCTGCACAGAATTCATTGAATCTTGAACTCAATTTTTCACCAAGTTCTTCTATGTTGGTTTCAATATCCCCTTCTTTATACGGCACTTTAAATCCCGAACCAAAGTCAATGAAGTCCAGATTCTTGAAATTCCTGGCCGTTTCAAAAAGAATCTCACTGGCGTACAAAAAGACATCAATATCCAGAATATCACTTCCAGTATGCATGTGAATGCCATTAATGTTCATATTGGTATTTGCTACAATGCGCAGTAAGTGTGGTATCTGGTGGATGGAAATGCCAAATTTACTGTCAATATGGCCAACAGAAATATTTGTATTGCCGCCGGCCATTACGTGCGGATTAATACGAACGCAGACTGGGACTAAAGGATGCTTGGTGCCAAATTGCTCCAGGACGGACAGGTTGTCTATATTGATCTGCACTCCCATCTCCGCAACTTCCTCAATTTCATCTAAAGAAACACCGTTGGGTGTAAAAATAATTTGATCAGGGCTAAAACCGGCTTTTAATCCAAGCTGAACTTCCTGAATAGAAACTGTATCCAGTCCTGATCCCAGGCTATTAAATAACTTTAGGATTGAGATATTGGATAAGGCTTTTACGGCATAATTGAGACGGAGCTGCTGAACACTGTTAAATGCTGAAGACAAGCGCTTGTACTGTCCTTTGATCTTTTCCGCATCATATACGTAAACCGGACTCCCGAACTCTTCGACTATTTGCAATAAATGTGAGCTCATTGATTGAATTTGGGCAAATATAATTTTAAAGGACCTACAGAGGTAGTAAATAAATAAATTTTAGTAATTATTTACAATTTGTTAATTATATAACATTTGTTGTTTTTTTTCTCGTTTTATTTATTGGTCAAAGTAGTCGGGTTTCTTTATTTTTGCAACGTTTAAAAAACCTAAAAAAGATCAATGAATTTACACGAGTATCAAGGTAAGGACATCTTAAGCAGTTTTGGAGTGCGCATTCAGCGTGGTATAGTAGCTCAGACCGCAGAGGAGGCAGTAACTGCTGCTAAGCAATTAACAGAAGAAACAGGTACCGGCTGGCACGTAATAAAGGCTCAGGTGCACGCTGGGGGACGTGGAAAAGGAGGCGGTGTAAAACTGGCCAAAAACATAGATGAGGTGAAAAGTATAGCCGGAGAGATCATTGGTATGAATCTGATCACCCCCCAGACTTCCGCTGAAGGAAAAAAGGTCCACCAGGTACTTGTTGCGGAGGATGTATATTATCCTGGGCCAACTGAGACCAGTGAGTTCTATATGTCTGTTTTATTGAACCGTGGAACCGGCAAGAACATGATCATGTACTCAACCGAAGGTGGAATGGATATTGAAACAGTAGCTGAGCAGACACCCCACCTCATTTTTACCGAAGAAATTGACCCTGCAGTGGGTTTGATGCCATTTCAGGCCAGGAGAGTCGCTTTTAATCTGGGCTTGACCGGAGCAGCTTTTAAGGATATGACCAAGTTTGTCACGGCGCTGTATACCGCATATATCAAATCAGATGCTTCATTATTTGAGATCAATCCTGTTTTAAAAACAAGCGATGACAAGATCATGGCTGTAGATGCCAAAGTGACGATCGATGACAATGCCCTATTCAGACATAAGGATTATGCAGCATTGCGAGATATTAGAGAAGAAAACCCTATTGAAGTTGAGGCCAAAGAAGTAGGTCTTAACTATGTAGATCTTGATGGTAACGTAGGTTGTATGGTAAATGGAGCCGGGTTGGCTATGGCTACCATGGATCTGATCAAACAGGCTGGAGGTGAACCTGCAAATTTTCTGGATGTTGGCGGAACTGCAGATGCAGCAAGAGTGGAAACAGCTTTTAAAATCATTCTTAAAGACCCAAATGTAAAAGCCATTCTAATTAATATATTCGGAGGAATTGTGCGCTGTGATCGCGTGGCACAGGGAGTCATTGATGCCTATAAGAATATGGGAACTGTTCCGGTGCCGATCATTGTGAGGTTACAGGGTACCAATGCAGACATCGCCAAGGATCTGATCGATAATTCAGGACTTGACGTATTAAGTGCAACGGAGTTTCAGGAAGCCGCTGATAAGGTGCACAAGGTATTGTCCTGATCGTCAAATGAACTTTAATAATAAACGACCGCTTCGTGAGAAGCGGTTTTTTTATTGTAGAGAATCCCGCTATAATTAGTAGATTTAGAAGCAATTAATACATACTTAAATTGAAGAGATCTTTGTTCACAGCCCTTGTAGTTTCCATTGGAGGCTTCCTTTTTGGGTTTGATGCTGGCATAATTTCAGGGGTTATGTCATATGCAGGACCTGAGTTTGATTTAAACGACATCCAAAACGGGTGGGCTGTCAGTGCACCATCCTTTGCAGCCATGTTGGCCATGCTTTTTACTGGGCGTTTAAGTGATGTTGCCGGTCGTAAAAAGTTGCTTCTGTATGTTGCTTTTTTATACGGTTTGTCCGCAATTCTTTCAGCATTGGCTTCTGGTTACCACATGCTGTGGATCGCACGATTCATAGGTGGGATTGCTTTTGGCGCTGCCCTGGTGATCGCTCCGGCTTACATCGCCGAAATATCTTCGGCCAAGAACAGAGGAAAGCTTGTTTCCGTTCAGCAGTTAAATATCGTACTAGGTTTTTTTGCTGCTTTTTTAAGCAATTATTTTTTCAATAAAGCTTATACTACGGGTGCCTCAGAAATTTTAACGGATTCAAATGTTTGGCGCTGGATGTTGGGGGTTGAGTTTATACCTGCTGTCATTTACTTTATTCTCCTGTTTTGGGTCCCTAAAAGTCCTCGCTGGCTTTTGATTCAAGGTAGGGCCAAGGAGGCTGAGTCTATACTTATTTCTTTACACGGTGAGCAAAAGGCGAGGGAAGAACATGCCATCATTACGGATAATATGGCTCTGCATTCTGCAGTATCGACGGAGAAAACGACGATCAGGGAGTTATTTTCATCAGCTTTAAAGTATGTGATGACCGTAGCACTAGTCATTGGTGTCCTACAGCAAATAACAGGTATAAATGCCGTGTACTTCTATGCCACTTCCATATTTAAGCAAACCGGAATTGGTACCGACGCCGCCTTTGCTTCGGGAATCTGGTTGAGCATGACCACCGTGGTCTTTACCGTTGTAGCCATCTTGTTCATAGATAAATTAGGTCGCAGACCGTTAATGCTTTTTGGGATTGCAGGAATAGCCATTAGTTTAATGGTCTGTTCTTATGGGTTCCATTCTGCCACCTACGAGTTATCCACAGAAGCGGTTGAGCAGTTTGATTTTGAGCACAAGGAGAAATTAATGAATGTGGCTAACACCACTTTTAATAGTGATATTGATTTTAAGTCGGCTCTTATTGATCTCCTGGGCAATCAGATTTATGCAGCCAATGATGGGGTCATTTTAGAAGCAGCGACCAATATTAATGCCACTCTGGTGCTTGTGGGTATTCTGGGGTTTATAGCCTGTTTTGCCTTTTCATTAGGACCAGTGATGTGGGTGATGCTTTCGGAAATATTCCCTAATAAATACCGGGGAGCAGCAGTTGGTTTTGTGGCGTCGATCAACGGTTTCGTAAGTTGGTTGGTTCAGTTTATTTTTCCCTGGGAACTGTCTCGATTAGGAAATGCTATGACTTTCTTTATTTTTGGCGCTATTGCCGTAATTGGCTTCGTTATTTTACTTAAAATCCTTCCGGAAACGAAAGGAAGGTCGCTCGAAGAACTCGAATCAGAATTAATAGGTTAGGGCAGTTTTACTTGCAATCTAAAATTATTTGCAAGCTGGAACCTAGGGGTCTGTTTACTTTGCAAAAAGCCATACACCCCCCTGATCGATCTGTATTGCTCAAACACATAAGTAATTCCAATAACCATGTTTAAAATCAATAATAATGAGTGGTTTTTGTTTAGTTATTTATATAACACTCTTAAACACAAGTGTTAAGCTATGGTAAAAAGCGTTAAACAAGCGTTAATTGGTTTCTAATTGCGTAACATCGACTCTAACTTCTCGTCTATTAAGCATCAATCATTAAATCGAACTATTATGAAAAATTTGAAAAACAACTCCGAACCCCAAATTCTGAATGTGTTCCATGTGAGCAAGACTTTAAAAGTGTTTGTTTTGGCTGCAGCCTTTGTTTTTAGTGGCGTACTTTCTGCCAGTACAGAACCCGCAAAGGTTACCATTGCGAATTCAGACTCCTCGGTTAGCCTCAAAGTAAGTAAACTTCTTAAAAACCCCTCATTTGAGGTGGAAAAGGATCTCAGTGCCACTGTACTGATCACCATCAATCAAGAAAATGAACTGGTAGTTCTATCTGTGGATTCCGAGCATGAGGTTTTTGAGTCCTTTATTAAGAACCGTTTGAACTACGAAAAATTAGAATCAAATTTCGATGGTAAAGGAAGAACCTTTCGAGTTCCAATCACTTTAAAGTCTATTTAAGACGTAAAAAACTGTTGTCTGTACCGCCGGAAATGAAGTTTTCGGCGGTTTTTTTATAAATGCAGTCCACATTCTGTTTTGGGGTTATTATTCCAACGCCCATCTCTATCCTCACCGGGTAGGGTGCAGTGTTTGCATCCTATAGAAGGGTATCCCTTGGCCACAAGAGGGTGGAAAGGAAGCTGGTGCTTACTAATGAAGTCATCTCTTTCTTTTTTAGAGATATCCAGTAAGGGATAGAATTTAAGTATATCACCTCTTTCCTCAAATATATCAAGGCTTGCTCTGTGATCTGATTGCCACTGCATGAGGCCTGAAATCCAAATCTTATACTTTTTTTTCACCCGTTGCAAAGGATTAACTTTATTGATACTGCAGCAAAAATCTGGGTTTTTAGACCAGGTCTGGTCTTTTGTGGTGAAATCATGTTCCTCTTTAAGGGCAGAAATAGAAACTACGTTCAGGTTGTAAGTTTCAGAAAGTTGCTGCTTGTATTGCAGTGTTTCTTCGAAATGATAACCTGTATCGATGAAATAAACCTTCTGTTCTGAATTGGTATCGGAAATAAGTTTGAGAAGCAAAGCAGAAGTGGCTGCGAATGAACTGGTGAGCATGACCTGTTCAGAATCAAACGCTTCATATAATTTCTCAATTCTTTTCTTTGGGGAAAGCGGTCGGTAAGCTTTGTTCAAAGAATCAATATCCTCCTGAGTAAGGCTCAGTTGAGTAGGCTGAATCATCTTATGTTGGGGCATATTCAATATTAAAACTGCAAGGTACCACTTTCGTTCCGGGCTTTCAAAAACAGTTGTTGAATTTGCATCTTTTTTGTATTCTGACTGCGCTCATTTGTGTGTTCAAATAACGCAGTGCTATTTTGGAAAAAGCCAGTTATATCCTTGCTCAAACTGTCTGGACCAAAAGTCCTCATTATGTTCTCCGCCTTCAACGCGTTCTGATTTAAATTGATTTTCAGAGACCGCTTTTTCCTGCAGAATTGTCAATAGGTCCTTATACCCTTTTTGCATGGACTCTACCTCATCGGCACCTATTGCCATATAAACTCTGATATGATCCGGAATCTCCATTTGAGCCAGTAGCTCTCTTATTTCAGGGTTGATCCAAAAGGCGGGTGACAGGGCCATGGCCACTGAAAAAATATCAGGATGCTTTATCACGGCATAGAATGCCATGAGGCCACCTAAAGAAGCACCAGCAATGCTTGTATGCTCGGAATCAGGCATGGTCCTGTAGCTTGTATCGATGAGTGGTTTTAAAGTATTGATCAAAAAGCTTAAAAACTGGTCGCCACCACCGCCACCATAGTTTTTAGTTTTGAAAGGTGTGAGTTCGTTGATGCGAGCTTCATCACCATGTGCGATGGCAACTATGATATGGTCTTTTTGTTTTCTGTCTAAAAATTCATCCACCTGCCACTCACCAGCAAATGCTGTTTTGTTGTCAAACACATTTTGCCCATCGAACATATACATGACCGGATAAGCATTTTTAGAATTTGAATAATCAGAGGGAAGATATACCCAAATACGACGTGTTTTTTCAAATTCAGGGTCCTTGATCATAAACTCTGTAACTTGTTGTGAAGCAGTGCTTTGGCTCCACAGAACTGAAAAAGAGCTTGCGACGAAGCACCAGAAAAAACGATGAAAATTCAATGTCTATGAGGGTTTTGAAATGATAAACGATGAATAAATCCGACCAAGTGTCTTCAATTTTTCGACAAGATACATTTATTGTATGATAAGATTTTACGTACCTGTCCTAATTTTATCATATCAAAAAATGTTGATCAATGCACAATCGTTTGGAAAAATTAAGCCTTCTCTCGGAAATGATTGCTTTTGCACAAATTGATTCCAATATCAAGGCAATAGAGTACAATTTTTTACTGAGTATAGCGCGGCAACTGGAAATTTCGGATGAAGATTTTAACCATTTGTTTGAGAATCCCGTTTCTTATATTCACTTAAAGTCCCATAGTGAACGTATTGTACAGTTTCACAGATTAATACTGCTAATGAACATTAGTAAAGAACAAACAAAGAAACAGCTGCAAATGATTCATAATTTTGGACTGCGAATGGGCCTGAGTCATGAGGCGATCAACAGGGTTCTTGACCTCATGGAAAGCTTTCCTGATAAGATTGTCCCTCCAGATTTTTTAATTGACATCTTTAAGGTTCAGTACAACTAAAAGAATGTAGCGCGAATATTACAATTAATTCAACTAAAATGAGGTAATTTATTACCTCTTTTTTTATTTCTGTTTGAGTAGTTCAAGGCGCTCTTGATACGCCGATATTTCATCTCTAAATCTGGCTGCATCCATAAAATCTAAGGCTTTAGCAGCTTGTTCCATTTTTTTTCGTGTTTCTCTGATCTTCTTTTCTAGCTCACTCTTGCTCAGGTATTTTGATTCTGGCTCTGCTGCCTTTCTGGCATCCTGTTCAGTTTTATAGGTACTCACAGAATTTTTTGCCAGGGCACTGTCCAGGCTTTTATTCAGAGATCTTGGAGTGATCTGGTGTTTCGTGTTGTATGCTAGTTGCTTTTCGCGTCGGTAATTGGTCTCATCAATGGTCTTTTGCATACTGCCTGTGATGGTATCGGCATACATAATGGCCTTTCCATTGAGATTTCTTGCAGCTCTCCCTACCGTTTGAGTCAGAGACCTGTTAGACCTTAAAAAACCTTCTTTGTCTGCATCTAAAATGGCTACCAGAGATACTTCCGGAAGGTCCAGACCTTCCCTTAATAAGTTGACACCCACAAGTACATCAAAAAGTCCTTTCCTCAAATCCTGCATAATCTCCACCCGTTCCAAAGTGTCTACGTCACTGTGGATGTAGCGACAGCGGATAGAAATTCTGGTGAGGTATTTCACCAGTTCTTCGGCCATTCGTTTGGTTAAAGTGGTTACCAGGGTCCGTTCGTCTTTCTCCACTCGTATTTGAATCTCTTCAATGAGGTCATCAATCTGATTTAAACTCGGACGTACCTCTATTTCAGGATCCAATAGGCCCGTTGGCCTTATGACCTGTTCCACATAGATACCGTCAGATTTTTGTAATTCATAATCAGCTGGGGTGGCACTGACGTAGATCACCTGGTTTTGTAGTGCCTCAAATTCTTCAAACTTTAAAGGTCTGTTGTCCATGGCCGCGGGCAGTCGAAATCCGTATTCTACCAGATTTTCTTTACGACTTCGGTCGCCTCCATACATGGCGTGTACCTGTGAGATCGTGACATGGCTTTCATCAACAACCATCAAATAGTCATTTGGAAAATAATCGAGGAGACAAAAGGGCCGTGTTCCGGGAGCTCTTCCATCTAGATAGCGCGAATAATTTTCAATGCCTGAACAATACCCCAATTCTCTGATCATTTCCAGGTCGAACTCTGTACGTTCTTTGAGTCGCTTTGCCTCGAGGTGCTTTCCAATCTCTTTAAAATAGTCATGCTGTTTTACCAGATCATCCTGAATATTGATAATAGCATTTTGAAGCACGTCAGGTGAAGTGACAAACATGTTGGCTGGGTAGATGTTTAAACGGTCGTAACGTTCAATAATTTCATTGGTTGAAATGTCAAAGGCTTCGATCTCTTCAATTTCATCTCCAAAGAAGTGAATTCTAAAAGCATTATTGGCGTATCCCGGAAAAACGTCTACCGTGTCTCCCTTTATTCTGAAGTTTCCATTCTTAAAATCTGCTTCTGTTCGCGAATACAAGGACTGAACGAGAAGGTGTAGTAATTTGGTTCTAGAGATCACCATGTCTCTCTCCAGTGATATGACATTTTTCTGAAATTCGACAGGGTTTCCAATACCGTACAAACAAGAAACGGAGGCGACGACCAGTACGTCTCTTCTTCCAGATAGAAGGGAAGAGGTGGTGCTCAATCGCAATTTTTCAATTTCTTCATTGATGGATAGATCTTTTTCTATGTACGTTCCAGTTACCGGTATGTAGGCTTCAGGCTGGTAATAATCGTAATAGGAGACGAAATATTCTACAGCATTATTAGGAAAAAACTGCTTGAACTCAGAGTATAATTGTGCTGCCAGTGTTTTGTTATGGGCCAGAACTAGAGTAGGTCTCTGCACTTTTTCGATGACATTGGCAACGGTGAAGGTTTTACCAGAACCCGTCACACCCAGTAGTGTCTGGTACTTTTCTTTGTTCAAAATACCTTCTGCCAGTTGCGATATGGCTTCGGGTTGGTCTCCCGTAGGTTGAAAATCGGCTTCGATCGAAAATTTCATGTTGCAAATTTACAACATGTGTGATTAGCTGCTCATCTTTTTAAAGCGAAATGGCCGTTCAATTCATATGGTCCCTCTTCAAAAAACAGGATGGCACTGAACCAGTAATCTGTAGCAGGCAATGGTTGCCCATTATAAATTCCGTCCCACCCATCGCTGTCCGTTGTGAGAACAGTAAGAAGTTTACCCGCTCTGTCAAATATTTTTATTTCTGACCCGGGATACTGATCCATTCCGGGAATGTGCCAAAGGTCATGGGTACCATCTCCATTGGGGGTGAAAAATTTTGGTGCATCCATTACCAAAACCGTTTCGCTAACTGCGGAACATCCATTGGAGTCATAAACTGTGATGGTGCGCAGGCCAATCGGAACATCGGGGAATACATTTGATTCCTGTATTTCGCCAAAGTCTAATTGGTAAAGGTAGTTGCCATTACCAATAACCAATACTTCTATAGCATTAGGATCAGAAAAATTGGAAACCCGAAGCTCAGTGATGACGGGAGTCTCCGATTCAGTTACTTCAAAATCGATCCTTGAAAGGCAACCGCTTTCGGTGGTGACCTCGACCCAGAAGGATCCCGTTTCAAAGATCTCTGTGGTATTGCCAATGGCTCCGTTGCTCCATACGTAATTGTCAGTAGAATATCCTGTATCGGCCGTAACTATGAGTGGTGCCTCATTCTGACAGAGGAACTGTGTTGGAATCTCCAGATAGGGTTTCCTGTTGACGATCAGTTCAAAAGAAACGATGCTGTAACAACCGGTTCGTGTTTGTTGAAGCCTTGCAAAAATGGTCTCTCCATCTGATCCAAAGTAGGTGCTGGGTAGTTCATTGGCAACAATTGTAGCGTCAGATTCTGAGGCATAAAATGTCACTGTATATTCTTCCTGGTTCAATCCGTCCAGTATGATACTGGCCTGTTCGGAGAAGTTAAAAGCAAAAAGACCATCCAAATCATCATCACAGGCTTCCATGTCTGGGGGAGTCACTGCAGGAGGGGACGGAATAACAGCTATGTTTACGGAGGTTACAGTAAAACACCCGGTCATTGGGTTGACGGCCCTCACATAAACGATGTCCTCATCGCCCTCATAATTAAAGACGCTTTCTAAGGGATTGATATCCTGATTGGCATTCTGTAAGTTGAGATAAAACTTAAACTCTGTACCCAGATCGTCAGGAGCTCTTAAGAGCGCTTCAATCTCTTCCAAAAGCACTTCATTTGCCTCATTTTCACATACCTCTAATGTTGTGAATCCACTGAGCTGGGGACCATTCTGAATTTCCAGATCGAATTCTACGCTTTGAAAACAACCAGTAGATCGGTTAATTACTTTTACGAATAAGGAGTTTAGATCATTCAGGTTGTTGTAGTTTTCCGGATCGGAAATCATATCATTGCCAGATAGTAAGGCACTTTCTGATTCGTAATACTCAAAGCCAATATTGTATTGCCTTCCATCGAGAATGTCTAACTCCACATCAGTTAAGTCCCAACGCTGATCCGGATCACCGGAATCACAAACTCTGAGAGTTTGTCCGTCGTTTGTCTTAGGTAATTCCAATACGTTAATTGCGAAGGTGACCACTTCAAAACAACCTTCTGAATTCTCTATACGGGCAAAAATAACCTCAGGATTCATACTATTGGTGTAGTCAAATGGTAACGAATTTGTAGCTGATTCAGCATCTTCCTGAGAAGCGTAAAATTGAACAAACTGATCAGTAGGTCCACTGTTCAAAATCTCTTCAGCCTTCTCATTAAAGTCAACTAAGACCTGTCCGTTTTCATTGGTATCACAGGCAAAAATACTAGATGGAGTGTTAAAGAACACAGCTGGTTTTACTTCAATATCAAATGATCCAATGGCAACGCAATCAGGGCGATTCTCATTTTCCAATCGCACGTAGATCGTTTGAGGATTGGATGAATTGGTATATGGTAATTCTTTGTTTATCTCGTTGCTACCATTGATGGCATCAAGTTCGGTTTCGTAATAGGACACCAGCATACCTTCCTGACCGTTGAGTACATCACTGTCTTTCTGTGAAAAAATGAACTCAGCATTTTGTGTTCCAGAACTCTCACAGTTTCTAAAACTATCGATTTCTGGAATGATGGGTTGTTCATAGATATTCAGTTCGAAGCTTGCAAAAACAGCACAGCCTATAAAGGGGTACTCTATCCTAATAAATATAGTTTGAGAAGAGGAAACAAAATTTTCCGGGTTGATGATCTCATCGGTCTTGGTCTCGGCTGTTTCGAGCGATTCATAGAAGCCAATATCAAAGTTGTTTAAATCAATGCCTAACTCAGGAAGGACCTGCGTCAGATCTGTTTCATAAGTCCCGTTTTTTAGCTCACCACAGTAAATCAAAGGTTGTGGGTCTGTGATCGTAATGGGATCCGAGACAGTCACCTGCATAGTAGTGATGTCCGAGCAATTAGTCTCTAAATTAGTGACCTTGGTGTATAGTATCAATTGTGAACCATTGAAGTCAATTGAACTTTCGATTTCATTAATTTCATCCAGGGCATCCTGTTCATTCTCGTAAAACTGTACGGTGGCATTTTCTATGCCCTGTTTGGCAGTTTCCTCAAGTTCTGTCACAAATAAAGTGGTTGCCCCGCTGCTGTTGGCAACCCCGCAGTAATTCAAGGAAGTAGGCGTTAGGTTGAGGTACGGATTCACTTTGAGGGTGATGGGTGAGAAATAGGTGCATTCCAGGTGTGTGGCAGCTACGTACACCTCCTTTGAACCGTTAACAGTAATTTCTGAGTTTAATGGCAAGACGTTGGTATCATCTATCATATCCTCTTCAGTCTCGTAAAGCTCGATATTCAC
>CAWZYX010000025.1:0-30371 GCA_963966315.1 uncultured Winogradskyella sp. | reverse complement strand
GTCCTTCACCTCATCCAATTCTTTACCAATGGTCTTGTAATCTAATTCAGCAAGTGCCATATCGGGTTGCGATTTGGCAAACTTGACGAGGTCCGCTCTTTTCAGAATGGATTCTATGTTTTTGATGGTATCCTTCTTTAGAGGTATCTGGTTTCCTTCCTTGAGCAATTGCAAACGGGCGATGAGCTGATCTGTAGTACTCTCCAGAGCACGATCATACACTTTTTGGTCCAGGTAGTTCCTTAGAATCAGGGTGAGCTCTGAATAGAATTCCTTAACCTGAGAGCGGATAAGGTACTGGCTTTGCTCCAATTTTGAGAGGGCGTATTTGGCCTGCTCGTAGGGAGGTAGAAGTGCTATCTCCTCTTCTTCTGATAAAGGGTTCTTGCGCCAGATGAACCAGTACATTAAAAAACCTGCCAGGGCTAGTAGCGCCAGAATGATAAGCAGTACGGTACCGATGGAGCCTCTCGATTTCTCAGTCTCAATAAGGGGTTTAATATCGTAAAGCCCTTGTTTGGTAGTATCAACCTCAACTCCGAGCACCTTTACCTGTATGGAGTCGGTATAATAGGCCTGGTCCTGAATGAGCACCTTCTGGCCGGGAATGGTATAGGCGCCTGAATCAAATTGAGTGAGGAGATACCTCTTTAATAGTTTGACTCTCTCGGCCTGTCGAATGCTATCTACCGCCGAACTTTCAACTAGCTCCAGTGGCATAAAGGTTTGTCCCTCCGGAAAAACCACCAGATTCATTGAATCAGTCTCCACACTGATCTCGTATGAGATCTGTTCTCCGATGGCAATTGTTGTCGTATCTGTGGAAACAGACACCTGAGCAGTTGAATAAAAACCATTCAAAAAAACCATCAGCAACAAGACGACCCAGCCCTTGCTTGTACTCCATTGGTTTATATGAATTGAATCTGTGGGTGTTGCTTTCATTTTTAAGACCGTTGTTTAAAATAGCCTAAAAGCTTTTTGACATAACTCTCATCCACTCGACAATCAATGGTTCCCGCGCCAGATTTTGTAAAGCTATCCTTAAAATAAGCCACCCGAGTTCTATAGTCTTTTGCATAATTCTGCCGAACGGACTTTGACGAGGTATTCACAAGCAGCCATTCTCCCGTTTCTTCGTCTTCCATCTGCACCATCCCCAAATTTGGGATTTCTTCCTCAAAGCGATCATAAATACGTATACCGGTAATATCGTGTTTGCCGGCAGCAATTTTCAGGTTGTGTTTATACCCATCAGTAATAAAGTCTGAAAGAATGAAGACGATCGCCTTTTTCTTCATCACATTGGATAAAAACTTAATGGCTTCAGACAGATCTGTTCGCTTGCTCTTAGGTTCAAATTCCAGCAACTCCCGAATTATTCTCAGAACATGAGACCTCCCTTTTTTGGGGGGAATGTACAATTCAATCTCATCGGAAAAGAGAATCAGACCAATTTTATCGTTATTCTGAGTTGCCGAGAAGGCCAAAGTAGCTGCTATTTCGGTAACAATTTCGTCTTTAAACTGGTTTCTTGTGCCAAAGAACTTACTCCCGGAAACATCGGCCATAAGCATCATGGTGAGCTCCCGTTCCTCCTCAAATACTTTTACAAAAGGCTCGTTGTAGCGGGCAGTCACATTCCAGTCGATATTTCGCACGTCATCACCGAACTGATATTGCCTTACCTCTGAAAAGGTCATCCCACGCCCTTTGAATGTAGAGTGGTACTCTCCACCAAATATATGATCAGACAATCGTCTTGTCTTGATCTCTATTTTTCGAACCTTTTTAAGAAGTGCTTTGGTATCCATACATCAATTTCCAATTGAACATGACTGCAGAGGCGACATGATCAATCGACTCTGGTCTAAAGTATCAATGATTAAGGCACTTCTATTTCATTAACAATTTTATTGATTAGGTCTTCAGAAGTGACATTCTCAGCCTCTGCCTCGTAAGTGATCCCGATTCGGTGTCTCAGAACATCGTGAACAACGGCGCGCACATCTTCAGGAATAACATAACCCCTGCGCTTGATAAAGGCATAACACTTAGCTGCTGCTGCTAAATTGATACTTCCTCTAGGGGATGCTCCAAAGGAAATCAGTGGTTTTATATCAGGTAACCTGTATTTTTCCGGATATCTGGTCGCAAAGATAATGTCCAGTATGTATTTTTCAATTTTCTCATCCATGTACACAGACCTTACCGCTTTCTGAGCACTTAGGATTTGCTCTACAGATATAACGGGATTAACACGTTCAAAAGACCCTTTTAAATTGGCTCTGACAATCATTTGCTCTTCGTCCAGCTTTGGATAATCGATCACCGTTTTAAGCATAAAACGGTCTACCTGTGCCTCTGGTAATGGATAGGTACCTTCCTGCTCTACCGGGTTCTGTGTAGCCATTACCAAAAAAGGCTTATCCAGAACAAAAGTCTCGTCCCCAATGGTCACCTGCTTTTCCTGCATGGCTTCCAGTAATGCAGACTGTACCTTAGCAGGCGCTCTGTTGATCTCATCGGCTAAGACAAAATTGGCAAAAATGGGACCCTTCTTAATAGAGAAGTCATTCTCTTTTATGTTATAGATCAGGGTTCCGATAACGTCGGCGGGCAGAAGATCGGGAGTGAACTGAATTCTGCTGAACGATCCTGAAACTGCCTGTGCCAGTGTATTAATGGCTAAGGTCTTTGCCAGGCCAGGAACGCCTTCCAATAGGATATGACCCTGACCAAGCAGGCCAATTAAAAGTCTTTCGACCATGTGTTTTTGTCCTACAATGACCTTGTTCATTTCAAGGGTTAGCAGGTCAACAAATGCACTTTCCTTTTCTATCTTTTCATTAATCGCTTTGATATCAACTGTACCAGTATCTTCCATTATATGCTGTGTTTAAGTATTAGAATCACCAGGGATTCACGCAACTCGCAAATAATCAAATTTATTCATGGTTTGCTGTTAACAATTGGTTAAAAATAAAAGAGGATTCTACCGTGGTAAAATCCTCTTTTTGAAACCATTATTGCTAATGGAATTAGGGGTTTATACTGTTTGCTAAAAGTCTTCTTACTAATAGAGCTGATAGCTGCGTAATTCGGTGTTCATTTTAGGATTTAGAACCACATCCATTCCATTGATAGAGATGGAATTATCAAGTTCAAACCTCAATGTGAACTCATAAGACTTGTTCGCCTCAAGAGAGCGATCGATACAATTCACTGACTGCCTGTTGTGAATACTAGGCGTATCAATAGCATGCAGAACATTGTTCAATAAAATGGAGTTATCCTCTCCAAAAACCAATTTTATATTGTAGAACATTGAAACTGGCACTGTCAAATTCTCAACAAGAACTAACTCGGATCCATTATTTAATTGTGAAAAGTCGTGAACTCCCGGATTTATCACGTCAAATTTTACCCAGGATTTAGGGTCGTTTCCATCTTCACGGATTTGAATCTCCAACTCTTTAACATCCAGATAGGCAGAGTGATAATTAACGCTCTCACTAAACAGTTTGAACGTTACAGAGGTGTAATCTGTACCGTCTGAAATATCTTCTTTAGAGCAGGAGGTAATAAAAAGTCCAATTAGAATAAGAACTAATAGGTTTTTTGAGAGTTGTATTTTCATAATCATTTGGGACAATTAATTTTACGAGACAATATTAGTCAGGAGTGTTCACAGATAGTGCATTTTGGGTACCAACGGCAAAAAAATCCGCATAAACTACATTTTGACGCAATTTTTATGGATAAAATACACCAGAAGATCTGCGATTAACCTTTGATACTATGCACAAAAAAACTTTCAAGAAACTAAGAAGTGATTAGAGTTGTAGTCTGCTGAAGATTGAATATTTTTACAGGAGGAGATTATAATTCAAAAGACAAACTCGCTTGAGCTATTCGAGAATCATTGCCGGAACCATGACCTGGGGGGCCTGGGGCAAAAAGTTATCTAAAAAAGACATGCAGGGCCTGATCCAAAACTGTATGGATATTGGGATCCATACCTTTGATCATGCAGACATTTACGGGGCTTACTCTACCGAAAAAGAGTTTGGTAATGCCATCGTGGATATGAAACTTAACAGAGAAAATTACCAGCTTATTTCTAAATGCGGTATCCAGTACCTCTGCGATAATAGAGATAATACGGTAAAGCACTATGATTACTCTAAAGACTACATCCTCTGGTCTGTTGACCAATCCTTGCAGAATTTACGAACCGATTATCTGGACCTCCTTTTGCTCCACCGGCCCAGCCCTCTGATGGACCCAAAAGAAATTGCAGAGGTGGTTGAACTGTTAAAAAAGAAGGGGAAAATAAAGTCCTTTGGAGTTTCCAATTTTAGTGCTTCACAAATGGACCTCATCGGACTAAGAACAGATGTTGCCGTTAATCAGGTTGAATTTTCATTGAGTCAGTTTAGTGCTATGCACAATGGTACTTTTGATTACATGATCTCCAACGGCGTTGGGGCCATGGCCTGGTCTCCACTGGGTATGATATTTAAGGAGTCCAATGAGCAAACCCAGCGTGTAAAAGAGGCTATGGAACCTCTGAAAAAAAAGTACAATGCCACGGCAGACCAACTTTTACTCTCCTGGATCATGAAACACCCCGCATATGTACATCCTGTAATTGGAACCACACGGATAGATCGACTGAAGAGGGCCAAAGAATCTGAACAAATTACACTGGATCTTGAGGACTGGTTTTTGCTTCTTGTGGCAAGCCAGGGTCATAAAGTGCCATAAAACACATAATTATGAAGACTGCTTTAATTACAGGTGCAACTAGTGGTATTGGCAGGGCCACAGCAATCACCTTTGCTCAAAACAATATAAGTCTTATTCTCTGTGGAAGAAGAGAAGACCGTCTCGATGAATTGGAAGAGTTGCTCTCGCCACAAACGCAAGTGTTGACATTGAGGTTCGACGTGAGGGACAAGTTGAGTGTCAAGGAAAGCCTTTTAAATCTGCCCGATGGCTTTAAGGATGTTGATATTCTCATTAACAATGCCGGAAATGCACATGGTCTGGACCCCATCCATCAGGGTTCTCTTGAAGACTGGGATGCAATGATCGACATTAACGTTAAAGGACTCCTTTATGTGAGCGAGGCTATTATTCCTCAAATGGTTGAACGGCAGTCGGGACATATTATAAATATTGGATCCTCGGCAGGAAAAGAGGTTTATCCAAAGGGCAATGTTTATTGTGCTAGTAAGCATGCAGTACTTGCTATTACTGAAGGAATGCGTGTAGATCTGAACCCCTATGGGATCCGGGTGAGCGCTATTAATCCGGGTCTGGTGGAGACGGAGTTTTCAAAAGTAAGGTTCAAGGGAGATCCCAAGGCAGACAACGTTTATAAAGGTTATGATACTTTGCAGGCCGAAGATATTGCTGAAATCATCCATTTTACCATAACCAGGCCCCCTCATGTTAACCTGGCCGACGTTCTGATCTTTCCAACAGCACAGGCAAATAGTACCATTATTAATAAAAACAGCTGATCAGGTCCGTAACCGACTAATGAACAATGATCAATAAACGTCTTCTTATTAAAAACCTATTAGCGCACAACGACGAGAATAGTTTTTATGACAAAAAGCGTAAGATCAACATTAGTTTTAAGGAAGGAAAGGCCAAATTTTTAAAGCACATCTGTGCGCTGAGTAACAGCAACCCTAAAAACAACTCCTATATTGTCATTGGGGTGGATGATGAAGATAACCGCATCATTGGTGTTGATTTTTTTGATGACAGTAAGATACAGAATCTCATCAATGCTTACCTCACCAATCCACCCATAGTGCAATATGAAAACATCTCTTTTCCACATCTACCCGAGGACAAGGTGGTGGGGTTAGTAACCATCAGACCAACAGGTAAGCTTACGGCCTTGCGCAAGAACATCTGGAAATACTACGGGGGCGCGGTATTCTTCAGAGATGGCAGCATGAGTATGCCAAAGGTGTTTGATATTGAAATTAAGGATGTCAACTCATCGATAGTCCATTCCATTGAGAACCACGCCAAAAACAATATTGAATTAACCCTGCATGGGGTGTTCGATTTCATGAACAAGCGCAGCGACTATAGCCCTCAGTTTTTAGTTTTTCAGGAATACTTTGTACTCTGCTGGTCCGGACTCCGAAAACAGGTAAAAAATGAGGTCTTCTTTTCCAGGGTGGATATCGAATTGATCAATGAACAGGTACGTCTCTTTTATTCGGCATTGGATGAGGTGTCCATCAGCTATTCCAACAACGCTTTTGAAATAGTAGAGTACGTCCGTCTGGGACTCAACAAATCCTTCAAATACTACAAACTGGAGCATACCAAAATACGCTTTGATAACAATGCCAGTTACCAGATCGAATCTGAACTGATCTTTGAACCTCCTCAATTTGATAAGAAAGTGCTTCACCACATTTACAATGCCAATAATGCTTTGCTCGAAAAGCTGGAAAAAGGACTAAGTCTGAATGGACGAGAGACCGAGGACCTGAACAATCTGGCTGCCAGTTACCTCATCTGTTCTCTGAACGGTTTCCCTCAGGCCATTGATCAGTTGCACCATTCGAAAACCTATCTGAAGAACAGGGGTTCAGAAATTTACAGAACCTATAAGGACGCTATTCGCATTCTTAGAAAAGTGAAATACAGCTAGTTAAGCTACCGTTTGTCGTTGAATTTGTCTTCCTTGTGCATTTGGTAGTGATTTTTTACTGTTGGTAGAAATAATTTAACCTTTTGTCTATTAATCAAGATATTTGCTAAGCTATTAATCAGTTAAAAATAACCTTGTTTCTGCTGGCAACGACCGGATTTGAAACAGGGTTTTTTCATTATGAAAATAACTTCAGTGCTGTATGATCTCCAGGAATGATGGTGGAATCGTTAATGTGGAACCAGTCCTTAATAATAGCGGAGTAAACCGATCTGAAATCGACCGTATACTTAATATCCCCTGACTCATCCAGATCATTCAGCTTGGCCAATTCGTTGTAAAAACCCGGTTTGTTTAATCTGCTTCCAATGACAAAAACATTACTGGCAGCACCATGATCAGTTCCGTTAGCAGCATTCTGACCAACACGCCGGCCAAATTCAGAAAAGGTAAGAATCAGGGTATCATCAAAAGTTCCTCCTTTTTTCAAATCCCTGACAAAGGCAGCCATGGAATCGGCATACATTTCTAAAAGCCGGGCATGTCTGCCCGGTTGATTAGCATGCGTATCAAAACCGGAAAGACTGTGATAATACACCTTGGTGTTTAAATGAGAATTGATAAACTGTGCTGAAGCTTTTAATTGTCTGGCCAGACTATTTTGGGGATAGTCCACAGAGCTCGCTCTTGTATTGGTCGTTTCGTAAATGTATTTAGCCGAGGAACGAGCATCGATCATGGTCTGATACAGATAGTCCAGATTGTGTTCGCTCAAATGTCTGTACTGTTTGTGAGCGGCCACCCGATTAATAAACGGATCTCGAGAGATCCTATAGAGCATCTGGTGGTCCTCAGTAGCCATACCACTGATCCTGTTGCCTTTCAGTGCCAGACTAAGTGACTCTCCTGCCTCAATGGCTTCGTAGGGATGCTGCGCCACCTGATCGAGAAATCTACCAATCCAACCGGTTTGGTGCTTGCTATGTGAGCTACCAGCCGTTTGCCAGATGTCCATGGACTTAAAATGCGAGCGCACCGGATTGGGGTATCCCACGTTGTTAATAATGGTGATCTCACCTGCATCGTATAAGTCTCTGAGTGCTTTGAGACTGGGGTGAAATCCAAGGTCGTCCTTAATTCTGATGATATTATTCTTTATGGCCAGTCGTGGTCTGGCATTGTAATACAAATCATTCTGGTACGGAATGATGGTATTGAGACCGTCGTTGCCACCACTCAGCTGAACGATCACCAGTCTTTTAACTCCCTCGGCTTTTTGGTAAATGTTATCAAAGGCCTTCACAAATGAAGGCACCATTAGCATTCCGGAGGCAAGGGAAGTTGTTTTAATGAAATCTCTTCTTTTCATATCAGCTCAATTGAAATTCGGGGAGTGACATTAATCTTACCAGTGCTAATGGTCTCGATTTGCCCATAAAGTGATTTAATGGTATTTGTTGCCCGATCTTTTCGGAAATAACTAATCTAGACAGAGAATCTGTTGTAAATTCGGGGTAATGAAATGTGACATAGTCGGGGTTATACCTGGCCTTGATGGGATTTTTTCTGATGCCTCTCATCCCCGAGCTCATATCGTCGTTCAGCCTCAGGTTATAAATCAACGAAGGCAGTTTTAATCGGATCATTAAGGTATTGGTGTCTATCCATGCGCGATCGCCAGGCCATCCGGCCACATTCGGTGGGTCCAGTAAGGACTGTCCCAGGAGTTTTTGAATTTTCACATAAGCTGTTTCATCTGTGAGTTCATAAGGCCATAAACGATACATCCCGGCCAGGACATCAACAGGTGATTTGATCTTTACCCCCTTGTTTTCGTCTTGGTAAAACCAATCCCGGTTGAACAGGTAGTGCATGAGTCCGGCGATGTCGTAATCCTTATAAAATACATCTGCCAGTTCCCTGATGTGTTCCTCATTGATTTGTGGATTCACAAAATAGGCATATACCTTAGAGCAAATGAAAGAGGCACATGCCTTTTGACTAAGAATGATATCAACAATGTCATCTCCGTTAAAAGGGCCTTTCTGCCCCAGAAAAGTCTTTTGGCCCAAATCGTGCTGCCATCTTCTCCATACAAAGTCTCCCTTAAAATTATGATTGTATCCTGTAAAGGCTCTGGCACTCTCTCTTACATCCTGCTCTGAATACTTTCCTTCTCCCAGTGTGAAGAGCTCCATGAGCTCTCTTGCAAAATTTTCGTTGGGGTTGTTTTTACGATTTTGTCTTCCATTGAGATACTTAAGCATGGCGGGCTGCTTTGAAACCGCTTTAACCAGCTCCCTGAAATTTCCCAGGGCATTTTCCTTCAAGCAGTTCAAGTAGAGCTGCATGTGGTAAACATTACTGTCCCGGCAAACAAAATGATTGGCCCAGAAAAGAAGCATGCGTTCTCGCAATTCTTCCTTGTTGATAAAAACACCGGTCATCCATTGATTGTTGAGTTGCAGGAACTTTTGCTTACTGCTTTTGATGAGAGCGCCAAGGTCCTTTTTAGGGCTCCTGGAGATACGTCCGGCCTCCTGTAAGAAGTCGGACAGATTCACATCAAAAGGTGTTGTATCCTCGGACTCTTTGAGAAGCTCATCTACAACGGTTGCTCTGGACATCCCTTCATATTTATAAATATGATGAGACGACATCCCAAACGAAGCTCTGAAGAGAAGGTGTTGCAGATCGGTCCTGTTCATACTTCTAAGACTCAAGATTGATCCGTTCGTTTAATTGCGAACCAAAAAAAGCCGTTTTCCAAAAAAACGGCTTTTGCTCTGATCTATTTTATGTGGTGGCTTATAAATCGAATTTAATACCTTGTGCCAGAGGTAGTTCTGTTGTATAGTTAATGGTATTGGTCTGGCGCCTCATATACACCTTCCAGGCATCAGAACCGGACTCTCTTCCGCCGCCGGTTTCTTTTTCTCCCCCAAACGCGCCTCCTATCTCTGCACCGGAGGTACCAATATTCACATTGGCAATGCCACAGTCACTACCCGCATGAGATAAGAACTGCTCTGCTTCCCTCAGATTATTGGTCATAATGGCGGAGGACAATCCCTGGGCTACATTATTCTGGATCTCAATGGCGTTTTCCACTCCTCCCGAATACTTTAAGAGATACAGGACTGGCGCAAAAGTCTCGTGCTGTACGATCTTAAAGTCGGGTCTGGCCTCCGCGATGGCGGGTTTTACGTAGCATCCACTTTCGTATCCATCTCCGGATAGCACCGCACCTTCTACAACAATGTTGCCACCTTCTGCAACCACTTGTTCCAGAGCATTTTGGTACATGGCCACCGCATCGGTATCTATCAGTGGACCTACATGGTTATTTTCATCCAAAGGATTTCCAATCTTTAGTTGCTCATAGGCTGCTACGATAGCATCTTTGACCTTGTCGTAGATATTTTCGTGGATGATCAATCGACGGGTACTGGTACAGCGTTGCCCACAGGTGCCTACGGCACCAAAAACGGCACCGATAACAGTCATTTTAATATCTGCATCGGGCGTAACAATGATGGCATTGTTTCCTCCCAACTCCAGAAGAGAACGACCCAAACGGCCTGCCACTTCCTGAGCCACTATCTTACCCATTCGTGTGGAGCCTGTTGCCGAAACCAGTGGTATTCTCTTGTCCTTGGTCATCATCTCCCCTACTTTATAATCTCCATTGATCAGACAAGAAATACCTTCAGGTAAATTGTTATCTTTTAAAACCTCCGCAATGATGTTCTGGCAGGCCACCCCGCAAAGTGGTGTTTTTTCCGAGGGCTTCCAGACGCACACATCGCCACAGACCCAAGCCAGAGCAGTATTCCATGACCAGACGGCCACCGGAAAGTTAAAGGCAGAGATGATGCCCACCACGCCTAAAGGGTGGTACTGCTCGTACATGCGGTGTCCGGGCCGTTCGGAGTGCATGGTAAAACCGTGCAGCTGGCGTGAGAGCCCCACCGCAAAATCACAGATGTCAATCATCTCCTGAACTTCCCCCAGACCTTCCTGGTAGCTCTTTCCCATTTCATAGGACACCAACTTACCGAGGGCTTCTTTTTTTGCCCTGAGCTTTTCACCAAACTGTCGCACGATCTCACCACGCTGAGGTGCTGGCATTTGTCTCCAACTACCAAAGGCTTTAGTGGCAGACGTCATTACCTTTTCGTAATCTTCTCTGCTGGTGATCCCGACCGTTCCGATCAATTGCCCGTCCACAGGCGATCTGCTTTCGAGATAGTCATTGGCAGCGTACCACTCTGAGCCCGTTGAGGTTCCCTTATTTTCATTTTGTAAGCCTAATGTATTAAAGACTTCTTCTATTTGAAATGTGCTTATTGCTGTATCCATATTCTGGTGTTTCGTATACCGTTTTGCGGTATTATTTAGTGTAAAATTACAACTTCGAAGATACGAATTTTAAAGGGTTTTTAGGATAAGGGACTTCCTCTAAATCGCAAAGGCAAGGCTTTCAATATTAAGCCGTCTGGATGACCCTAAGGTGAGGTGATTTCACTATTTTTGTACTTAAATAATTTTTCAGATGCTAAAGTTTATTCACTCGTACTGGGCCTATTTGGTGCTTATTGTTTTGGTTGTAGCCACCTTTAATGCCTTGCTCAAGTTTTTTGGCAACAAAGAGTTTGAGGCCAAAGATTTTAGAATATCGCTGTTTTGTCTTATCACCACCCATATACAGTTATTGATCGGGATTATTCTCTTCTTTACCAATGGCTACCTGGGCATCATTGGGGAACAGGGCATGGGAACAGTGATGAAAGATGCCACCTTAAGAAATCTCATCATAGAACACCCCACCACCATGATCGTGGCCACAGCATTGATTACCATAGGATATTCAAAACACAAAAAGAAGCTCGTATCTAAGGCCAAGTTTAAGATGCTGGCCATTTTCTACACGCTGGGGCTTCTCCTTGTACTGGCCAAGATCCCCTGGGATAGCTGGTTCTAAGAACACAGATGATAACAGGCTAGTCTGCTTGCTTGATAAGGTAGACGTATACGGGAAAGTGATCGCTGTATCCGCCTGTAAATGTTCCATTGGAAAAACTACGAAATGGGTAGCCCTTATATCTTCCACTGCGATGGGTTAGGTATAACTTATTAAAGATTCCTGCCTTGTAATATTGAAACGAACTATAGTCTGATTCCAAAAGTGGCTGAGTTAGCATTATCTGGTCAAATAGGCTCCAGGTATCTCTAAATCCCGTAGTTCCCAATCCTTTCCGGTACATTTTTTCAAAGGGGTTATACAGATCTTTAAAGCCTGCTTCGTGCAGCTGTCCCTGCGATTTAAGTATTTTTCTGATGCTGTGGTCGTCTGGATTGTCGTTAAAATCACCCATTACAATTATTTTGGCATAGGGATCTGCTGATTGTAAGGAATCGATTATCTGCCTGGTCAACCTGGCAGCTGCAGTCCGTTTAGGACGACTACGTGCCTCACCTCCTCTTCTCGAAGGCCAGTGGTTGACGATGAGATGAATCAGGTCCTGTTCGAGTAAACCACTAACCAGCAACTGGTCTCGGGTACGCAAGGGATATCGACTCTGATCGTCATATATTTTTAATTCGTAATTCCTGCTGGAGACAGGTCTGAATATTGACTTCTGATACAACAAGCCTACATCAATGCCTCTCCCGTCAGGAGAATCATAATGAATAATACCATAATCTTTTGCTATGAGCGCCGAATCATTTGCAAGATCGACGAGTACTTGTCGATTTTCCACTTCTGCCACACCAATCAGTGCAGGAGTATTTTTACTGAGGTCTGCACCAATATCGGAAAGAACCCTAGCCATATTTTTAATCTTTATCTGATAACTAACCCCTTGATTATCTTTCATTTCCATAATTGGACTGGCTTCATCATTTTTTAAAGGGTCGTTGATGGTGTCAAATAAATTTTCTAAATTGTAGAACGCAACGCTATGCACTTTATAACGTTTCTCTTCCTGAGCAACAATCAATTTCGCCCCGAATAACAGCACAACAAGAATAAATAAGGCATTAGTCCTTCTCATATGGGATCAATTTTGAGGCACCTCTGTTTTAAGGTGTTTCAAAGCGAGGTCCTACCCTCCGTTCTACTTGTGACAGTTTATACAACATAACAATAACAAGTTATGAAAAAACACTTAGAGTGCATTCTTTTCCTCTTAATGTGGCCACTGTTAGGGCATACTCAGGGGACCAGGGTTGTGGGGAGTATTCTTGATGGTAGTACAGGAAAAGCAATTCCTGATGTGAGTATCATTATAGAGAATAGTAGCTTTAAGGTTAAATCGGATGCCATTGGAAATTTTAGTTTCTCAGGGGATCTTCCTCTCGGTGAGCAATTCCTTATTCTGGAGAAAGTAGGCTACGTCACCAAACGCTACCCAATCATCATCAATCGAGGTGATCTCCTTGATTTAAGTGGTCTTATTATGGATTATGATCAAAGCGACAAAACAGATTTGTATGTGATTTCCATAAGTGACGATAACCTCAATAGTGAAGACGATGTACTTACCGAAAATATCTCAGGCCTGCTTCAATCATCCAAAGATGTATTTCTAAGGGCTGCAGCCTTTGATTTTAGTGCTACATTTTTCAAGCCCAGGGGACTTGATAACTCCAATGGAAAGCTGCTAATCAACGGACTTGAAATGAACAAGCAGTTTAATGGCAGGCCCCAATGGGCTAACTGGGGTGGACTAAACGATGTGCAGCGCAACCAGGAATTCACAATGGGTAGTGCACCCAACAGCTATGGCTTTGGAGACCTTGCTGGTACTAATAACATCCTCATGAGAGCTTCTAAATACCAACCTGGAGGACGAGTTTCCTTTGCGGCAGCCAATCGTAGTTATCAAGGCCGACTTATGGGAAGTTATAACTCAGGTCTGTTGAAGGATGGCTGGGCATATTCCGTATTACTGTCGAGGAGGTTTGGTAATCAGGGTTTTATTGAAGGTACTTTGTATGACGCTAACTCTGTATTTGCCTCTGTAGAAAAACGCTTTAATTCCAGGCACAGCGTCAATTTTACTGGCATCTATGCTCAAAATCGAAGAGGGCGGTCTAGTCCCATTACAGAAGAAATTTATCATCTAAAAGGGCGTACCTATAATCCCTTTTGGGGACTTCAGAATGGCAGAATTAGAAACTCAAGAATGAGAACCATTGAGGAGCCCATCCTTATGCTAAACCACTACTGGAATCTCAATTCTAAATTATCTCTCAATACCAATATTGCCTACCAATGGGGCGAAATTGCCAACACAAGGATTGACAATGGAGGAACCCGATTAGTGCGCATCAATGGAGAAGACGCTTTCCTAGGTGGTGCCCGAAATCCTGATCCAACTTATTATCAGAACCTGCCTAGTTATTACCTGAGGAATACTAACCCAGGGACCTATGATTATACGCTTGCTTTTCTAGCTGGAGAAACCTTTCAAAATGATGGTCAGTGGGACTGGTTCTCACTATATGAGGCCAATGAAAATCTAAGAGTACGAGGAGGAAATGCGCTCTATGCTCTGCAATCCAATGTGGTAAAGGATAGGCAGTTGAGTATTAATTCAATTGTTGAGGCCTCTTTAAATAAACACATCCTGCTGAATGGGGCCCTTAACTATCGCCGTCTGCACAGTGAAAACTTTGCAAGAATTGAAGATCTGCTTGGAGGTACTGGCTTCCTTGATATTGATTTTTTTGCCGATGAAAACCCTAACCTGGTGAGTGAGGGCATCGCTGCCAACAGGGCACAATCAGATCTTCGCAACCCCAATAGGATTGTGAAGGAAGGTGATCGGTACACCTATAATTATAGCATCGACGCTTCGCTGTTAAGCGCTTTTGCTCAGGGTCAGTTTAGCTATAAACGCCTTAATTTCTATATTGGGACCCAACTATCACACGCCACCTATCAAAGACAAGGCCTTTATGAAAATGGGTTCTTTCCCAGTGAGGGTCCCGAAGGGTCCTTCGGAAAAAGTAAACTGATAAGCTTTGCAGACTACGGTGTAAAAACAGGACTTACTTACAGGTTTACAGGTAGACATTTAACCGAGGCGCGGATCTCTTATTTTTCGAAAGCTCCAGGTCATAGAACGGTCTTTAGCAATGCACGACAAAACAATTCGTTAACCTCAGGCATAGGGAGCGAGCAGATTTTTAGTGGGGACCTGAGTTATATTTTCAGATCACCATTTTTCAATGCTCGGATCACCGGATTCTACAGTCGTTTTATGAATGGTTCGGATATCAGCTTTTATTTTACCCAGGACCTGGCAGGTCTGGGCCTTGGAGGTGGAGATGCCTTTGTTCAGGAGTTATTGACCAATATAGAACGTCAGAATATGGGGCTGGAGTTCGGTCTCGAGGCCCAGCTCACACCAACCTTTCTTTTAAAAGCTGCAGGATCATTTGGTCAATACACCTTTCAAAATAACCCCCAGCTGTACCTCACTAGCGTTGACTTTGAGGGAGAATTGCGCTTTGGAGATGGCCGTACCAATCTTAAAAACTATCGCGTGGCCAGTGGCCCAGAGAGGGCTTTTCAAATAGGCTTTGAATACAGAGACCCCGATTTCTGGAATATCGGACTTACGGCCAATTACTTCTCTCATGCTTATGTGGATATAAGTAATCTGGCTCGAACTGCTAACTTCAGTTCTGATTTTGATGGGAATACCTTTAACGATTACGACCCGGTCATAGCGCGAGAACTTCTAAAACAGGAACGGCTTGAGCCTTATGCTCTTATTAATGTTATTGGAGGTAAATCCTGGAAGTTTGGTGATTACTACCTGGGATTCTTTGCTACCATCAATAATGTGCTTGATCAGGAATACCGAACTGGCGGCTTTGAGCAGTCACGCTACGCCAACTACAGACGTCTGAGTGAGGATCGCTCGCGACCGGGAGGCCCCATGTTTGGTCCCCGCTACTTTTTTGGAAACGGAACGACCTACTATATAAACCTATACATACGATTTTAATGAGAGGACCCATAATTCAAAACAAATGAGACATTTTAAGAACTTACTGGCAGGGGCCACAGTCCTGATTTTGTATAGCTGTGTTGCCGACGACGATTTTAGTATTCCTGATACCAGCATTTCGGATCCTGTTCTAGAAGGCCCTGAGATCTCCATCGCCGCCGTAGCGGGGCAATTGGCTCAGGAACAGGGGAATACTGAACTGGACTATACCGACGAAACGACTATTTTCACTTACGAATTTGAGACCCAAGCTCTTTACATGGTGGGTTATGTGGTTTCTTCGGATGAAGCCGGCAATTTCTTTGAAGAGATCATTGTGCAGGACCAGCCGGAGAACCCGAGCATTGGCATAAAAATACTGCTGGATGTCACACCTCTTTCAATTCGCTACGATCAGGGTAGAAAGATCTATTTGCAGCTCAATGGGCTATCCACTGGCATTACCAACGGGGTTCTAACTGTGGGCTTAAGAAATGGAAATACTGTAGATAATATACCTTCTTCCTTAGAAAATGACTTGATACAGCGTTCTCCCGAAGTGGATTCCATTATTCCTCTACCAATAAATATTGACGACTTTGAGGATGATAAGACCAACTTGTACGTTCGATTGGAAGAGGTACAATTCAACCGGAATCTTGTGCTTGGTGAGCGCCCACTCACCTATGCCTCAGAATCATTTGATGAGTTTGATGGGAACAGGCTCCTAGAAAGTTGCAGCTCCAATGAGCGCACCATTCTTAGTACCAGTACATTTGCCGACTTTAAAGCCTTAAGTCTTCCTTCAGGACGTGGTGCCTTAAATGCTGTGTTAACCAAAGATTTTTTCGGAGAGACCTTCAATGTAAGAATCAATTCGCCGGAGGACGTTTATTTGACTGGTGAAGAACGCTGCGATCCCGATTTTCTGGATTGTGAGGGGGCAACTGCTGATGATATCCTATTGTTTTCGGAAGATTTTCAGGATTTTGAAGGGTTTGAAGCTGCCGGATGGACCAATATAAATATATCCGGGGGCAACCGGGACTGGTCCATCGGTAGTTTTGAGGGAAATAGTTACGCCCAGATCACAGGATTCAATGCCAATGAAGATCCCATTAATGTCTGGCTGGTAAGCCCTGGGGTTGACCTTGACAGTTCACAATCCGAAGCCTTGAGCTTTGATATTCAGGTCAGCTTTGACAATGGCAGCATTTTATCTGTTTATGCATCAGAGGATTTCACTGGTGATCCTGAGGAAGCAACCTGGTTACCGCTTGATGTCGTCATACCGTCGGGTCCCGGGGGTGGTTTCGGAAACTTTGAAACCACACCTTCAGTTAATATAAGTTGTCTTAGTGGAACTGTTCATTTTGGATTTCTCTACGAGGGCTCCGACCCCGGGGCCACGACCAGATACCATATCGATAACTTGATCATTACCGGTAATTAAAGCCAAACTGTTGAATCTAATTCGAATATACCCCATGTGTTTGCACAGAAGATTTGTCTTATATTATGTACCTTGTCCTTTATGAAACCCATTAGAAGCACCGTTAGCATGATGCTCAGATCATTTTTTCTTTGGGCAGCATTTCTGGTCTCGCTTGGTAGCTGTAAGCAGCAGGCAGAGGCCCCGGTAAATAGCCCCTACAGCTCGGCCATTACCTTTCTATACTACCAGGATTTCGCCTATGGCACTCAGTTTATGGAGGAGGTCTTAGAATTAGAGCTGGTCATGAACCAGGACTTTGCCCGGGTGTATGAAGTCAATGAAAAGGCCTTTCTAGGCATTGTCAAACAGCGAGATAGCACAGCAGTTGCGGGCAATACCCTGTTTTCCCTAACCACCAGGGATGTGAACAGTGCCTATGAACGCTTCAAGCAACTAACGGTGCAGGAACTAACGGAGATCAAGTACTTTGAATCCATCCCTCTGAAGTCCTTTTTCTTTGAAGATCTAGAAGGCCATAAGTTTGAGATCCAGCAATTTTTAAAGGAAGATGATCAACAGAAATTTTAATCCCTAAGTATCGCTTTTAAGACCTCCTGCGGTGCTTGCCCCTGCGTCAGGTTATTTAGTTTGCTATAACAGTTATAGCTACGCTTGTTGAGCAGCACTTTGGCATCCCCGCTCAAATGCTTGGCAATGAGGGTCTGCTCATTGATACGGATCTCCATCACCATGATATTATTGATGCGCTGTAGCTGCCTGGCATTGAGCTGGGGTACCCCTGAGGCCTTAATGAGATCACTGTAGTATTTGGTAAAACGCATAGCACAAAATTATATGCAATATCAACTAGTCCTTGCTCCAATTTGTAGAAAACTAAAAAAACCTCCCGGAAGGAGGCTTTTATTTAGAATATAACAAGTGCTTAGGCGTTCTTTTCGCAGCAGTCTTTTTTGCAGTCCTCGGCGCAAGCCATCACTTTACCTTTGCCTTCTTTCTCAACTTTTGACTCTCCTTTTTCTTTGCCTTTTTGCTTCTGCTTCTTTTTGCCTTTGCAACAGTCTTTATCGCAATCTTCTCCACAGCCTTTTTTCTCCTCGGAGAAATCGTCTACCTGCTTCATATCTCTAACACTGTAAGCGTCACCGGCCTTGGCAACCGCCTCTTCTAAGGTTTCCGGAGTTACCTTAGCTTCGTCGTACTCGACCATCGCCAGTTCCTTTTCAAAATCCACCTTAGCAGATTTCACGCCATCCATTTTGGCCATTTTCTTTTCTATGGTTTTTGCACAGCCCATAGCACAGGTCATTCCGTCGATGCTAAACTCTACTTTGGCATACTTGGCATTGGGATCTAAGGTCTTCTCTGCCTTTTCTTCAGAAACTTCAATAGCAACTGTTTTTACCTCGGGCTCCTGATTGTTCTTACAACCGAATACCAGTGCTGAAAAGGCTACAATAACATATAAGCTTTTGATTACTCTCATAGTCTTTGAATATATACGTATGTGCAAAATTAATAATTAGCTTCATTTAGCACTAATTAATTAACGAATTTTGTGAGCTTTTAAGGTTAGATGTGTATGAAATCTCTGGATGTTAAATGGCTATATCTCATTGTACTTTCCATTATCTGGGGAAGCTCTTTTATACTTATTAAGAAAGCCCTTTTAGGCTTGTCACCATTTCAATTGGGCTCACTAAGAAGCATTTTCACGGGTCTCATCCTGTTTTCGGCCGGGTTCTCATCTCTAAAACACATTCCAAAAAGCAAATGGAAGTGGCTGGCATTATCCGGGTTTTTAGGCTCGTTCTTTCCGGCCTATTTTTTTGCCATAGCAGAGACAGAGATCGATTCGGCCATTGCCTCCATTCTCAATTCACTTGTGCCCCTTAACACCATACTCATTGGTTTTATCTTATTTCAGATAAGCTCTACACGCCGTCAGATCCTTGGTGTGCTCGTCGGGTTTATTGGGACGGCAGTTCTCATTCTACGAGGGTCGGATCTCAATCCTAACCAAAATTACTTGTTTGCAGGCTTTGTGATTGCCTCCACTCTGATGTATGCCACCAACACCAACATCATTAAAAAGCACTTACAGGATGTGAAGCCCCTTGCCATTGCCACAGCCAACTACGTTTTTATCATTGTCCCCGCTTTCATCATTTTGGTCTGGGATGGCTTTTTTACGAAGGCTACCTTAAACAACCCTAACCTGGAAATGGCGTTGGTGTATGTTTTAATACTCTCTGTATTTGGCACTGCTTTAGCCAAGATCCTTTACAACAAACTGGTACAACTATCTACTCCGGTGTTTGCCTCCTCAGTGACCTATATGATGCCACTAGTTGCTTTAGGATGGGGGCTCTTGGACGGTGAACGCTTTGGAGTACTTCAAGGAGGAGCCACATTACTCATTTTATTTGGTATTTACCTCTCTCACCGCAGGAAAAAGAAATAAAAAAACCGAAGCCTGCTGACTTCGGTTTTTTTATTTTCATGTTTAGATCAGTCAAAATCAGCTTCAGTAACCCCTTCGTTGATCTTTACTTCTTTTAATTTAAAGGTAATCTGCTGACCCATTTGTGTACCCTGCCTGGTTGCTGGGAACATCAGACCATCGTAGTCCTGATAATCACTCAAAGTGGCCTCCTGGTTTTGAGAGCGACCGTTCATATTGGTGATCTGTACTTCTTTAACCTTCAGGCCGCTTTCTACATCGTAGAATAAGGACATAGAAACTACTTCACCGGGAACATCCACCCGGTAGGCATCCTTTCCGTCTACCGATTCAATCCCCGATACTTTCGCCGTCTCAGAATTCATGAGGTTTAATTCCATAAACAATCCTGCCATAGGCTTCATGTCCTCGGCCATATTCCCCGGAAGTGGGTTTTTGGCACCACCCTGTTTCATATAGGCTTCCTCCTTGGTAGTCACAACCGCCATCATTTGTGCTCCGTTCATATAGATGTTTTGAGCCGTTTTCCCGTCAATACGCTTTTCTTCGCTCATAATGGTGGAGCCCATTGCCGAAGCTTCGTACTGTAGCAGAATAGAATTGACACTATTTACCTTTTCCATTCCTCCAATGGCATCAATATACTTAGCCATCACTGTTTTTAAAGTAACTCCTTCGGGTAATGTAATGGTCTCAGGGCGATCGGTAGGGTTAGCATCTTTATCAAAGAACTTAACCGGCAGTTTTTGACCATTCCACTCAATATTTTCGACATTCTCTAGAACATCGGCCGCTTTACCGACAAGTACAATTCTGGCGTTCTCATCTGAGAAGTATTTGTTAGCCACTCTTTGAACATCCTCCACAGTCACCTTGTTGATGTTGGCGATGTAGTTCTTATAAAAGTCTTCGGGAAGGTCATTGGTCTTGATGGTTAAGGCACGTCTTGCGGCCACTGTTTTGTCTTCGGATTGAAGGATGAAGTTTCCTAAAAACTTTGCCTTTGCATTTTCCAACACCTCTGGATCTACAGGCTCTGTTCTAATGCGCTTGATCTCCTTTAAGGTTTCTACTACCGCACTGTCGGTCACTTCATTACGTACTTTAGTAGTTGCTCTGAACGAAGAATTATACCATCTTCCTGTACCCAGGCTGGAGCGGGCTCCGTAGGTATAACCGTGTTCCTCACGAAGGTTCATATTCAAATACGATCCAAAGGCACCTCCCAGTATATAATTAGCTACAATAGCTGCATGGTAATCTTCGTCGGTCATTTTTAAAGGCGAAACGCTCATCACGGCCAATTCGGTCTGTACAGCATTGGGTACATCAACAAAATTGATTTCAGTAGTAGGTACGTCGCTAAACTCAGGGTAATCAGGTATTGCTACAGCTCCTTCTGACCAGTCCTTCATGTAGGTATTCAATAAGTCTTTGGCCTCTTTCACTGTGATATCTCCTGAAAACAACATATACCCATTTGAAGGCTTAAAGCGATCCGCATAGAACTTCTGAACATCCTCGAGGGTTACATTGTTCACAGTTTCTTCAGTAACAATTTCACCTGCCGCGTGGTTTTTCCCATAAAACACTGCATTTCGCACGTTACCAGCAATAGCGGCCGCGCTGTTCTCACCGGACTTGATACCTTCAATCAGTTGTTCTTTTTCAAAATCCAACTCTTCCTGAGTAAACTTGGGTTGTAAAGCCGCCTCCGCAAATAGGGCGAACACTTCATCCTGATATTTGTCAAGGCAGTAGCCAAAACCTCCATTTGGATTGACACTGATAGAAGCACCTAAAAAGTCTACCTTTTCGGCAAATTCATCCTTAGTTGACTTTTGGGTTTCTTTGCCCAGAAGTGCCCCTGTCAGGGATTGAACACCTGCCTTTTCGCCTTCATAAACCGGGGGGTTATTCAGGTTGAGGCTCCAGTTAACCACTGGAAATTTGGTATCTGTGGCCACCAGGACAGTTAGTCCATTGTCTAATTTGAACTCTTTGGCTTCCTTTAAATTCACCTCGGGAGAGGGACCAGAAGCTGGTATTTTGGATCTATCGATCTGTGCCGTTGCAGAAAATCCTATAAAGGCTGCAACTAGTGTATATATAAAATATTTTTTCATAACTCTTGTAAATGCTTTTACTTATTGTTTTGATTCTGCTTCAGCAGGGTCGGTACCCGCTAAATATTTGATCTCTACACGCTGATTCGGTTTGAGGTACTCATTAGCTACTCTCTTAATATCTTCCTTAGTGATGCTGCGATAAATGTCTAACTGCGTATTGATTCTGTTGGCATCACCCTGAAGCATGTAGTAGGTTGCCAATGAAGAGGCAATACCCTGAACACTCGAGTTGGCCTCTACGTAGTTGGTCTCAAACTGGTTCTGCAGCTTTTGATATTCTTTGTCAGAGATCAATTCTGTTTGCAGTTTTTTGATCTCTTCATCCATATTGGCTCTTAGAGTATCCCAGTCGGGCTCTCCTTTTATCAGAAGCCCCATGGTGTAGGTACCATAATCCTGGCTGGCCTGATTAAAGGCAAGTACCTGCAATGCCACCTGGTCTTGCTCAACAAATCGCTTGTACATCCTGGAACTGTTCCCTCCGGTAAGGATGGAAGAAATATAATCCAATACATACGCGTCTTTATCTGTTGATTTTGGTGTGATGTACGAGAAGATGTATGCCGGGATCTGAATGTTTGAATCGTATTCAGTAGCATAACGGGTTTCCGTGATCGGAGGTTCAACCACCTCTTTTCTAATATTGGGTTCTGCTCGATTAGGAATTGGACCAAAATAATCCTCAATCATTTTTTTTGTTTTCTTAATGTCAATGTCCCCAGCAACTACCAATACGGCATTATTTGGGTTATAGTACTGCTCATTAAAGTCTATAAACTCACTCAGTTCTGCCGCATCGAGATCATCCATAGTGCCTATGACCGATCGCCCGTAAGGGTGCACTTTGAAAAGATGGTTATTGATACCTGTCCTGTAGATGATCTTTCCATAAGGGGCATTGTCAATGCGCTGACGCTTTTCTTCTTTTACCACCTCATTTTGTGTGTCCACACCAACCTGCTCAATGATTGGGTGCAGCATGCGCTCGCTCTCCATCCATAGGCCGATTTCAAGTTTATTGGACGGGAAGGTCTCGTAGTAATAGGTGCGGTCTTGTGTAGTATTGGCATTGTTGCTTCCTCCATTGGCAGAAACAATGTCAAACCACTTGCCGCGTTCGATGTTTTCAGTTCCCTCAAACAAAAGGTGCTCAAAGAAGTGTGCAAAGCCTGTTCTGCCTTCTACTTCGTCCTTAGCACCAATCTGGTACATAACCCCGACAGTAACCACTGGGGCTGCATTCTCCTGGTGTAAAATAACGTGTAATCCGTTATCTAATGTGTACTCCTCAAATTCTACTTTCTGAGCAGAAAGGAAGCTTGAAGTGAGCAATAATGCCACTAAAAGTCTAATCTTAATCATATTCATTTTTTATCTATTTATGGTTAAAGTTTTATAATCTCAGTTGTTGGTCTCTTTAATAACAATTGTGTTACACATTGGACTTGCTAAAATACGAAACCATTTTCCTACTTCATAGCATGATATGTGAAATCTATATTAATCATGGTGGCTTTATCCTTATAATTCAATATATTAAAGCAAAAACAGAAGTAAAAATAGCAAAACAACTATGAAAAATTTAATATTACCCATACGCTTTGGCATCGTTATCAGTGCCTCTCTAATTGCTTATTTCTTATTACTTGCCCTATTTGACTGGCACACCAAGCCAGTGTATAGCCTGTTTAACGGGGTGATCACGGCCTTTGGCATCTTCACAGTGATCAAATACGACAAACTGGAGAAAGGAGATGCTTTTAGTTATGGCGAAGGCTTTACTCTGGGCATCGTCACGGGTTTTGTGGCGACGATCTTATTCTCGGTCTTCTTTTTGATCTATGCCACCGAGATAGACCCTGATTTTCTGATTCAATTACTTACGGTATTTAAACAAGATTATAACGTCCATATAGGCTTGGTCACCTTTGTAGTGGCCATTATGGGATTTGCAACTACTGTGGTGATCACCCTTACCTGCATGCAATACTTTAAAAAAAGTTGGAACATTCCTCAAAAGGCCTAAAGTATTTGTAGATTAATATTTTAGAGCTATATTTGCACCCGCCTTAAAAAGAGGCAAGCATTTAAAGATTTAAAAAATTAATAAAAACGTTACGCTATGTACGCAATTGTAGAGATAGCAGGGCAGCAATTCAAAGTTGCGAAAGACCAAAAAGTTTTTGTTAATCGTTTATCTGCGGAAGAAGGTAAAAAAGTAGATTTTGACAACGTTCTTCTTATTGGTGACGATAACAATGTAACTGTTGGCGCCCCGGCTATAGACGGTGCACAAGTAAGTGCCAAGGTCTTAAAGCACCTCAAAGGTGATAAGGTGATCGTCTTTAAAAAGAAAAGACGTAAGGGATACCGTGTTAAAAATGGTCACAGACAATTTTTAACCGAGATCCAAATTGAAAGTATTGTGGCTTCTGGTGCTAAACCAACAACAAAGGCAAAAGCTGAAAAGCCTGCTGCTAAAGCTGAGCAACCAGTCGCTAAAGCTGAAACCAAAAAGACAGAAGCAAAAGAAGAGGCCGCTCAGGACTTAAGCAAACTAACAGTTGCTGAGTTAAAAGAGATGGCTAAAGCAAAAGGTATTACAGGTTATTCTTCAATGAAGAAAGCCGAGCTAATAGCTGCTTTAAGTTAATAACCCAATAAACTCGAAATACAATGGCACATAAAAAAGGAGTCGGAAGTTCGAAGAACGGTAGAGAATCAGAATCGAAACGCCTTGGTGTGAAAATATTTGGTGGACAGGCTGCAATTGCGGGAAACATCATCGTAAGACAGCGCGGTAATACACATCATCCAGGTGAAAACGTTTATCAGGGAAAAGATCACACATTACACGCACAGGTGGATGGAATTGTGAAGTTTTCCAAGAGAAAAGATAATAAGTCCTATGTTTCAATCGAACCATTTGAAGCATAAGCACTAGAACATCCTGTAAAAAGAAGCCCTTTCTCCCGATAGTCATCGGAATGGAAAGGGTTTTTTTATGATACTATATCCATCTTTCTCAACAGAAAGCTGGCATTCATGTTTTGACAAATGCCTCTTTTAAGCTTGTAGTCAAAGTAAAGTTCATCATTTCTGATCTCAGCGTCGAAAAAATAATTGGTCACCTCCTTCAGGTGTTGGTCTGTTTCTGTAAGACTTAGATCGTGGGTGGCAATGATACCAGATGCACCGAGACCAACCAAACGCTCTACAAATTTGCGCGAACCTATGGCCTTATCTGTACTGTTGGTGCCTTTGAGAATCTCGTCTAGAATTACAAAATATCGACCGTTCTGCAAAGCATCTACAATATACTTCAGACGGGTGAGCTCCGAAAAGAAATACGAACTCTCATCGGTAAGTGAGTCTGAAGTGCGCATGCTTGATATCAATTTTATGGGTTGGTAAACACTGGATTTGGCACACACCGGTAATCCCAGGTTTGCCATCACAATATGCAGTGCAACAGCTCGCAAGAAAGTACTTTTTCCGGCCATATTTGCACCAGTTATGATAAAAAAATTAGTACTGTTAATCTCCAGGTCACTGCATACGCGTTTATCGGTGGCAATTAAGGGATGCCCCAGATGTTTTGCATGGATTAGTTCTTTACTACCTCTGTCAGCAATTTCCGGGTAGCAAAACTCCTGATGGTTAAAGGCAAATAACCCCAAGGAATTATAGGCATCGAAAGCAGCCGCCACCTGAAACCAGTCCTCCGCTTTCTTCCCATAGGATTTGATCCACTGTTCAATTCTGAAGCTTTGCTGAAGGTCCCACAGGAACAAACCATTGCCAAGTACACCAACCAAAAGGTTATTGCGATGGTCCAAAGCATCGAGTCGCTTCGAAAACTTTCTAAAAATTGACGAAGCCTTTTCTCCATCCATCTCTATTTGCTTCTGCAGTTTGAGCAATAGCTCTGTCTCAAATCTTCTTTCCTCGATCTCCTTAAGCAGTAAGGCATATTGTTTGAAAAAGACCTTCGCACTGGAGGCTCTGGATGAGAGCTTATTTACTTTCTTTAGAAAAAGACTGGTGAAGGCCAATCCCAGTAAAATCCAGTAACCTATGACGCTTATGGAAATAACCTGTAAAACGGTTAATGCGAGTAGAAGCAAAGATATTATACCAAACACATGCGCTAAAAAACGGTGTACTGGTTTTAAAAAAGCCTTGTATTGTGCAATCCAATGAACCAACGGAGCTGTTGGTGTCTCATTGTCTAATTCCTGGGCCAAGGCAGTATAGCGCTGCAACCATGCAGGGTCTTCAGACAGTTCGCTCACCGCTTTTTGTTTTTTACGAATTGCACTAATGTCGTCTGACTGGATGCTTTGAGCCAGAAATCCGGCTCCTTCTTTGAGACCAGTTCTGTTCATGTACTGAAAGAATGACCCTCTGCCAAACAGATCGATGTCCTGTGAAAACTCGTGATGAGGAATGGCATATTCTTCTCCGTTTTGTCGGGTAAGATAATTGCCTTTGGCAATGTCCAGCTCTTCCAGGTTCATTAACAACAGTCGTTGTACCAGACTTTTCTTTGTTCTTATTTCGGAATGAATGGACAACAACCCCAGGAACAAAGCGATACCGGTCAGGATGATAAGAATAAGGACCATTGGGCTATTACCAAAGAAATACACCAAAGCTACGGTCATAAGAAACACAGCAATTCGGGTAATGCTCAAACGATTAGAGCGACCCTTTAACTGTTTTTCCAGGGTCTTAAATTTGTCCAATTCCTGTGCATAAAAAGAAGCTGGGTCTTGCATAGATTACATATAGCTTAACATCAAAATGAACTGCAAAACTACAATTTTACTGTTCGATCCAAGACTAAAGGTTCAAGTTTTGCTCGTTGAGTACTGAAAGCTCCAACTGCGTTATGGCTAATTGTTTCGAAGGATAAAATCTAAAAGTTTTCTCTCCCTCTTGTGATTTAACAACAACAGATGCTTCATGATCAGGATCGCCCCAGACATACGATTGGCGTACAATTTCATCTCCTTCTCTCAACCCACTTCGGTAGGCATTTGAAGAAGGGTCTATTGCTATAATGATATCGTTGTCACTTAATTCAAGACCGAAATCATAGACATGGGCATATGGGACTGTCTCAAACCCAAGAGCGTTGAATTCACTGGACAGGTCAATCAATTGCCCTTCTTCAATATGCCTTCTGAAGAAATTCTCAAAGCCCTTAAGATATGGTTCAAAAGTTTCAATGATGTATGGATGTGATATTCTCTGTCCGCTTTTCTCAGCATCTTTTTTGATCGCAAGGATGACATCATCTAAACTTTTCGCACCCTTACTTTCCTGTTGAATTTTTAAGTCCAGAATAAAGGCAAAAAGGCTTCCTCGTTTATAAGGAAGGGCATTGTAATTGTAATCTGTCCAAAAGTTATCATAGCTGATATCGCTGTTAGGAGCATCCTTCACCGGGGAGGTGTATAGCTCCTTTATCACATCATTCATTTTGTTGAGAACATAGGATGCACCCTGACCATTGATCTGATTTCTGGCTATATTTTTAATCGTGTAATAATCGGTAAACCCCTCGCTAAACCAATACTGCTGCTCTTCATTTTCATTTTTGATGAGATGCCCGATCCAGTTATGCTGATGTTCGTGATTTAATAAATAGACCAATTGGTCTAATTCCAGAAACGCGTTATTGGTAGCTGACATAGCAAAGGAATTGGTAAGACCTGTTCCCTGATACCCACTACCTTGCTTTTGTTGTATAGGGATGATACTAACAGCGTAAAACGATTGACTGTGGTCCTGCATGAAATCTCTTTGAGATGCGATGGTCTTTCTCAGCACCTCTAGGAGCTCTTGGTCGTTAAAGGCCTGCCACTCACCTCGAAGCGCGAAAAACACATCATTGCCACTAATCCTTAACCGATGTGTTCTAAAATCTCCTCCCATAAATACTGAACTACTTAGTTCTCGTTCACTTATGTTCTTAAGTGATTGTGATCGTTCTCCGGAGTTAAAACTATTGTGCATCTGATAGTCCTGGGGCATATCTTCCCAGGAAATATCGACACTAAATGAAGTGTCCGAGTCTGGTGCATAGGCACGTGGTACCATCAGTAGGTTGTGGCCAAATACATGGAAATACTCATTTTGAATGATGGGGCGATAAGTGGAGCGCGTAGTGATCTTCTGTTGATCCTGTTTCAATTCATAGGTAAGCTCCAGTAGCTCTAGATCTTTAGGGTGCGTAATCACTATCCAGCCACTGTCAGGGTTACGCTCATATTGAGACTCAGTATTTTTGACTGAAATACTTTGAATAGCGTTGAATAAACTGTCCTGTCCCCAAGCATTATTTGGGTAGAGCAGGGTGGTGACACCATTGGGTTCGGCCTTGCATTTTAAGTGGACGCGCAAAAGAGGAATGGAGTCTATTCTCGTCATTGAAAAACTGTATTCCACTGTATTTGTTTGTTGCTGCTTACAGGCAAAAAGTAAGCTCACTAGAAGAAGTACTATAACTGGTCGCATGGATTGGTTTGCTTTTAATGGATCTATTTTATAGACGAGCCTCAGAGCGAAATGTGACAACCCATTCATCAGTTCCACTTTTCGACTTATTAGGATTTGGGTCTTTTTGAATTTACAGGCCTTCGCTGTCGATGATATCTATCACGGACAGAATAATGGTCACCGCATTGATGTAAAAGTCGTGAGTCATCAACTCAAAATCATCATTGGGTCCATGGTAGTCTTTATGGTCTTCATTTCCAAAATACAAGAAGGGAATCCCGGCACTGTGAAAGGGAGCGTGGTCAGAGGCGTAAGTCCAGTCCTGTTTGCCGTCCGTACCATCATGACCGATGATAAGTTGAGTATCGGTTGGATTGTTTAGTTCTGTAATCCGCTTTTGCAGCTGATTATTGTAGCGCGTTCCTGTAACGTACAATTCATTTTTTTGGCTACGGCCTATCATATCCATATTGATGTTCAATATAATATCCTTACCGGCCATCTCTTCAACAAAGTGTTTAGCTCCTTTCAGCCCGATTTCCTCTGCATCAAAAGCTACAAGGATCACCGAGTAGTTCGGTGGATTCTGACTTAAGTATTCGGCAAAAATTAACAATGCACCAACACCCGAGGCATTATCGTCCGCCCCGTTAAAAATAGTTCCATTTCTATTGCCGAGATGATCGTGATGGGCACTGATCACAATGTAATGATTTACAAATTTGCTGCCCGGAACAAGGCCAATGACATTATTCCCTTCAATGGTGTCTTCGCCCATCTTAAAACTAAATGGCTGTTCGTAATGGTCTCCAAGGGGCTGTATCTGGAGTCTTTGAAACTGTGAAATGATATAATCGCGACCTTTTTTATTTCCTGGAGTGCCAGTCTGGCGGCCTTCAAACGCATCTGAACTAAGGATACGCGTATGGTCCAGTAATTGCTTAGCATCTATAACAGGTGTCTGTGCCCAGATCATCAAAGAACAGAAGAAGCATACCAGCATCGAAAAAAACTTTTCAGCAAAGACCATGAGGAGATTTTATGTGGAAGTTATATAAAAATCCCAAGGTCTGAACCCTGGGATCTTGAATGTTATCGTGTTATCGGGGATTATTAACCCTTAATACTTGCTGAAAGGTACTCCCTGTTCATTCGCGCAATGTTCTCAAGAGAGATTCCTTTTGGACACTCCACCTCACAAGCACCGGTGTTAGTGCAATTTCCAAATCCTTCCTCGTCCATTTGCTTTACCATATTAAGTACACGGTCATGCGCCTCCACCTGTCCTTGCGGTAACAAAGCAAATTGGGATACTTTGGCCGATACAAACAGCATGGCCGAAGAGTTCTTACAAGAGGCCACGCAGGCGCCACAACCAATACAAGTAGCGGCATCAAACGCCTTATCAGCATGCTCCTTTTCTATTGGAATCGCATTTGCGTCCTGGGTATTTCCAGAGGTATTTACCGAAATGAATCCTCCTGCCTGCTGAATGCGGTCAAAGGCTGAGCGGTCGACAATAAGATCCTTTACAACCGGAAATGCTTTAGCTCTCCAAGGTTCGATATAAATGGTATCTCCATCCTTAAAACTACGCATATGAAGCTGACAAGCAGTGATGTGAGTATCGGGTCCATGAGCCCGACCATTGATATAGAGTGAACAGGTACCACAAATACCTTCTCTACAGTCGTGGTCGAAAGCTACCGGTTCTTCTCCTTTAGCAATTAAACTTTGATTTAAGACGTCCAGCATTTCCAGGAATGACATGTCGGGAGAAATACCTTCAACCGGGTATTCAACAATGCCTCCTTTGTCATTAGCATTTTTCTGACGCCAGATTTTCAATAATAATTTCATCTGTTTCTTTTTTATTGTTCAACAATTGTCAGATGGAATTCGCCAGATCAAAAAAGTAGGGTATTTACTTTCCGCTCTGGCTCATTTCATAGCATTTTTTATTTATAACTTCTTTCTTTTACTTCTATATTCTCGTATACCAGTTTTTCCTTATGGTGCACAGCTTCACTTGGTTGCCCTTTATACTCCCATGCCGATACATACTGAAATTCTGGTCGGCGTAAGGCCTCTCCATTGTCCATTTGATATTCCTCTCTAA